>JAGTRX010000226.1 GCA_018262285.1 Pseudomonadota bacterium | reverse complement strand
GGCTTTCGCCTTTTCTGGGCCCAGATACAGTGGCGATTTGCTGGCTCATGAGGTCATCAAAGGACAATGCCGTCTCACAACCCCTGGGCTTATCCACATCCGCCTTATTCTTCCGCATCAAATCAATCCGGGTTGAAATCTGAACTTGCGCCCCATTGGATGTTCAGACAACAGGTAAAAATAACCAGGTATTTTAGAAATGCTTTTTCCGATGCCAAAAAACCGATCGACCAGATTGCTCCTCATGGCAGCGTGCGTGAGCCTGCTCACCGCTTGCGCCGCGACTCAGGATGGCCGGTCGAGCGGATTTGTCGAATCCTGGTCGGCACGTAATCAGGCGGCGCTGGTTGAAGCCAATCTGTTGCCACAACCAAGCGCGTATGAAATTAAGTATTTCCAGTGGGTCGACCGTGACAGGCAGCGCGAAGTGCTGGCCAAACTTTACTTGCCACCCGCAAGTTCGCGGCGCGAGCCGGTGCCGCTGGTTATCTTCTCGCATGGCATGGGTGGCTCGCGCGAAGGCTATTCCTATCTTGGCGCAAACTGGGCAGCGCGCGGCTATGCCAGCCTGCACGTCCAGCATGCCGGTAGCGACAGCAGCCTGTGGAGTGGCAACCCAATTAATATGGTCTCCCGGCTACAATCAGCCGCAAATGAAACCGAGGCGGTTAACCGCGTACGTGATCTCGGTTTCGCACTTGACGCGGTGCTTGCCGACCCGCAGTTAGCCGGCGTAATCGATCCGGCGCGCATCCTCGCTGCCGGCCATTCCTATGGCGCCAATACCGCCTTGCTAGCCGCCGGCGCAGAATTCTCGCGCCCGCAGGGGAACCTCACTTACCGCGACAGCCGTGTCCTCGGCGCAGTCATTATCAGTGCGCCCCCCTTTCACGGTGAGACTGACCCGGAGTCCGTCGTGCGCACTATCGGCATCCCAACGCTGCATATAACTGCAACCGGCGATGAGATCAAGATTCCCGGCTATCTTTCCGACTATCAAGATCGCCTGCGCGTTTTCAACGCGACTGGCGGCACGCGCAAAACGCTTGTTGCCTTTCGCGATGGATCGCACAGCATGTTCACCGACCGCTTGGGCGCCGGCGGGCGCGACCTGAATCCGTTGGTCAAAGTGGCCACCATTGACCTGACGCTCGCGTTCTTCGAAGAAATTCTGGGCGGCACAAAGGGATGTCTCGCTTTGCGCTCGGCGGGATACGAAAATCTGCTGGCCCGTTTTGAATCCGAACCCCGTTTTGCTTCGTTGGTGGAATCTGATTGTGTTGCCAAAGCCTGGATGGCCGCTTTAAGGAGGCCTGCTGAATAGGTGCTACGCCCCCTTGCCTTGGCAGCCAGCCAATTAACCCCACGGAGAAACACTTGGCCAAACAAAATCCAATCCGCGCTCTCGTCGGCCTGATGCTGGCTGCTGCTCTGACTGCCACCGCCAGCGAGAACGGCACGAAACCGCAAAGTAGCCGCGAAACAAATCAGGAAGCCTTGTCCTGCTTGTTGCCTAGCAACTGCGTCAATTCATTCAACAGCTACGGTCTTGAAGCGCTTGCCTTCGAGGGCGATAGCGAGCAGGCAATGGCCTTGCTGCGCGCCACACTGGCCACCTTCCCGGAAGCGACCATCGTCAGCAGTGCGCCGCTTTATCTGGAGGTGATCTTTACCACCGCGATTGGCTTCAAAGATCAGATCGAGTTTCGCATCGACGAACCGTCAAAGCGTATCGACTTCCGCTCGCGCTCCAAGTTTGGCTTGTACGATTTCAACAAGAACCGTTCGCGGATGCAGGATTTCTCGGCCAGTTTCAAGACTGTTGCGGTCGACGCCCAAAAAGCTGCGAAAAACTGAAACCTCGATAACGATCCCGTAGCTACCAAAATTCGGACAGCAAAGCTTCCTTTTAGAGGCTCGCCCGATACCAAAATTTGGGTAATTCGCGGACGACTGGAATGGGAAAGCGATGGCGATCGTGCTGGTCGCCATCGCCGTCCATGAAAGCCTGACCCTCAGGGAACCCCTGTCAGAAGAAGATGCATTGCAAGCCTGCTACGAACAGCCATTGCTTCGGTAGTAGCGGCCGCATTAAGCACCCGGCAGAGGCCGATCTGTTGCAAGCCGTTACTTGAGTTGGCGAGGTTGCACCGGTAGTTCTCCCCGAAGCAGCGTTTCGGAACAAGTTCATAAATGTCGCAGCCGCAATGGTCATTTCAATGCCGCTGCTTGCCCAAGCCCAGAACGCGCCGCAAGCCGGGGCAATCGTTGCTAGTGCCCCAGGCGAAGCCGCCGTTGTGCAATCGATTCAAGTTCAGGGCAAGGTCAAGTCAATCGACACAAAAAGCCGCACCGTCGTTATCGTCGGCGCAAAAGGCAACGAGGTATCGATGACCGTGGGCGAGGACGCCCGGAATTTCAATCAGCTGCGTGTCGGTGATCTGGTCACGCTGACCTATGTTCAGGCGCTTGCTCTGGAACTGCAAAAGGTTGACAACAAAGT
>JAGTRX010000143.1 GCA_018262285.1 Pseudomonadota bacterium | reverse complement strand
CTGCGGCTCGAACTGCACGACAAAATCAACGCCCTCGGCATCGGCGCCCAAGGCTTGGGCGGCTTGACCACCGTGTTGGACGTCAAGATTCTCGATTACCCCACACATGCTGCTTCGCTACCGGTCGCGCTCATCCCCAACTGCGCCGCCGCCCGCCATATTCATTTTCATCTCGACGGCAGCGGCCCGGCACGGTTTGAGCCACCCCGGCTGGAAGACTGGCCGCCGGTCACCTGGTCAGCCGATACCAAGCAAGCCAGGCGCATCGACCTCGATACACTGAACACCGCCGAAATCACCACCTGGCAAGCCGGAGAAAAACTGCTGCTCAACGGCAAACTGCTTACTGGCCGCGACGCCGCCCACCAGCGCATCGCCGACTTGCTAGCCAAAGACGAGCCCCTGCCGATCGATTTTCAGAACCGCGTCATTTATTACGTCGGCCCGGTCAGCCCGGTGCGCGACGAAGCCGTCGGCCCGGCCGGCCCCACCACCGCCACCCGCATGGACAAATACACCCGTCTGATGCTGGAAAAAACCGGCTTGCTCGCCATGGTCGGCAAGGCAGAGCGCGGCGCCGAAGCGATTGCGGCCATCCGGGACAACCACTCCGCCTATCTGGTCGCCGTCGGCGGCGCCGCCTATCTGGTGGCGCAGGCGATCAAAAAGGCCAGAGTTGTCGCTTTTGCCGACCTTGGCATGGAAGCCATTTACGAATTCGAAGTCGTCGACATGCCGGTCACCGTTGCCGTCGACAGCCAGGGAATTTCCCTACATGAAACCGGCCCACAGGAATGGCGTATCAAGATCGGTAAAATCCCTGTAAAATCATCGACATAACGCGTACAACAGCATCCCGATCCACTCGTGCAAGGCCACAGAAGACCAATCGAGGGCGCTGGCACGGGGAATGAAATCAAGCGGCGTCAGAGGTTGCGAGGAAACATAGGCCGTCGGCGCCGGCAGCACACTCAAGCCTGTCGCCTCAAAAGCCGCCACCGAGCGCGGCATGTGCCAGGCGTGCGTTACCAGAATAATGCGGCGCACCCCCTGCCCGCCCAATAAATGAGCGGTATTACGGGCGTTTTCACGCGTATTGTCGGAAGCGGATTCCAGCCAGCGCGCATCGACGCCAAAATCCCGGCGCAACGCCGATTGCATTGCCTCGGCCTCCGAAGAAGCTCCCCCATCAGGTCGGCCACCTGTGACCAACACCGGTTTATTCAAGGTTTTGGCCAGCAGCGCCGCGTAGCGCAAGCGCTGCAGCGTATGTCCCTTCACATCATCACGACCGTCAAACTCTGGTGGCGCAAGATAGCGCCCACCACCCAGCACCACCACAGCGTCGGCCTGAATACTTGCCAAAGCGGCAAACGGCAGCGCCGGATAACGATTTTCCAGTGGTTTTAACAGCAACTGCGCCACAACCTGCATCGAGAGGATAAAAAGCAGGGCAAAACCACTGCCAATCAAGCAACGCCCCAAACGTGGCCGACGTGGCAACAGCAGAAAACCCGTCAAGGCCGGCAACAAGCCGTTCAGCGGCGGCAGAAGACAAGCGGCAACTGCGTTGGTCAGCAACCAGGCAAGTGACATGAAACTACCGTGTCGCCTAGTTTTCCGGAATATCCTCAGCCATATTCGGTGCTGCTCCAGAACCCCCCGCCCCTAAACGCTGGGCGTATTGGGTCAGCGGCAGTTTGAGGTCGAACTCCTGGTCAAGCATCCTGAGCAGCGGCAGAATTTGCAAGCCAAATTCGGCGGCCTGCGGACGCACGGCGTCGACTTGCCCCCGCTTCAAAAATTCCAAAGCCTGGTTCAGATTGGCAATGTGTGAGACAACGGCATCCTTGCCTACGCCACCCAAAACGATACGATTACCGCCGGCCTGCATGGCTTCGTGCAGACGCCCTGCGGCCAGTTCCAGCAGCAAACCAGCCGAAACGACACGATCCTGCGGTGCATTGGCTACACCGGCACTGACTGTCAATTGCAGGCGTCTGCCCTGAACGGCGACATGCGCCACCTTCACTGCCTCACGCACGCGATCCGCAAAAGAGGCGCAGCGCGCCGGCGAAACACCAGGAGAAACAATGACATACTGGCCGCGATCATAGATACCAAGGTTATCCTCCTTGCGCATTTTGCCTGCCAGCAACTGGGCAAAGCGTGTCGCAACCTGATCAGCCAGGTCGGTGCCGATATCCTCAATGATCTGGTCGAAATTATCGAGGCCAAGAACGATAACACTCACCTCGCTGTTGTGCCGTGCCGCATGCGAGAGCGCCTGGGCTGCCTGCAACTCGATAAATTTGCGGGTAAACACACCGCTCTTCATGTCCTGAACCATCTGCTTGCGGCTTTCTTCCAGCTGATGGCGGGTTCGCGCCAGTTCGAGCAGATGGTTAAGCCGCGTCAGAATTTCGGCCGTGCCGATACCTTTAGTGATGAAGTCGGAAACTCCCAGCGCTTTTGCCCGATCACGCTCTTCCTCGCTCTCGGCACCGGAGACCAGGATAAAAGGAATTTCCTGCAGACGTTTCAGCCGGGAAGACCGTACCCGGGTCAGCAAACCGAAACCATCCAGTCTGGGCATCTGAATATCGGAAATTACCGCAACCACAGACAGATCGAGCACCAGAGTCTGCCACGCAGCTTCGCCATCCGTCTCTTCGCGGATATCGAAATGCCCGTGCAAATGCTTGATAATTGACGCCCGCACCATGCGCGAATCATCAACCACCAGAATTCGTGGGGGAACATATCCATTCATTTCTTTTTCAACCATACGGCTACTCCGCGACTGCAGTTCATAAACACGCCCACCCATTCTAATGCGCGATCCGCAGCAATGCACCATTTCTATACACCATGATCCTGCTTGACCTATCCGACCCCTTTCCGCCTGTCTGCCTGGCTCGCCAAAATGCCGGGGGATTGCTTGCCCTCGGCGCCGACCTTTCACCGCAACGCCTGCTTGACGCCTACCGCCTTGGCATTTTTCCCTGGGGAACACACGAAGGACTGCCGCTCTGGCATTATCCCGATCCGCGCATGGTGCTTTTTCCTGGCGAAATCCGCATTTCGCGCTCGCTGCGCAAAACGCTGCGTCAAGGCCGTTACTCCGTCCGGTTTGACAGTGCCTTTGGTGAACTCGTTCAGGCCTGCGCCGAAACACCCCGTCCCAGCCAGAGCGGCACCTGGATCAGCCCGGAAATGCAAGCCGCTTACATCAGGCTACATGAACTTGGCTGGGCGCATTGTGTGGAAACATGGATGGAAGGCAAACTCGTTGGCGGACTTTACGGGCTGGCAATCGGCCGTGTGTTCTTCGGTGAATCGATGTTCTCACACCGTAAAGATGCCTCGAAAATCGCCTTTGCCCATCTGGCACGTTTTCTCACGACCCAGCAATTCGGCATGATTGACTGTCAGATGCACACGCCGCATCTGGCCTCGCTTGGTGGCCGCGAAATTGCCGGCAACGAATTCAGTCAACATCTGGCAAAACTGATCGTCGGCAGCCAAACACCACAACACTGGCCTGTAGATGTCTGCAATTACGACTGGGACATACAATGACCGAGCCAAAACATCCAAACTGCAAGATCGACAGCATCGGATTTCTAAAAACCGAAACGCATCCGTGCAGCTATCTGCCCGAACGGCAAGCCCGTTCGCTCGTCGCCGTTCCCGCCCATCTTGTCGATACCGAGACATACAACGTGCTGATCCGCGCCGGATTCCGCCGTAGCGGTAATATTGTTTACCGTCCCGATTGTGACCATTGCCAGGCTTGCCAGCCGGTACGCCTGCGGGTGCAGGATCTTGCCATTGATCGCAGTCAGCGGCGCGCACTCAAGCGCCATGCCAATCTTGAAGCCAGAGAATTGCCGCTGATTTTCATTGACGAACACTACGCGCTTTACCAACGTTATCAAAAAACACGCCACGCTGGCGGTGGCATGGACGAAGATGACGAGGAACAATATGCCCGCTTTCTGATGCAAAGCCAGGTTGACACCCGCCTGATCGAGTTCCGCGAGGACGGGCAATTGCGCCTGGTCAGCGTCATCGACGTGCTGGCGGACGGCCTTTCCTCGGTCTACAGCTTTTTCGAACCCGACATCCCGAACGCCAGCTTCGGCACCTTCAACATTCTCTGGCAAGCCGCCACCTGCCAACAACTTGGCCTGCCTTATCTCTATCTCGGCTACTGGATCGCCCAGAGCCCAAAAATGGCCTACAAGGCACGTTTTCAGCCGCTCGAGATATTCAATGGCGATCGCTGGCAAGCGTCTCAATAAGGGAAAACCCTAATTGCATAGCTTGAAATAAACCGTATTATGGCCAGCGTTGTCCCTGCCTTGGCAGGGCTGACATTGCGGAACGTTCCTTAACGCGGGATGGTTCGCAAAGACTTGCCATAACCTCTTCTGACCCGTATTCCTTGGAATTGCGGGTCTTTTTTTGCCTGCTCGATGCAATGCGGTAAAATCCCCGGATGCTCTATTCCGCCCTGCAAAAAATCCTCTTCCGCTTCAATCCCGAAACCGCCCACCATCTCGGCATGCTCGGCATGGCGATGGCCAAAACGGCTCACCTTTCCGGACTGCTGGCCGGTAAGGTGCCCGACAGCCCGGTCGAAGTCATGGGATTGAAATTCCGCAATGCCGTCGGCCTGGCCGCCGGTCTCGACAAGGACGGCGATTACATCGACGCGCTGGCCGCCTTCGGTTTCGGCGCCATCGAAGTCGGCACCGTCACGCCGCGCCCGCAGCCCGGCAATCCCAAGCCGCGCCTGTTCCGCCTGCCCGAATACCAGGCCATCATCAATCGCATGGGCTTCAACAACCGGGGCGTCGACTACCTGATCGAGCAAGTGCGCAAATCCAGCTTCCAGAAAAACGGCGGCATCCTCGGTATCAACATCGGCAAGAACGCCACCACCCCCATTGAGCAGGCGGCTGAGGATTACCTGATCTGCCTCGACAAGGTGTACAACGATTCCAGTTACGTCGCGATCAACATCTCCTCGCCCAACACCAAAAATCTGCGCGAATTGCAAAAGGATGATGCGCTTGACGACCTGCTTGGCCGCCTGAAAGCCCGCCAGACCGAACTGGCCGCCCGACACGGTAGATATGTACCGCTGGCCTTGAAGATCGCGCCCGATTTGGACGATACGCAAATCACCGCCATTGCCGATGCCCTGCGTCGGCATCGCATGGACGCCGTCATCGCCACCAACACCACATTAGGCCGTCAGGGCATCGAGAATTCACCCTACGCCAGCGAAACCGGCGGCCTTTCCGGCGCACCGGTTTTCGAGAAATCAACGGCCGTGCTCAAACAACTGGCCGAAAAGCTCGCTGGAGAAGTGCCGATTATCGGCGTTGGCGGCATTCTGAGCGGCGCCGACGCCGTTGCAAAAATTGAAGCGGGTGCCAAACTGGTGCAAATCTATAGCGGCTACATTTTCCGTGGCCCGGAACTGGTTGGTGAAATCGCCCGCACACTGGCTGCCGTGCCTGCCATAAAAGGCTAACTCTTTCAAATTCCGGAACAATCCAATGATCATAATATGGGGAAAAAAACACGTCTATCGCAAAGCCGGTTTTGTGGCCGATTTTTGTCCGATTTGTCGCAACATCAAGGGATTTCTACTACGCCGTATCGGCTTGGCAGGACACCTTTACTACATTTCCGTCAGCGATGGCGTCCTTATCGGCCATGAGAGAACCTGTACGGACTGCAAGACCACGTTTCGCGCCGACGCCAGTAAATATGCCGCAATCAGCAAGAAGTCAGCATCACTCGATGATCTCCGACAGCAAACCTTTCCAAATCTGACAACAATGCTTTCGGAACGCCTGGCGCTCGAAAACAAAGTCAGAAACAGTCGGGCTTTTTTGACTCCAGCGGAACGAAAAGCTCTCATTGAGGAGCCGTTTGCCTTGCTTTCGCCCAAAGTCGAAAAGAAATTCGCCGCGATAAATCTCGACAAGGAAACTAGCTTTTCAATACTGGGTGCTTTCCTGCTGCTCACAATCGGATCAGCCATGGTGCGGACAATTGCCCCAAATCACGTCGAGGAGAGTTTGCTTGCCTTTCTTGTCTTGGGCATTATTTTCGTAGGCTGGCAATTTGCGATCTCCGGGCGGCGGTTTATGCGCACCAAAATCATTCCGGTACTGGCAAAAGCACTTCATCCGCTGCGTCCGACCGAGATCGAAATTACTTTGGTGCTCAGTGAATTGCGGCTGTTAAAACACAAAATAGGATTCAAACTCAAGCCGGCCGATCTGATGTCCCATCTACAGAATCTTGCTTAGGTGCAAATTTCCTCTCCAAATCAACTTCAGGCTTCATGTTGGCGCTTGTCCACAACGACAACAAACACTAATAGACTGCGTTACTTTCCGACATGGCTCTGGTTGAACCCTGATCCCCAAACGCGGATAATCACGTGTTCGCCCTGAAAACCCCATGACCCACTACCTCTTCCTCATCATCAGCGCTGTTTTGGTCAACAACGTCGTTCTGGTCAAAATCCTCGGCCTCTGCCCCTTCATGGGCGTTTCCAAAAAACTGGGAACCGCCTACGGCATGGCGGCAGCGACGACCTTTGTACTCACCGTCGCCACCGGCGCCAGCTACGTCATCGACCATGGTGATCGCCAAGACCAGCCCTGCCCTGCAGCAGGTGCTTGGCATTTATCTGCCACTCATCACCACCAACTGCGCCGTGTTGGGTGTACCGCTGCTCAACGTCTCGAACAATTTCAACTTCGTCGAATCGTTGCTGTTCGGCTTTGGTAGCGCCCTCGGCTTTTCGCTCATCCTTGTGCTTTTCGCTGGCATTCGCGAGCGCATCGAATGTTCGGACATCCCCGTTCCTTTCCGTGGCGCTGCTATTGCCATGGTGACCGCCGGACTGATGGCCATTGCCTTTATGGGCTTTGCCGGTTTGGATAAATACCAATAATGCTCGCCGCCATCGCTATCATGGCGCTGGGCGCCGTCGTTCTCGGAGCCGTCCTCGGTTACGCCTCGATCCGTTTCAAGGTCGAAGGCGACCCGCTGATCGACAAAATCGACGCTCTGTTGCCGCAAACGCAGTGCGGCCAGTGCGGCTACCCCGGCTGCCGCCCCTACGCCGAGGCTATCGCCAAGGGTGAAGCCGACATCAACCTCTGTCCGCCCGGTGGGGAAGAAGGCGTCGCCAAGTTGGCTGACCTGCTCGGCCGCGAAGCCAAACCACTTGATGCCCAGGAGAGGCCGCCGCAAGTCGCCCGCATCGATGAAAACATCTGCATCGGTTGCACCCTGTGCATTCAGGCCTGCCCGGTCGATGCCATTGTCGGCGCTGCCAAGCAGTTGCACACCGTCATCACGCCGGTATGCACCGGCTGCGAACTCTGCCTGCCGCCCTGCCCGGTCGAATGCATCAGTATGCAAACCATTCCCGAAAGCATCGACACCTGGAAATGGAAACACCCGGTCATATCGTTGCCGGAAGCGAAGAGGAAGGCGGCATGATGAACAAATTCAAGGCTGACCGGCCGCTCTATCGTTTCAACGGCGGCGTGCATCCGCCCGGCCACAAGGAACAGTCTTCCGGCGCACCGATTGCTATTGCGCCACTGCCCAGCCGCTTGATCGTACCGCTGCACCAGAGCATCGGCGGCACACCACGCCCTGTCGTCAAACCGGGCGAGCGCGTCCTCAAAGGCCAGATTATCGGCGCTGCCGACGGCTGGATTTCCTCCGCCGTGCATGCGCCGACTTCCGGCACGGTGCGTGACATCGCCATGCATACGCAGCCGCATCCTTCCGGCCTCCCTGCCCTGTCCGTCATCATCGACCCGGACGGCAAGGAAGAATGGAGTGACCTTAACCCACCCGATTACGCGGCGCTGTCGCCCGATGACATTCGCAAACTGATCCAGCAGGCCGGCATCGTCGGCCTCGGCGGTGCTGTCTTCCCGACCCACGGCAAGCTGACCCCTTCCGCCAGGTTCCCGATGGAAGACCTGGTCATCAACGGCGGTGAATGCGAGCCCTACATGACCTGCGACGACCTGCTGATGCGTGAGCGCGCCGAAGGTGTCGTGCGTGGTGCCGCCATTTTCCGCGACCTGATGCAACCCAAGCGTGTCATGATCGGCATCGAGGACAACAAACCGGAAGCCATCGCCGCCATGCGCGCCGCCGTCCAGGTGGTGGGCGAGAATTTCGAGGTCGTGCCGGTGCCCGCCCTTTATCCGGCCGGCTGCGCCAAGCAACTGATCCGCGTGCTGACTGGCAAGGAAGTGCCTGTTTCCAAGCGCTCGACCGACCTCGGCGCCCAGTGTTTCAACGTTGCCACCGCTTACAGTGCCTGGCGCGCCATCGCCTTTGGCGAACCAATGATTTCGCGCGTCGTCACACTGACCGGCAATGTCGCCCACGCCCACAATGTCGAAGCGCTCTTTGGCACGCCAATGGAAGAACTGATCCAACTGGCCAAACCCAAGGACGACACCGACGGCATTCTCGTCGGCGGCCCGATGATGGGCTTTCTGGCGCCAGATATTTCTGCCCCGATCGTCAAGGGCACCAACTGTCTGATCGCCCATTCGCCCGGCCTCTTCCCGCCCCGCCTGCCGGAAATGCCCTGCATCCGTTGCGGCGAATGCGCCCGCGTCTGCCCGCAGGATCTGCAACCCTACGAACTTTATCGCTTCGCCCGCGCCAAAAATTTCGGCAAGGCGCAGGAGTACAACCTGTTCGACTGCATCGAATGCGGCTCCTGTGCCTACGTCTGTTCGTCGCACATTCCACTGGTGCAGTACTACCTGTTCGCCAAGAGCGAAATCTGGTCGCGCGAACGCGAGAAAAAAGCTGCCGACCAAGCGCGTGACCGTTTCCTGGCCAAGCAGAAACGTGAAGAACGCGAAAAGGCCGAGAAGGCCGAAAAACTGGCCAAAGCAGCCGCTGCGCAAGCGGCAAAAAAGGTAGCAGAAACGGCTGCACCGGCTGATGGTGTCGCCCCTCCGGATGCCGACGCAGCCAAGAAAGCCGCCATTGCCGCTGCGCTGGAGCGCGCCCAGGCGCAACGCGCCGCTGCTCAACCCAAAAACACCGATAGCCTGACCCCGGAACAGCAACAGGAAATGGCCGAAATCGACGCCCGCCGCACCCAGGCCACTCAAACGACAGAACCTGCTGCGCCTGAAGCCGCCTCCAAGAAGTCGCCATCATGAGTCTGATCTCCGCCCCCCATTTCCGACCCGAGGACAGCGTCCGCAAAATCATGCTGACGACCTGTCTGGCGCTATTGCCCGCCATCGCCGTCTATGCCTGGCTGATTGTCCCGGCCATCCTGACCCAGTTGTTGATCGCCAGCATCGCGGCACTGGCCGGTGAGGCGCTGATGCTCAAAATCCGTGGCAAACCGCTCGGCCTCTTCCTGAGCGACGGTTCCGCCCTGCTCACCGCTTGGCTGATCGCCCTCACCTTTCCACCGCTTTCACCCTGGTGGCTGATCGTCACCGGCTCCCTCTTTGCCATCGTTGTCACCAAGCACCTGTTTGGCGGCCTCGGCCAGAACGTCTTCAACCCGGCGATGATGGCTTTCGCTGTCTGCATCGTCGCCTTCCCTGCCCTGATGTCGCAGTGGCCCAGCCCCGGTCTGCAGTTATCCTTCGCCGACCAGAACCGCATTATTTTCGGCCTGTCGCCCCTGCTCGACAGCATCGCTGGCGCCACGCCGCTCGATGCCCTGAAAACAGCGCTGAAGCGCGAAGGCAGCGTTGGCGTACCGGAACTACTGCTCAATCGCGAAATTTATGGCGTCCTGGCCGGGCGCGGCTGGGAATGGGTTTCCAGCGCCTACCTGCTCGGCGGCATTATCCTTCTGCAGCGCCGCATCATCAGCTGGCGGGCGCCAGTCGCCTTTATCGTCTCTCTACTGACCCTGGCCGGCCTGCTCTGGTGGTTTGACCCCAGCCGCTTTGCCAGTCCGCTTTTCCATCTCTTCGCTGGCGGCGCCACCATTGGTGCCTTCTTCATCATCACCGATCCGGTCACCGGCTGCGCCACCCCGCGCGGCCAACTTATTTTTGGCGCCTCGATCGGCCTGCTTGATTACATCATTCGCGTCTTCGGCGGCTATCCGGACGGCGTCGCTTTTGCTGTCATCATCATGAATATTGCCGCACCGCTGATTGACGTGCTGACCCAGCCAGCCGTCTTCGGCATGAAGGGCAAATCATCATGACCACGCCCAAGCCGCAATACAGCGCGCCGCAAATGGCCGTGCGCACGGCCATCATCCTGCTGATCTTCATGGTCATCTTCACTGCCATGCTCTCCGGTGCGTACTTGCTGACCAAACCGGCACTGGAGGCCTCGGCCCTTGAAGAGAAGATGAAACTGGTCAATGAAGTGCTGCCCGCCAGCGAATACGACAATACCTTGCTGACGGACACCGTTACCCTGCCACCGAGCCCGGAAATCGGCCAGGATCAGCCTTCGACCATCTACCGCGCCCGCCGTGGCAGCAAGCCGGTCGCCCTGGTGCTGGAAGCCGTGGCGCCGGACGGCTACGCCGGCAAAATCCGCCTCATCATCGCCATCCGCGCCGATGGCCGTATCGCCGGCGTGCGCGCCATTGCCCACAAGGAAACACCGGGCCTGGGCGATTACATCGAACCGAAAAAAGACAAGAACAAAGCACGCCCCTGGATCAGTCAGTTTATCGACATGGCCATCGCCGGCACAGCGGAAACAGCCTGGAAAGTCAAAAAGGATGGTGGTCAGCTCGATTATTACAGCGGCGCCACCGTAACACCGCGCGCTGTCGCCAAAGCCATTCAGAAAGCCGCCCGTTTTGCCTCGGAACAGCAGGAAAAGCTTTTTGCCGATAAGGGAGCAACAACCAAATGACCGGCGCCGAATTCAAGACCATCGCCGCCAACGGCATCTGGCGGCAAAACACCAGCATCGTGCAGATTCTCGGCCTCTGCCCGCTGTTGGCGGTGACCACCAATGCGGTCAACGGCATCATGCTGTCGCTCGCCACCATTCTGGTCATGGCGATGTCGAATG
>JAGTRX010000142.1 GCA_018262285.1 Pseudomonadota bacterium | reverse complement strand
CCGATTGGCCGGGATGATAAATACCCGGTTGGGCACAATCAGCAAATTTTCCGTGATCAGATCAACCGGCATCGTTGTGAAGCGGGGAAGAACTTCATGGAGTTGCGTCGGCATTATTGTGATGTGATTCACGATAACTATTGCCACCCCCATGTCAGCAGGAAGATTTTGCAAGAGCCGGATATAGGCGTCGAGGCCACCGGCCGAACCGCCGACGCAAACAATGGGAAAGTTTTTCAAAGACACGCTCCTATGAAATCTATCGAGTGGGGCTGCTTTCGATCGCTACCCCATTCGTCCATAGCCTCTCTTAACCGGCGCCCTTATGATCTTTGGGGGAGTCATTCTTATGCCGGCCAGCGACCTCGCGCTGTTCCGCCTTCTGTTGTTGCTTGATCACCTCTTCCGAAGGGGAAGGCGCTGTCTGTCCTGATTTCTGGTGCTGATCTTTGGGGCGCTGATTCATGGAAACCTCCTGATAAGTCATTCGTCAGCCCTATCACCGACGTATCACCACGATAGACCAGCCTCGCCACACGCACTGTGCGCTAAGCAACATAGGAATGTGGATTGTCTGCGCGCCTGCGCCCGAAAGTTCTGTAAAGAAAAATGCGCCTCTGTTTGGTGGCGCACAGAGCCGCATTGACCAAAAGGCTATCTTGGCACTTCAGAACACATCGTTCTGCAACGCTGGCAGAAAAACCGGCGCTTACAACAGGAGAAATTGAACATGAACAAGGATCAAGCGAAGGGCATGGCGAAGGATGTTGCCGGCAAAATACAGGAAGAAGTCGGCAAACTGGTAGGCAGCAAGGAACAAGAGGCCAAGGGAATTTCAAAACAGATTTCCGGCAAGACGCAAGAGGCCTTCGGCGACGTCAAGCAGGCCGTTGAGAATTTGGGCAAAAGTTAGTCAAAAGGAGAACCAGGATGAGTCAAGAACAACTGTTTTCACATGCACCCACCAAAGCGTCGAGCATTATCGGTAGCAAAGTGGTTAATCCTTTAGGGGATAACGTCGGAGACATCAAGGAAATTGTCATCGACCCACGTAGTGGCAGGGTCGCCTACGTGGTGGTAGCGTTCGGTGGCGTTTTTGGTCTGGGAGAAAAGCTGTTCGCCATTCCGTTCAAAGCCTTTGACTATAACGTAGGCAAGAACGAATACGTGCTCAAAGTATCCAAGGAACAAGTGGAGAAAGCACCTGGGTTCGATTCGGCGCATTGGCCTTCATTGGCCGATGAAAAGTGGAACCGCGAAATTCATACCTACTACAATCATTCACCGTATTGGGAATATTGATACCACTTTCCGGCATGGTATTTTCGACGCAAGAAAATCCCCGGATCGTCGGGGATTTTCTCATCTCACGGTCTGTAAGGCCATTCCAAAAAGCCGCGCCACCCCCTACCCAATGAACTCACCCACACATTTCGATGCAAGCGCCAAAACCTGGGACTCAGATCCGGTCAAGCTTGCACGTGCGTTAGCGGTTGCCGAAGGTATTCGCAACAGCATAATACTGTCACCTCAAATGCGTGCGCTTGAGTACGGCTGCGGCACAGGTTTGCTGAGCTTCGCCCTGCAGCCACATCTTGAACATATCACCCTGGCCGATAGCTCCATCGGGATGCTGACGGTGTTGAACGAGAAACTGGCTGCCAGCCACACGCAGAACATGCACACCATCAGGCTTGATCTTGTCACCGACCCGACTCCGGGGGAAAGATA
This sequence comes from Pseudomonadota bacterium, assembly GCA_018262285.1. Classification (GTDB taxonomy): domain Bacteria; phylum Pseudomonadota; class Gammaproteobacteria; order Burkholderiales; family Rhodocyclaceae; genus UBA1934. The sequence continues at coordinate 5,122 of JAGTRX010000142.1, read as the reverse complement.
CAACCTGATTTACACCATGATGACATTTCATCATATCGAAAATACCGAAAGCATGCTTCAGACCCTGCATGCCATGCTGACCTCGCCAGGTTATCTATGCATTGCCGACCTCGACACTGAAGATGGCTCGTTTCATGGCCAAGGTTTCTCAGGCCACAAAGGGTTTGATCGGAAGGAACTGTGTCGCAAAGCGACCAACGCCGGCTTCCGGAACGTAAACTTCACAACGGTCTTTCACATGACAAAGAGTGACAGCGCCGGCCAAACCGAATTTCCGCTGTTCCTGATGGTGGCCGAGAAATGAAGGCGTGCCAGCCATTTGCGCGCTCTTTAGCGCAGCAATAGCGACTGCCGAACTTCCGGGGTTCAGAAATCGACGGGTGCCGACCAGACGATGTTGGCTTTTTCATCACCAAGGGCTGAGCGTTCAAGCATGTCGATCAGCGGCCAGGCTTGCTGTGCAAGACTGACCACTTGATCCGGTATCTCAGATTCGCTTTTGTCCGCCTCGACATCGCTGTCCTCGACTTCATCCTTCGCCGGTTTGTCGATGCTTCCTTCCTTGGCAACAGCTTCCATCCTTACCATTTCAGCTTCGATGGCACGACGCAAGTTTGCCGCTGCCGGCAGCATTTCATCCCGCGTCACCGCGCCCTCTGCGCTGCAGGGTTTGCCGATTGCCGACAGCAGAATGCGCGCCGTATTGGCAAACATGATGATTTCGCCGGTTTGGCTCGATGTGAATCTGACCAGCATGTCCTTTGCCTTTACTTGCGCCCGACGGCGACAAGCAGGAAGACGCCGATGGCGATGGCGCCGGCGCTGACGATGAGCGGTACAGCGACCGTTTCCCTCTCCTGCACTTTTACTTCTAATGGGCCCAACTTCAAGCCAGTAGTTTCCCTGGTATAAGTAAAGCCACCATAGGCCAGGCCAAGGCAGCCCGCCACGATCAGGATGATTCCTATCAGTTTTGTGGGGTTCATTTTGGTCATTCTCCAAAACAGCTTGCAAGGGTTAATCGAAACAACTGAAACAACTTCGGTTTATTTCGCCATCGGCGCCTTGCGTACTGCCTCGGCACAGAAAGTCGAAAGGTTTTCAAGAACGGTTTTTACCGCCTGGTTGGCCGCCACCACGCCGCCATAGGGGTTGGCGCTGGCGGCAGGAACAACGGTATCGAATTCGCGCCAGGTCAGTACCCGGCGCGTGGCATTTTCCACCAGATGGGCGCGCAGCGTGAAACGCACTTGGCTTGGCTGGGTGCGGAGGTCATGTTGCAGGCGGACAATCTCGGTGTCGAGCCGCAAATCACCGGCAGCGGCGCTCGGCGTCAGCACGACCGCGCGGAATGCCCCGCTGTTGCCGATAGCAGCGGCGATAAGCGGTGCCAGCATGCGCGCTGGTGTATCAACCCATTCGCTGTGGGAGAAATATTCGAGCTGGTGTTTCTCGCGTACATAGATGATGCGCTGGCTGTCAAAACCTGAGGCAGCATGCGGTGGATTGACCACCAGCGTCGATAAAGTTGTCGATGCAGGCGTTGGCGCGCGGGTGGCCGCCGTGATCCCTGTGCTGTCGAGTGCGTAAAAGAAAGGTTGCGGCTTCGACGATTGCAAGGCGCTACACCCGGCGACCAGCATCAGCAATAGACTGATGGCACCAAGCCGATGGGTTCGAACGAAAGATAGTTTGGTCATGGCTCTCATTGTGGTGCTACCGTTGATTTTTCTCCCGGCCCTTCCGGTACTGGCTTGCGACCGAACAGGAGGCCAGCCGGATTACGTTCGGTTTGTTCACTCAGGCGCCGCAGCGAGGTCGCCAGGACGCTGAGTTCACCCAGCAGGCGTTCCAGTTCGGGCAGCGTCTCTTCAGTGAAACGCTTGACACCGCTGCCCGCCGAGTCAATCGTCTTACCGGCATCTTTGCTGGTCTGCGTCACCTGCTTGCCCATTTTTTCGATAGCGTCGGCGCCGCGCCCGACCCGATCCATCACCTCCTGGGCACGCGCCGATGCCCGCGCTGCATTATCCAGCGTGCGGGTGGCGTCGCTGATGCCGGTATCGATCGCCTCTTTGCGGGCAGCAAAGGTATGCGCCACAGTGGCAATATCGGCAAGCGCGCTTTTAAACGCCGCCCGGTTATCATCGCTGAGAAGCGCATTGAGGTTGTTCGATGTGCTGTCGAGCTTGGCCAGCACGCTAGTCAGCACATTCTCCAGACGGGCACTGAGTGACGCCTTGGTGCGGATGACGGGGTAATCGTTTCCAGGCAACGTGCGCAGCAGAGGTGCCTCACGCGCGCCGCCACTGAGCTCGACATAGGCGATGCCGGTCAAACCCTGCGTTTTCAACACGGCGATAGTATCTTCCTTGATCGGGGTGCCGCGCTCGATGGCGAAGAGGAGATTCACCCGCTCCGGATTGCCCGGCGCGAGCCAGATTTGCCGAACCTTGCCGACATCAACGCCGTTGTATTTGACTGGCGCGTTCACATTGAGGCCAGCCACCGACTCGTCTTCGACGGCAAGATAGAGGTCATATTTCTTCTGGAAAGTGCCGCCGGAGGCGAGCCAAAGAACGCCGGCGATGAGCACGGCGCCAAGGGCGATGACAAAAGCACCGACGAGTGCGTAATTTACTTTGGTTTCCATGCTGGCCTCCCGGCGCTGGTTTGCACTGCGGATGGCGCCTGTTCCTGCGCGGCTCTGCCACGCGGACCGTCGAAGAATTTTTGAATGGCGGGATTATCCATTTGCGACAGTTCGCTCATGCTGCCGATGGCCTGCACCTTGCCCTCGGCGAGCACGGCAACACGATCAGCCACCTGCCACAACAGGTCGAGGTCGTGCGTAATCATGACAATGGTCAGGCCGAACAGGTCACGCAGCTTGAGCACAAGCTGGTCGACGCCCTCGGCGCTCTCCGGGTCGAGACCGGCAGTTGGTTCGTCGAGAAACAGTAGTTCCGGGTCAAGCGCCAGAGCGCGCGCCAACGAGGCGCGCTTCATCATGCCGCCACTCAGTTCGGACGGAAACTGTGCGCCAACCTCGGGCTTGAGCCCGGCCATGGCGATCTTCCACGCCGCGATTTCATCGATCAACGCATCGTCAAGTTCGGTGTGCTCACGTAAGGGCAAACCAACGTTTTCCTGCACGTTAAGGGCGCCGAACAGGCCGCCATGCTGGAACATGATCCCCCAGCGCTGGCGCAACTCGGAGGCTTCTTCGTCGCCAATGTTTTCCAGATCGACACCGAGCACCCGGATGGAGCCGGAATTCGGGCGATGCAGCAGGATCATTTCGCGCAACAGCGTAGATTTGCCGGAGCCACTGCCGCCGATCAGGGCGAATATCTCGGCGCGGTGCACTTGCAGGTCGATATCGCTATGCACAACATGGTCACCGAAGCGGGTCGAAACTTTGCTGAGTGTGATGACATTATTGTCGGTCATATCAAAGATCCAGAGCGCTGAAGACGACCGAGAACAGGCCGTCGGCAACGATCACCAGGAAAATTGACTGAACGACGCTGCGTGTGGTCGAGCGACCAACGCTGTCGGCACCGCCTCTGGTGCGAAATCCCTGAAAACATCCAACTACGGCGATGATGAAGGCGAACACCGGTGCTTTGCCGATGCCGGTCAGATAGGCGGTGACACTGACCGCCTTGACGAAACGGTCGAGAAATTCGCCGTAGCCAACTCCCAACTGGGAGTGCGCCATGATCATGCCGCCGATCACGCCGAGCACGTCGGCGAACACTGTCAGCAGCGGCAGTGCGATCAACAGTGCCAGAATTTTGGGCAACACCAGCAGTTCTAGCGGTGGAATGCCGAGCGTGCGCATGGCATCAATCTCCTCGGTCACCGACATGGTGCCGATCTGCGCCGCATAGGCGGAACCCGAGCGCCCAGCGATGATGATGGCGGTAATCAGGGGCGCAAACTCGCGCAGCATCGACAAGCCGACGAGATCGGCAACAAAAATATTGGCACCATATTGCCTGAGCTGGTCGGCGCCCTGATAGGCCACCACAACGCCCAGCAGGAAGGACAGCACGCCAACAATGGGCAAAGCGTCGAATCCGGCGCTGCGGATGTTGTAGAGGATGGGGCGCCAGCGCAAACGTGTCGGGTGGGCGACGCAAAGTGTCAGTGCCAGCGCACATTTCCCGACGAAGCTGAGTAGTGCAAACGCCTCTTTGAAAGCACCCTCAGCACTCCGGCCCACGCTTTCCAGCTTAGACGCAGGCTGAATGGCAACCGGGGGATCAGTTTGATCGTCGATGTGCTGCCCGACCGCTTCCAGCAGTTTGGAAAATTCCGGACGCAAGTTGTGCACCGGTAAAGCAGCGCCTTCGCCACCCAAGCGTCGCAGAAGCTTTTTCAGCACCCAGGCGCCAGCCGTATCCAACGCCTCGACGCCCGCGCCATCGATCAGCATTTCCGATGGGACAGACAGCGTTTCGAGTTGCGCCGCGATGGCGCCAATGCCACGCGCAGTCCAGCGCCCCGACAGCACAAGCTCCTGTGGTGTCGGCTGGGTGATGGCGGCAATTGTCATCGGCAAGGCGTTCATGGGGCGAAACCCTGGCCTGATTATTCTTCTGCTGCTGCAAACTGGCTGCTCTGCGCCGCTTCAAAATCGGCATAACCTTTCTGCACCAGTTCATAGGTCTTGTCGATATTGCTGGCGACGTCACCGTTGAGCACATTCATGCCCTGCAAAATGTCACGCGCTTCGCCGTAACCTTGCTCGAAGCCGCTGCGAATGATGTCCATGAAATTTTTCAGCACGTCGGCCTCGTTTTCGCCGACATGCTGTTGCTTGAATAATTCAAGAAAGCCGGTAGAAAGCGACACGATGCGTCCCGCCGTACCATCAGGCGTATTGTCCTGATCGACCGCATTCTGAATGGCGTTTTCGCCAAATTCCGGCTTCAGCAGATCATTGATGCCGGCAATGGCAGACTGCAACAGCAGCGCCAGCGGTTCATTGCCCGAATTGATCGAGACATCGATCGAAGCCTGGACAATGGAGGCATTCAGTTGTGAATGAGCCTTAGCCTGAATGGAAACTGCCTCGCCCGGTGGGTTTGCCTCAATGCCGGAGGCTTCTGCT
>JAGTRX010000141.1 GCA_018262285.1 Pseudomonadota bacterium | reverse complement strand
GGCGACATGCTGCTGATGAGTGTCGCCAATGTGATCCGCAACACCATCCGGCCGGCCGACATGGCGGCGCGGCTAGCCGGCGATGAATTCGGCCTGTTGCTGGAGGACATTCGCGATGTCAGCGCCACCCTGCATGTCGTCAACCGCATTCAGGAAAAGCTGATTCTGCCTTTTTCCCTCGCCGGACACGAAGTATTTACAACGGTGTCTTTCGGCATCGTCGTCAGCGATGCGACCGCACACGATCCGGACGAGATGATCCGCGACGCCAATATCGCCATGATGCGCGCCAAAGCACAGGGAGGCGGCAGCTACGTTGTGGTTAACAAGGAAATGCATGACCGCGCCGTGCACCGCATGGAACTCGAACTCGATTTGCGGCACGCCATCGAACGCGGTGAGTTCGAGGCCTATTACCAGCCCATCGTCTCGCTCAAAAATCGCCAACTATCAGGTTTTGAGGCGCTGGTACGTTGGCGGCATCCGGTCAAGGGGCTAATTTCGCCGGCCGAATTCATCCCCGTCACTGAGCAAACCGGCCTTATCGTTCCACTCGGCCGCTGGATGCTGCGCCAGGCTTGCAAACAAGCGCGCGACTGGCAACTGCGTTTCCCGGAACGCGAAGCGCCAACCGTCAGCGTCAATCTCTCGGCACGGCAACTACTGCATCCGGAAATTCTCACCGACATCACCAGCGCACTCGAGGAATCCGGCCTGCCGCCGCAACTGCTCAAGCTCGAAATCACCGAAAGCGCCATGATGGAGGACGCCGAGGCCGCCATCGACCTCCTCAACCGCTTGAAAGATATGCAGATTCGACTGCTGCTGGATGATTTCGGGACGGGCTATTCCTCGCTCAGTTACCTGCATCGACTGCCCATCGACACCCTCAAAGTCGATCGCTCTTTTGTCATGAACCTGCATGAAAGCGAAACCGACCGCCAGTTTGTCGAGACCATTGTCCATCTGGCGCACCAGCTTGGCCGCGATGTCATCTGCGAAGGGGTTGAACTGGAAGTCCAGGCAGAAAAACTCGCCGCAATGGGGGTGGAATACAGCCAGGGCTTCCTCTATTCCCGCCCTGTTGCCGCGCATGAGGCCGAAATGCTCCTCATCACCGGCCTGGAATTGCCGGAAAAAACCGCATAGCCGGATTTGTCCTCTGCGAATCTTTGCGTTCTCAGCGCCTTGCGTTGAAGATTTGAAACGTCTACTGATAGCGCAAGGCGTCAATCGGCTTCATGTTGGCGGCTTTGCGCGCCGGATACCAGCCGAAGAAAATGCCGACTGCAGCCGCGACAGCAAAGGCCATCACGATCGATGATGGTGTAATCACAACAGCAGTACCCGTAATCATATTGACCGCCAACGCGCCACCGACACCGAGCAGCACCCCGATCAGGCAGCCAATAACGGAAATGATGATGGCTTCAAGCAGGAATTGCAGCAGGATATCCTTGCCGCGCGCCCCAATCGCCATGCGGATGCCGATTTCGCGGGTGCGCTCGGTGACGGAGACCAGCATGATATTCATGATGCCGATGCCACCGACAAGCAAGGAGACCGAGGCGATGGCACCGAGCATCAGCGACATGACTTTGGCGGTCTCTTCAGCGGCATTGGCGGCCGCCGTCAGGTTACGGATGGTGAAATCATCATCGGCGCCATCGCGGATGCGGTGACGCTGGCGCAACAAGTCAGTCATCGATTTTTCCAGCGACGGCATGGCTTCGGCCGATTCGGCCTGCACCATGATCATGCGCACGCTGCCGGCAACGCGCGAACCGAACAGCTTGCGCTGCGCCGTCGTCACGGGAATGAGCACCGTATCGTCCTGATCGCGACCGTCCAGACTCTGCCCCTTGGCCGCCAGCACGCCGAGAATGACATAGGGGCTGTTACGGATGCGGATAGTTTTGCCCACCGGATCTTCGCCATCGACAAAAAGATTGTTGACTACGGTTTTGCCCAACAAGGCAACGCGGGTAGCCGAGCGCAGGTCAGAATCGGCAAATGCCGACCCGGATTCCAACGGCCAATCCCGCACGGTCAGGTAGCCCGGATTGGTGCCAAGGATCTGCGTACTCCAGTTACTGGCACCATAGACGATCTGCGCCGTTCCCGACGCCGAAGGCGCAACGGCGCCGACCAGGGGCAATTCTTCGATGGCTTGCGAATCAGCCAGGGTCAGCGATGCGGAAGCGCCACCACCCATGCGCAAACCACCGGAGGTCACCGAACCGGACAAGATGATGAACAGGTTGCTACCCATTGAAGCAATCGATTCCTGCACGCGTTGCTGCGCGCCCTGGCCAATCGCCAGCATCAGGATGACGGCGGAAACGCCTATCACCATGCCGAGCATGGTCAGGAAAGTGCGCAGGCGGTTGGCACCCATCGCTGCCCAGGCTTCGCTCAACATGGCGGCAATCATGTTGTGGCCTCCAAGTGGTGTGGCAAGGCTTCCGCCACCAAACCGTCATAAACGATATTGCCGTCGGTCAGACGCACCAGGCGTTGGGCATATTGGGCGATATCCGGTTCGTGGGTGACCAGAACAATGGTAATGCCGTCACGCTGGTTGAGTTCAGAAAACAAGGCCATGATTTCCTGGCTGGTATGGGTATCCAGATTACCGGTCGGCTCATCCGCCAGGATCAGGCGGGGATCAGTGACCAATGCCCGGGCGATAGCAACACGTTGCTGCTGGCCGCCGGAAATCTGGTTGGGGCGATTATGCAGGCGATCACCCAGACCGACCTTGGTCAGCATGGCAGCAGCACGCTCTGCCCGCTCATCACCCGATGTGCCGCGATAAATCAAGGGCAAAGCAACATTGTCGGCAATACTGGCGCGTGGCAGCAAATTGAAGCCCTGAAAAACAAAGCCGATGACCTGATTGCGCAAATTGGCCAGTTCATCCCTGTCGAGCGTGCCGACATCGCTGCCGTTGAGGTGATAGCTGCCGGCAGTGGCAATATCCAGACAACCAAGAATATTCATGAAAGTGGACTTGCCCGAACCGGAAGGCCCCATGATGGCGACAAACTCACCTTGTTGCACCGTCACTGAAATGCCGTGCAGAACCGGTACCGGGCCAGCATCGGTCTCATATTCCTTGAAGAGATTTTCGATGCGGATGACTGCATCGTTGCTGGCAGCCATCAGAACAACCTCGGCCCCGACTGCCTGGGTGCTGCAGCAGCAGCGGATTTGGCCGGGATCTGGCGATCCTCGATAACCACCATGTCGCCTTCCTTCAATTCGCCGCCGGTAATTTCTGTCATGCGGTTGTCGGTAATGCCAATCTCAACCTTGACGGCCTTGGGCTGGCCGTTCTCCAGCACATAGACCGTGCCGCTCCTGCCTTGGCCGCGTTCGCGCCCTTCCCTGCCCTCCTTGCGACCTTCCCTGCCTTCGCGGCGACCTTCGCCAGATTTGCCCGCATTGGCACCCGGATCGCGCGCAGCCGGTTTGGCGGCATCAGCCGGACGGAAGCGTAGTGCGGCATTCGGCACCAGCAAGGCATCCTTCCTTTGCGCCACCACAATATTGACGTAGGCCGTCATGCCCGGCATCAGTATCTGGTCAGGGTTATCAACCGCAATCACCACATCGTAGGTCACAACATTCTGGACTGTCGTCGGGTTGAGCCGCACCTGTTTGACGGCACCACGGAAATTGCGGTTGGGGAAGGCATCAACACGGAAAGTGGCTTTCTGGCCTTCTTTCAGATTGCCGATATCGGCCTCGGCGTAACTTGAATTGATCTGCATTTTGGCCAGATCCTGGGCGATCTTGAACAAAGTCGGCGTCTGAAAACTCGCTGCCACGGTCTGACCAACATCGACCTCACGCGAAACCACCACGCCGGAAACCGGCGAGCGGATGATCGAATTACCCAGATTGGTTCTGTCCTTCTCAACCAGCGCGGAAACCTGCGCGACCTGGGCGCGGGCGGCTTCAAGCGCTTGCGTTGAAACATCAAGCTCCTGGCGCGAAATGTATTCCTGCTTGAAGAGTTCGCGGGAGCGCGCCGAATTGGCCTCCTCCAGCTTCAGCTTTGAACGGGCACTGGCGAGACTGGCCTCGCTTTGTTTGAGCTGGGCTTCCAGCAGCGAGGGATCAAGTTCGAGCAATTTCTGCCCTTCCTTGACCTGATCATTGAAATCGGCGTACCACTTGACCACCGTTCCCGACACCTGCGTGCCAACATTGACCAGCGACACCGGATTCAACGTGCCGTTGGCCGAAGCCTGCTGGGTCAGTTCAGCACGTTCAACCGCCTGGGTACGAAAGCGCGCTTCGGCTTTCTGGCTGCCGGAGTCGACCCAGAAGAACAGGGCAATGCCGCCAGCCAGTAATAGAACCGCCAGCAGAAAAAATTTGTTGCTGAGAAATTTGGGCATATTCATGGCTTGGTCTGCCGGTTGAGCTGGTCAAAATCGAGTTGTCCCATGGCTTGCGCCAGGGAAGCCTTGGCGATGCGCCAGTTGTATTGCGCCTGGATATGCTGCTGGCGGGCGCTGGCCAGCGCGCTCTGGGCATTGAGCATTTCCAGAATACTGCCGACACCAGCCTTGTAACGCCCGCTCGCCACTTTTTCAGACTGCGTGGCGCTGGCGATTAGAGCCGTGGTGGCGCGTACCGATTCGGTGCCGGTCTGCAAGGCGTAGTAGGCGCGCCAGACATCCAGCGACACCTGTTTGGAAACCTGATCGCGCTGCGCCAGTTTGGCATCAAGCTGCGCTTCGGCAGCACGTACCTTGTAGGTGGTATTGAAACCGCTGAAAAGCGGAATATCGATGCTGACGCCAACCGAATTGCCTCGCGTCGGACCCGGCCAGGTCTCAAGCCCTCCTGTCACCCTGATCTTGGGCAGACCACTGGCGCGAACAGCGTCGATATTGGCTTCGGCCGCCTTGACCTGTGCCTGGGCGGCAACCAGGTCGGGGCGCTGCTGTTTCGCCGCGTCAATCATGGCGGCAATATTGCGCTCGAAATCGTTTTGCGGCGTTGCTTCTGCCGGTGCTGCCAGCTTCGGTACCTGATGTGCATCCAACCCCATGGTGTTGGCAAGGACGCCCAACTCGGTGCGAGCCTTGCCCTCGGCCTGGATACGGGCAAGGCTGGCCTGTGCCAAGGCGGTCTGCGCCTGCAGGCGATCCGCCGGCGTGCCAGAACCAACCCGGTAGCGTGCATCAGCCGACTTGAAACTCTCCTGACTGGCGCGTTCGGATTCATTGGCTGCAGTCACGGCGGCTTCGGCCGCCAAGGCGTTGTAGTAAGCCTGCACAGCAGAAAGAAAAACACTCTGTAAAGTCGCATCTTCGCTGGCCGACAGCGCTGCCATCAACTGCTGGGCATACTCCAGACTGGCTTCCCGGCCGCCAAAATCGTAGAGCAGGTAGCTGAAGGAAAGGCCGGCAGACGTGCCGTAGCTCGTAGAACCTTCGCCTCCACTACGCCGACGTTGAGCCGAGGCATCAATACTGGGAAGGTAAGCACCCCGGGCAACACCCACCTGTGCTGCCTGCGCCCGGGCATTCGCCCAGGCAATCCGGGTCTGCGGGTTGTTGCACAGCGACTGCTCAACCACCTGAACCAGATCGAGCGCCGAATTAGCTGGAATAGCCTGACAGGGGGCGCGCAAAAGACGGGCGCCGGGACTGGCGGAATGCAGTGCTGAAGTATTGAAGGGGTCAGCAGCGCCAGCCGACAAGCTCACGACACATGCAAAAAACGCCACCGGCAGAACGGAGGAAAACCTGAACGCAGATGAAAAACCCATTTCAGTTCCAAACCGGAGTTGATTGAAAATCAGACAGGCAAAGGATAACACCCGTACCTGATGGAATGAAGGCTTGATAATCTTTTCTTACACTCTCTTACATGCCAGACATGCGCCAAGCCAAGGCCAATGCAAATTTGCAACAATCGGGGATAATGCACTCTGACAGCGACATTTTGGCAATCACTCATGCCCCGAATTCTGCTTATCGAAGACGAAACCGCCATTGCCGACACCGTGCTCTACGCGCTGTCCACCGAAGGATTCGAGGCGCAACACGTCACCCTCGGCAGCGCCGGCCTGCAAGCCTTGCGCGCCACATCTTTCGATCTTGTCGTTCTCGATGTCGGCCTACCAGATGCCAGCGGTTTTGAGATTTGCCGCCAGTTACGGACTTTCAGCGACATGCCGGTCATTTTCCTGACCGCCCGCGCCGGCGAGATCGACCGTGTTGTCGGTCTCGAAATCGGCGCTGACGATTACCTGACCAAACCCTTCAGCCCACGCGAACTGGTGGCGCGCATTCGCGTCATCCTGCGCCGCACCGCTCGCCAAAACAATGGCGTTGGAGAACAAGCTGCTCCCAATCTTTTCCATGTTGATGAAGAAAAGGCTCGCATCTCACACGGCCAGCAGCCACTCGATCTGACGCGCTACGAATTCCTGCTCTTCAAAACCCTGCTGGCGCAGCCGGAACGCGTCTTTTCGCGTGAGCAACTGATGCAGCAGGTGTGGACAGCACCCGATCACAGCCTGGAGCGCACCGTCGACACCCACATCAAGACCCTGCGCGCCAAAATCAAGGCCGGCGGCGCGCCCGACCCCATCCGCACCCATCGCGGCATCGGCTACAGTTTCAGTTTCAAACCATGACCATTTCCCTGCGCGTCCTGCTTGGCTACTTCCTCATCGTCGGGCTGGCGGCCTATTTCGTCCTCAATGTTTTCAGTGAGGAGGTCAGGCCTGGCGTGCGGCAAACCATGGAAGAAACCCTGATCGACAGTGCCCAGGTACTCGCCGAACTGGCCGCCCCCGATTTCAAGGCCGGCCGTATTGGCAGTGGCAGTTTTGCG
>JAGTRX010000140.1 GCA_018262285.1 Pseudomonadota bacterium | reverse complement strand
GGCAACCGCCTCAAGCCTGAGACAGCACCCTGCTCTTCTCGTTCCACGTGAGGATACGACAATGGTTCGCATTATATCCGCGCTCATCCTGGCTGCAGTTGCAGCCTGTGCATTCGCTCAGGAAAAGCTTCAATTGGTTAATGATCCGCCCGATAGACACATCGTTGTCGCCGGCGACACGCTATGGGGGATTTCCGGCAAATTCCTCAAAGATCCCTGGCGCTGGCCGGACATCTGGCAACTCAACAAGGCGCAGATCCGCAACCCGCACCGCATCTATCCGGGTGATGTAGTCGTCCTCGATCGCACCGGCGGCCGGCCACGCCTCAAACTGGCCTCGCGCAACAAGCTGCAGCCGCAGGTCTATAGCGAGGCGCTGAAGAAAGAGATTTCCAGCATTCCTTCCAGTGTTATCGAAGCCTTTATCTCCAAGCCGATGATCGTTTCGGCCGACGCACTCGATGAAGTGCCGCGCATTATCGCCGGCCAGGAAGAAAGAAGCATGCTGGGTAGCGGCGACGTCGCTTTCGTCACCGGTATCCCGAACGCCAAAATTATCGACTGGAGCGTCTACCGTCCTGGCAAAGCGCTGAAGGATCCGGACACTGAGGAAATTCTCGGCTACGAGGCCTTCGATCTGGGCAGCGCGCAACTCACCCAGGTCGGAACCCCGGCCACGGTCAAAATCATGACCGCGCGCGAGGAGATCGTCCGTGGCGACCGCCTGACCCCGGCACCCAGGAAGGACATCATCGCCTATGTCCCGCATGCGCCGGAAAGAAAGATTGCTGCCCGCGTCATGTCCATGTATGGCGGTTTGAACGAAGGCGGCAAATTGTCGGTCATCACCCTTAACCGTGGCAGCCGCGATGGTCTGGAGGTTGGCCATGTTCTGGCTCTGAGTCGCCATCAAGTTGCCACCGGCCGTGACGAAGATGACAAGAAGCTGAACGTTACGCTGCCTGACGAACGTTATGGCCTGGTTTTCGTTTTCCGTACCTTTGACCGTATCTCCTACGCCTTGGTTATGGAGTCGAGCCGCTCGGTCATCGTCGGCGATACCCTCGGCAATCCGTGAGCCTGGCCGCCTGGCTGCGGCTCACTCTCATCCCCGGCATAGGCGGCGAGACTCAGCGTAAGCTGCTCGCCGCCTTCGGTTTACCAGAGGCAGTTTTTGCTGCCCAGCGTAGCAAAATCGCAACAGTCATCGGGGAAAAAGCCGCATCGTTCCTGCTCGACACCGCCAATGAAGAGGCTGTCGCAGCGGCCTTGGCCTGGGCAAACCAGGAATCCTGTCGCATCCTCACCCTGGCTGACAGCACTTACCCGCAAGCCCTGCTGCAAATCGCCGATCCGCCCAGCGTCCTCTACGTGCGCGGTCGCTTCGAAATTCTCAACACACCAACACTCGCCATTGTCGGCAGCCGCAACGCCAGCCCGTCGGGATGTCAAACCGCCCGCGCCTTCGCCAAAGCGCTGGCCAGCAGTCGATTCTCCATCGTCAGTGGTCTGGCACTGGGCATTGACGCGGCAGCACACCAGGGCGCACTCGATGCCGCCAACCCAGTAACCAGCACCATTGCCGTCATCGGCACCGGCGCTGATCGCGTCTATCCGGCGCGCAACCGTGACCTCGCACAGTCCATCGCCACCAATGGCGTCATCATTTCCGAATTTCCGCTGGGTACTCCAGCGGCCGCCGCCAATTTCCCACGCCGCAATCGCATCATTTCCGGCTTGGCGAAAGGTGTTCTGGTGGTTGAAGCTGCCCTGCAAAGCGGCTCGCTCATTACAGCACGCCTTGCCGGCGAACAGGGCCGCGAGGTTTTTGCCGTTCCCGGATCGATCCATTCACCGCTCTCTCGCGGTTGCCACCAGCTGATCCGGCAAGGGGCAAAACTGGTCGAAACGGCTGCTGACATTCTTGAAGAACTCGGAGAAGACTGCAGCCTTGCTCCAGAAATGAACACCAATACCAGCAACGATCCCATCCTGAAAGCACTGGGACACGACCCCTGCTCTCTTGACGATCTGGCCAACCTCACCCAATTGCCAGCCGAGCAATTGCTGCCCCGCCTCCTTGAACTGGAGCTTTCCGGCTCTGTTTCCTGCATGCCCGGAAATCGCTACCAACGCCTATCTGGCGCCACCTGAGCAATATTTTGGCGCTAGGCGCCAACCAGCATTTTGCGCATTTCTGCAACAACTCTGTTTTGATGCTTGCCAATTACGCATGCTGCCTCTTATCATCCCCCGCATCTTATGAGCGTGGACCATGGGCAAAAAACTAATCATCGCCGAAAAACCTTCTGTCGCAGCCGACATCGCACGGGCGTTGGGCGGCTTCGTAAAGCACGACGACTTCTTCGAGAGCGACAATGCCGTTCTCTCCTCCGCCATCGGCCACCTGCTTGAAATTGCCTGCCCTGAAGAATATGAAGTCAAGCGCGGCAAATGGTCGTTTGCGCACTTGCCGGTCATTCCGCCCCATTTCGATCTGGCGCCGATCGAGAAAACCGAGTCTCGCCTCAAACTATTGACGCGCCTGGCGAAACGCAAGGATGTGGATAGCTTGATCAACGCCTGTGACGCCGGGCGTGAAGGCGAACTCATTTTTAATTACATCACGCAGCACGCCAAATGTGGCAAACCGGTACAGCGCCTATGGTTGCAATCAATGACGCAGCAGGCCATCAAGGATGGCTTTGCGCGCTTGCGACCCGGCGAGGAAATGCAAGGGCTGGGCGATGCCGCTGTCTGTCGTTCCGAATCCGACTGGCTGGTCGGCATCAACGGCACACGCGCGATGACGGCTTTCAATTCGAAGACAGGCGGTTTTCATCTGACCACCGTCGGCCGTGTTCAGACCCCGACTCTGGCCATCATGGTCGAACGCGAAAGAAAGATCCGCGAATTCAAGTCGCGTCCTTACTGGGAGGTCGAAGCCCGCTTCGCGGCCAAGGCTGGTGAATATACCGGCAAATGGTTCGATGAAGGCTTTAAGGGCAAAGCAGAGGACGAACATGCCCGTGCCGATCGCCTGTGGGAACAAGGCCGCGCTGAGGCTATTCGCACCGCCTGCCAAGGCATCCCCGGCGAAGTCAGCGAGGAAGCCAAACCGGAGACGCGCCTCTCACCCCTGCTTTTCGACCTCACCAGTCTGCAGCGCGAAGCCAACAGCCGCTTCGGCTTTTCGGCCAAAACCACGCTGTCTCTGGCACAGGCTCTTTACGAAAAGCACAAGGTGCTGACCTACCCGCGAACTGATTCGCGCTGCTTGCCGGAGGATACCATCGGCATCGTCAAGGCGACGATGGCCATGCTGACCGGCGAAGGCTCCGGCAAGGGTCACGACGAAGTCCTGCTGGCACGTTACTCCCCCTTCGCCCACCAAATCATCGCTCGCAACTGGGTAATTCCCAACAAGCGTATTTTCAATAACGCAAAAATCAGCGATCACTTCGCCATTGTCCCCACCACACAGGCGCCCAAGCACCTGAACGAACTCGAACAAAAGCTCTACGACTTCGTGGTCAAACGCTTTCTGGCCGTTTTCTTTCCTGCGGCCGAATATCTGGTCACCACGCGCATCACCCGCGTTAGCAACCATCCTTTCAAGACGGAAGGCAAGGTGTTGCTCAACCCCGGCTGGCTTGCCGTATATGGCAAGGAAGCCCAGGAAGATGGCGAGGGCAACCTGCCGCCGGTCGAGGCCAAGGAGAAGGTCAAGACACTCAGCGTCGACCTCAAAGCCAATGAAACCCGGCCGCCGCCACGTTATTCTGAAGCCACCCTGCTTTCCGCCATGGAAGGCGCCGGCAAGATGGTTGATGATGATGAGCTTAAAGCCGCCATGGCCGGTCGCGGGCTTGGCACACCAGCCACGCGTGCCCAGATCATCGAAAACTTGATCGGCGAACAATATGTACATCGCGAGAACCGCGAACTTATTCCCACTGCCAAAGCCTTCACGCTGATGACCCTGCTCAACGGTTTAGGCGTCCCCGAGTTAACCCAGCCCGAATTGACTGGCGAATGGGAATGGAAGCTGGCGCGCATCGAGCGTGGCGAGTTGACGAGAGCGGAATTCATGCGGGAAATCGCCGAAATGACTCGCCACATCGTTGATCGCGCCAAATCTTACGACAGCGACACCATCCCCGGCGATTTTGGCATTCTGCGAACCCCATGCCCGCGCTGCGGTGGTACGGTACGTGAAACCTACAAGAAATTTCAGTGCGGTGGCTGTGATTTCGCGCTGTGGAAGATCGTTGCCGGCCGTCAATTCGAGCCCGAGGAAATAGAATCACTGCTCACAGAAAAACGAATTGGCCCCCTCATCGGCTTTCGCAACAAGATGGGTCGTCCGTTTTCTGCTTCCATCAAGTTTAATGACAAGCTCGAACCGGAATTCGATTTCGGCCAGGAAAACAGCGGCGAAGGCGCTGCCGAGGTGGTTGATTTTTCAGAGCAGCAGGCATTAGGTAAATGCCCGAAATGCTCAGCCAGCGTCTATGAGCACGGCAATGCCTATGTCTGCGAAAAGTCGGTTGGTCCTGAAAAAACCTGTGATTTTCGCTCTGGGAAAATCATCCTTCAGCAAAACGTCGAGCGGGCGCAAATGGAAAAACTGCTCAGTACTGGCAAGACCGATTTGCTGAGGGATTTCATCTCTGCCCGTACGCGTCGTAAATTTTCAGCTTTCCTGGTTGTCGGGCCGGAAAAAAAGGTTGGTTTCGAGTTCGAGAAAAAGTTGCCGAAAAAACCTGCCGCAAAAAAGGCCAAAGAATAGCGCACCAACTTATAGGTTTCACGTGAAACAATCAATGCGGCAAACAGGTTCCTGGCAGCGCGCAGCTTTGTATGGCCGCGCTGATGGCATCGATAGCCTGTGGCCGCGGGAATGTGAGACGCCAGACCAGGCCAATCTGGCGGCTTGGCACGCTTCCGGCAAATTCCAGCACGCGCACCATACCCTGATCGCCCCACGGGTCAGAAGCTGTACTCGGCATCACCGCTACACCTGCACCACTCGCCACCATATGGCGAATCGTCTCTAACGACCCGCCCTCCAGCGCATCACCCAGGGCGCTTGGCGCCGACAGCTTTGGGCAAGCCTCCAGCACTTGATCTCGAAAGCAATTGCCCCGCCCAAGCAGAAGCAGATTCTGCCCTTCCATCTCATCCGGCCCTATTCCACGGCGCTCGGCCCAGGGATGATCCACCGGCACCACCACACGGAAGGGCTCATCGTAAACGGCACGTCCCACCAATCCCGCTTCATCGAGCGGCAGGGCAATCACGATCACATCCAGTTCGCCAGCCTTGAGCGAAACCAGCAAATTGGCTGTGAAATCTTCCTTGAGGAAAAGCGGCATGTTTGGCGCCTGACGATGCAGCGCCGGAATGAACTGCGGCAGCAGATAAGGTGCCACGGTGTAGATCACGCCCAAGCGCAGCATGCCGGTCAGCGGGTCACGGCCTTGCACGGCAATTTCTTCAAGCCTGAGCGACTCTTCCAACACTTTTCTGGCCTGCGCCACGACACGTTCGCCCACTGGTGTAATCCGGACATCGGCGGCATTGCGCTCGAAGAGGGCTGCACCCAGTTGCCCTTCCACCTTCTTGATCGCCACCGACAAGGTCGGCTGGCTGACATGGCAGGCCTCTGCCGCTCGGCCGAAGTGGCGCTCACGCGCCAGCGCCACCAGATAGCGCATTTCCGTTAAGGTCATCACTCCACCTCCTGCAATGCTCCCAGATCGGCCGGTTCCAACCAAATCCACTGGCCTGGCGCCAGATCAGCCGGGAGCCGGAATCCGCCCACCATCTCACGATGCAAGGTCTCGACCCGATTGCCTGCGGCGGCGATCATCCGCTTTACCTGGTGGTATTTGCCCTCGGTCACTGTCAGAAGCAATTCACGTTCGCCAATCAGCGTACAGGCGGCAGCAACAATGAGTTCCGGCTCGTCATGCAGCAAGACGCCGTGCAGCAACTCCTGAACCAGTTCTGGCGCGCCGGGGTGCTTCAACTGCACGCGATAGATTTTCGGCACCTTATGCTTCGGCGAAGTCAGGACATGGTTCAACTGCCCATCGTCACTAAACAGCAAAAGCCCGGTTGTATCCTCGTCAAGTCGGCCAATGCTTTGCAAGCCGCGCTCCAGCAACGGAATTGGTAATAGTGTGTAAACACTGGGATGATGAATCGGTCGCCGGGAACATTCATATCCTGCCGGTTTGTTGAGGACAATGGTGGCCTTTTCCCGGTAGGGCCAGCTGACGTCGTCAACCGAGAAAATCAAGCCATTGGTATCAATATCGACAAAAGGATCGTCAACATTTTCCCCATTGACCGCCACCCGCCCACTACGAATCAAGGCGCGGCAAGCCTTGCGGCTGCCAAAGCCGTGCCGGTGAAGGATGCGTTCAAGTTCCATACCTTATTCCACGCCTAGACTGGCCAGATAGTCCTCGTAACCGCCATGGTAATTGACCACCGATCCATCACCCTTGACCTCAATCACTCGCGTTGCCAGCGAAGAAACGAATTCGCGGTCGTGTGAGACAAAGACGAGGGTACCGTTGAATTTCTCCAGCGCCGTATTGAGTGACTCGATGGATTCCATGTCGAGGTGGTTGGTCGGCTCATCCATGATCAGAACGTTAGGGCGCGCCAGCATCAGTTTGCCGAAAATCATGCGCCCCTGCTCGCCACCGGAAATGACACGCAAGGACTTTTTCACTTCGTCGCCCGAGAAAAGCAGGCGCCCGAGCGTTCCGCGGATCAGCGTCTCGACATCGCCACCTTCGCCCGCCGAATCGCGCGCATCTTCGGCAATCCATTCGGTCAGACTGATGTCGGAATCGAACA
>JAGTRX010000139.1 GCA_018262285.1 Pseudomonadota bacterium | reverse complement strand
TCTATTGCCAGTTTCTTGGCCGCATGGAGCTGAATTTCAATGCGCTGACTTTTTATCAGGCCAAAATTCTGGAACAACAGGAACGCTACCAGCGCTATAACGACACGCCCTACAGCCTGGAGCCTAACTGCAAGGAAAGCCCGGGCGGATTGCGCGATATTCAGGTTATTTTCTGGCTGGCACATGCGGCCGGTTACGGCAATTCGTGGGCAGACCTGGTGCGTCATGGTCTGCTGACAAGCGATGAAGCCCGTGATTTTGAGATTTGCGAAAACTTTATCAATCACTTACGCATTCGCCTGCATTTTGCGGCCGGACGTCGCGAGGATCGTCTGTTGTTCGATTTTCAAAGTGTTTTAGCCGAACAATTTGCCTTTGTTGATCAGGAGGGCAGGCGCGCTTCCGAACAACTGATGCAAAAATATTTCCGAACCGCCAGGGCGGTCACCCTGCTCAACACCATCCTGCTGCAAAACATTGGCGCTGCCCTTTCCCCCGCCAATGCGCAAAAACCTGAAATTATCGATACGGATTTCCAGTGCATTGTTGATCTGCTCGATATCCGTGACGAGCACCTGTTTGAAAAGAATCCGATCGCCATTTTCCAGGCCTTTCGTGTCATGCAGGAAAATGCCGATTTGCAAGGCATGACCGCGCCAACCCTGCGCGCACTGTGGCGGGCGCGCCACCTCATCACGCCGGAATTCAGAGCCAATCCGGCAGTACGAAAACTGTTTCTCGAATTATTCCAGGCGCCCCGCGGCGTCCTGCACGAATTGCGGCGCATGAACCAGCTTGATCTGCTTGGTACCTATCTGCCAGCCTTCGGGAAAATTGTCGGACAGATGCAGCATGACCTTTTTCATGTTTACACCGTCGATCAGCACACCATGCAGGTGATCCGCAACCTGCGCCGTTTTACCATGGACGAATTCGCCCACGAATTTCCGTTCTGTTCGCAACTGATCGGTGAATTCGAGCGCCACTGGCTGCTTTATATCGCTGCCCTCTTCCATGACATCGCCAAGGGGCGAGATGGCGACCATTCACGACTGGGCATGGAGGATGCACGTGAATTTTGTCTGGCACATGCGCTGGCCGATCAGGATACCGAACTGGTCGTCTGGCTGGTTGCCAATCACTTGCTGATGTCGCATGTTGCCCAGAAAGAGGATATTTCAGACCCCCAGGTCATTTATCGATTTGTGACGCAAATGGGCGATGAGCGCCACCTGGTTGCGCTCTATCTGCTCACCGTTGCCGATATCCGGGGCACCAGCCCCAAGGTCTGGAATCACTGGAAAAGCAAACTGCTTACCGATCTCTTCAATCTGGCGCGAGAACAATTCGAACAAGACCAACCTGTTGAACATCACGGCCTGATTGCTGAAAACCAGGCCGAGGCCTTGCGCCTGTTGCGTTTTCATGCCCTGTCGGGAACGGTGCATGAGCAGCTCTGGAAATATCTCGACAATGTTTATTTCTTGCGGCACACGCCCGAGGAAATTGCCTGGCATACACGTTCCCTGCATTACCGGACAACGACTGGCAAACCCATTGTCAAAGCCCGCCTGGCGCACCAGGAAATCGGTTTGCAGGTCATGGTCTACACCCTCGATCAGCCGGATCTTTTCACCCGTATTGTCGGCTTTTTCAGCCGAACCGGTTACAGCATCGTCGACGCCAAAATTCATACCACCCGGCATGGCTATGCTCTGGATAGCTTCGTCCTGCTCGATATGTCCGACCGCGACAACGACCGCGACATGATTGCCTATATCGAACATGAACTGAGCGAACGACTGATCGCCCAGAAACCGCCTGAAGCCCCCTCACCCGGTAGAATTTCGCGCCAGGTCAAACACTTTCCGATCAAACCGAGAGTGGAAATCAGCCTAGATGACAAGGGCAGTCATTATGTCCTGACGCTGGTGGCTGTTGACCGGCCCGGCTTGCTCTACCAGATCGCCAGCCTGTTGTCGAAACATGGCATCAATCTTGAGACCGCCCGCATTGGCACTTTTGGCGAACGTGCCGAGGACGTCTTTCTCATCAGCGATGGCGACCTTGATGACCAGTCCCAACGCATC
Source organism: Pseudomonadota bacterium (assembly GCA_018262285.1). GTDB lineage: Bacteria > Pseudomonadota > Gammaproteobacteria > Burkholderiales > Rhodocyclaceae > UBA1934. The sequence goes on along the minus strand of JAGTRX010000139.1, from coordinate 4,846 downwards.
CTGCTTGAACAGGAATTGCTGGATGCGCTAACCGTATAGCATTTAAAAAAACTTAGTTCGCCACGCAGGATACGGAAAAGAGACAAGGAGTTGTATCAGTTTTATTGCTTACCTTCCGGGCGATCCTTGCCGACAGGTCAAGCCATTGTTTTAACACGTTTTCCCCGTGGTTTAATAAGGTTTTTCAGCTCAACTGCGCTTGGTTCAAACAAGCTCCAGCCTGATCCTTTATCGATAGTTGCGGAGCATCAGACAGAGGCCATTCAATGCCGATAGCCGGGTCGTTCCAGGCAATACAACGCTCGTATTCCGGTGCGTAATATTCGGTGGTTTTATAGAGAAATTCAGCCGATTCGGAAAGCACCAGAAAACCATGCGCAAAACCGGCGGGTATCCACAACTGCGCCTTGTTTTCAGCCGAAAGCCGGCTGCCGACCCACTTTCCGAATGTGGGTGACCCGGAACGAATATCCACCGCCACGTCGAACACCTCACCACGCGTCACGCGCACCAGTTTGCCCTGTGCCTTGGGCGGCAACTGGTAGTGTAGACCGCGCAAGACGCCTTTTGTCGACATCGAGTGATTGTCCTGGACGAATATCGAACGCAAACCGATAGTGTCTGCAAATTGCGCGGCGTTGAAGCTCTCGAAAAAAAAGCCGCGCGCATCGCCAAAAACTTTTGGTTCGATCAAAACCACGTCAGGAATGGCCAGTGGCGTCGCTTTCATCGATCTTCCTTCAGGACTTGCATAAGATATTGACCATAGGCGTTCTTGATCAATGGCTGCGCCAGTTTTTCCAGTGCTCCTTTGTCAATCCAGCCCTGACGCCAAGCGATTTCTTCCGGGCAGGCCACCTTCAGCCCTTGCCGGTGTTCGATGGTGGCGATGAACTGGCTGGCTTCCAGCAGTGATTCATGCGTGCCGGTATCGAGCCAGGCGTAGCCGCGCCCCATGATTTCAACGTTGAGTTGCTGCTGCTCCAGATAAACCCGATTGACGTCGGTAATTTCCAGTTCGCCGCGTGCCGAAGGTTTGGTCGAGCGGGCGATGTCGACCACCTGGCTGTCGTAAAAATAGAGCCCGGTGACGGCATAACGTGATTTGGGCTGTTGCGGCTTTTCTTCAATCGAGACCGCTTTTTTGTTGGTGTCGAAGGCAACCACACCATAACGTTCCGGATCATTGACCGGATAAGCAAAAACGGTCGCGCCCTTGGTCACGGCATCGGCCGCCCGCAGGCGATGTATCAGTTCACTGCCATAGAAAATATTGTCGCCCAGCACCAGCGCCGAGGGTGAATTGCCGACAAAATCGGCACCCAGAATGAAAGCCTGCGCCAGACCATCAGGTGATGGCTGCACAACATAGGAAAACCGCATTCCCCAGCGGCTGCCGTCACCCAGCAGCGACTCGAAGCGCGGCGTGTCCTGCGGTGTTGAAATAATGAGGACCTCCCGGATTCCCGCCAGCATGAGTGTGGTCAGCGGATAGTAAATCATCGGCTTGTCGTAAATCGGCAGCAACTGTTTGGAAACTGCCAGAGTCGCCGGATGCAGACGGGTACCGGCTCCGCCGGCGAGAATGATGCCTTTGCGTTTATTTGTCATACTGAGCCCAATATCTGGTCAAGAACCTGATCCACTCCAGTATTCCAGTCTGGCAGATCACGTTGAAAGGTCTGGCGAAGTTTAGCCGTATTCAGACACGAATTGGCTGGCCGCTTGGCCGGGAGCGGATATTCGGCGGTGGAAATGGCACGGAGGTTTTCTGCCTTCAGCTTCAAGGCCATGCCGGCTGCACTGGCGCGCTCAAGGATATAGACGGCGTACTCGTGCCAGGTGGTTTCACCAGCCGGGGCGAGATGGTACAGCCCGAAGGGAAAGTCGGCTCTGCCTCGCCCTTCAGCCTGCCCGATCAACTGTGCCGTGACTTCAGCCAATAGAGCGGCCGAAGTCGGCGCGCCGAACTGATCAGCCACCACATTCAGGCTGTCGCGCTCAGCCGCCAGCCGCAGTATGGTTTTGGCAAAATTGTTGCCGTGCGCGCCAACTACCCAACTGGTGCGCAGAATAAGGGTTTGCGCGCCACTCGACTGCAAGGCACGCTCTCCGGCCAGTTTGCTGCGGCCATAAACGCTTTGCGGATTGGGCGCGTCGTCCTCGTCGTAGGGCGTCTCCTTGCTGCCATCGAAAACATAATCGGTTGAATAATGCACCACCCAGGCATCCAGTCTTGCCGCTTCTTCGCCCAGGATGCCGGGCGCAAGGCCATTCACAGCCATTGCCAATTCCGGTTCGCTCTCGGCCTTGTCTACCGCCGTATAGGCCGCAGGATTGACAATAATGTGCGGCTGCACTTCGCGCACCAGTTTTCGGATCGCCTGCGCATCAGCCAGGTCGCATTGCGCCTGATCGACGGCAATGACATCACCCAAAGGCGCCAGTGTCTGTTGCAGCTCGAAACCGACCTGGCCGTCCTTGCCGGTAAGCAGAATGCGCATTATCGACCGCCGTAGTTGCGATCCAGCCACTGGCGGTAGCTGCCGCTGGTGACATGCGCCACCCATTCGGAGTTTTCGAGATACCAGCGCACGGTTTTTTCCATGCCGGTCTCGAAGGTTTCCGCCGGTTTCCAGCCCAGTTCCTGCGCAATTTTTCCGGCATCGATGGCATAACGCCGGTCATGGCCAGGTCTGTCCTTGACGTAGGTAATCAGTTCGGCATAGGGCTTGCTGTTACAGCGCGGCTGCATGCGGTCAAGCATGGCACAGAGGGTATGCACCACCTCAAGATTGGGTTTTTCGTTCCAGCCGCCGATGTTGTAGGTTTCGCCCAGACGGCCACCCTTCAGAACGGTGCGGATGGCGCTGCAATGGTCGCCAACATAAAGCCAGTCGCGCACCTGCTGACCATCACCGTAGATAGGCAGCGGTTTTTCGGCCAGCGCATTGTGGATGATGAGCGGAATCAGCTTTTCCGGGAATTGATACGGCCCGTAATTATTGGAGCAATTGGTCGTCAGCACCGGCAAGCCGTAGGTGTGGTGATAAGCCCGCACCAGATGATCGGACGACGCCTTGGAAGCCGAATACGGGCTATTGGGCTCGTAGCGGTTGCTTTCGGCAAAGGGCGGGTCGATTGGCGCCAGTGAGCCATAAACCTCGTCGGTGGAAACGTGCAGAAAGCGGAAAGCCGCTTTCGTCTCGCCTTCCTGTCCGTTCCAGTAAGCGCGCACCGTTTCCAGCAGATGGAAAGTACCGACAATATTGGTCTGGATGAAATCTTCTGGGCCGTGAATGGAACGGTCGACATGCGATTCGGCGGCAAAATTGATGATGGCGCGGGGCTGGTGTTCGGCCAGGAGCAGGGAAACCAGGGCAACGTCGCCGATATCGCCGTGTGCAAAAAGGTAGCGGCGATCGCCTTCGAGAGCCGCCAGGTTTTCCGGATTGCCGGCGTAGGTCAGCTTGTCGAGATTGATGACCGGTTCATCTGAAGTCGCCAGCCAGTCGAGAATGAAATTAGCGCCGATAAAACCGGCGCCGCCAGTCACCAGAATCATGTCTTGCTTTCAGAAATTTGGAAGGTTGAATTATCCCGGAAAAAGCAATCGGCTACGGAGAGCACGGAGCAAAACAAACTCTTGTTTTATCCGTGCTCTCCGTGGCGAAATAAGCTTAGACAACCTTCCTTTTCTTGGGCGGCATCACTACCCCTTCCGCCGTCAGCACCTTGACCTCGTTCTGATTGACACCCCAAGCCTTGAATTTCATGCGGTTCTTTTCGCGATCGAGTTCGACCACTTCAACCACGACCTCGATGGTGTCCTGAATAAACACCGGCGCCAAAAACTGCACGGATTCTGAGACAAAAATGGTTCCAGGCCCCGGCAATTGCGTGCCGAGCACATTCGACACCAGACTGACCGTCAGCATACCGTGGGCGATGCGCTGCTTGAAAAAGGTATTGCTGGCATAGGCGTCGTTGACGTGCGCCGGATTGAAGTCGCAGGTCACTGAAGCAAACTGGTAGATGTCAGTTTCGGTAATGGTCTTGGCGAAATAGGCGCATTCGCCAATGCTCAGTTCATCAATGCTTTTGCCGAGAATGTTTTGAAAAGGCATCTTGATTTCCTCATTCTTCATCGATGACAACAGGCGGGGCGATTTCCCCAGAACCTTCAAGCACCGTTTCGTTGCGCTGATTGATCACCGTCGCCTTGAAATCGACGCGGTTCTGTTCTGTCCGGATTTCCGTCAATTCGACGCAGACCTCGATGGTGTCACCCAAGAATACCGGTGCCGTGAAACGGACATTCATCTTGTGAATGGCAGTACCGAACCCCGGCAATTTCATCCCCAGAATGGTGGTGATGAAACCGGCCGTCAGCATGCCGTGCGCAATGCGCCTGCCAAAAACCGTCCGTTTGGCAAATTCTTCGTTGATAGGCAACTGATTCAGGTCGCCGGTGATGCCGGCAAACAGCATCATGTCCGATTCGGTCAGGGTCTTGGCAAAATAGGCCTTGTCCCCTACATTAAGTTGAGCAATGGTCTTGCCGATGCGCGCCTTCATTTGCCACCTCCACAGCAGACATCACCACACTGGCAAGGCGGCATGACGACTGTTTCACCCCTGGCCACCACTTCGCCCTTGCGGTTGGTACAAACAATGTCAAACCAGACCCGACCCAACTTGCCGTCAATCTTGGTGACATCGATTCGCGCCTCGACGGTGTCGCCGATAAACACCGGCAACAGAAACTCCATATCTTGTGAAAGATGAACCGTTCCGTTACCCGGCAATTGCGTCCCTAGAATCTTCGACACCAGACTGGCCACCA
>JAGTRX010000225.1 GCA_018262285.1 Pseudomonadota bacterium | reverse complement strand
GCTGTAGATGCGGACGCTGATTTCCCGGCCGATGCGCGCCTCAACCGGCACGATGGCGGCCAGCGCCTGTTCGAGGTTGAGGTCGCCGACGATCAGGAGATCGACATCGCTACGGGCATGATTGACCCCTTTGGCCAAGGAGCCATAAAGGGCGGCAAAGCGGATTTGCCCAGCCAATGGCTGAAGCGCGGCCTTGATTTGGGCCGGCAGGCCGCAGGTTTTGCGGACGATGGATTGCAGTTCGGCAAAGACCGGATGCGCCGTGTTGGCCCGGTAGGTGACGCGGTTGCCATCCTGGATGCGTTCGACCAGATCTGCTTTTTGTAGCTGCCCCAGTTCGTGTTGCAGGGCGCCTGGACTGATCCCGGTCTGCCTGGCGATTTCGCGCAGGTAACAGGCTTGCTCGGGCTGTTCAAAGAGCAGCGCCAGCACGGCCTGACGCGTTTTGCCAAACAAGACAGCGGCTGTGGCTTCCATATCACACCAATAATTAGAACGGTTGTTCTTGATTATATAACAACTGTTCTCATTATTTAGTTTACTAGGAAGAACAAGGCCAGACCACGGTTTTTCCACCGCGCTTCGGCGGCGCCGTTTGATGCCTTGACAGCCGCTGCGCCAAGAATAGAATCCGGCGCTGAGCTCACTGCCTATCGGCTTTGGACCAATCGAGGTCTCGGCCGCTGAACCCGCGTAGCGAATCAGCGGCCTTTGTTTTTCGGCTTCGCCGAAACTCCCTTCGCTCGTCTTCCGTGTCGCTATCAAGGTGTGCCTTTCAGCAGATGAAGGCAAGCCGTACCCGCTTTGCTGTCGTGACGGATGCAGCCGGCCGCGCCGATGATCAGCCATTTTTTGGGTGATTTTGCGAGTTGACCGCAGCAGGCTGTGTAGGGGGTGTTCATGGTGGTTAGCGATGGAGATTGGGTTCGGCTTGGTTGAAGACAGGCCGGGGAAAATGACTTCGGGGATGGCGGTTGGTGTAGTGCTAATCCGATACTGCTTATGCTGCGGCGACCTTGTCCAATTCCGAGAAATTACTGATCTTCACTACGCCATCCGGAATCCAACTGTCCGCCCATGGCTTCGATGTGGCTGCGCAGGGTGGAGATGTACATATCCGTGCGCTTCTCGATCTTGGCGATGGAGGGCTGCTGGACGTGCAAGACCTCGGCCAGCATCTTCTGGGACAAGCCCCGGGCCTGCCGTAGCTCATTGAGCGGCATTTCAGCGAGCATCGCGCTGGCCTTCGCTTCGGCCTGTGCGCGAGCCTCCGGCGACATCTTTGCGCGCAATTCTGCAAATTTCTTAGCCATTGATCAGTCCTTCCTTTTTCAACTCTGCCAAATGCTCATCGTAAAGACGATCAGCAACCGGGACATTCACCTCATACCAGCGATCATTGCCATGTGGGACAGTCCATGGTTTCGGCTTGGTTTGACTGGATAGGGCTTGGCGAGTCATGTATTTTCTTTACGGTAATAACCACCGGTTTTTGGCGCACCACGAAACTCGATCAGTTGGCTATCTTTGAGTTGCTTGAGCCAGCGTTCGATGGTTCTTTGTGGCTTGCCCGTTAGGCTTACCAGTTCAGTTGTTTTGAGCCCTGGCTGTGACTGGATCAATTGCAGCAAATGCGATGATTCCGGGTTTACTCCGCCAGTTACTCCGCCAGTTACTCCGCCAGTTACTCCGCCAGTCATCCCCGCAAGAGGCGGCTCAGGCTGCTTTTGCGCAAAGGTCACCATCACACCACCGAACTTTTCCTCGACGATGAACTGAATTTCCGGGTAGCTGGCCAGGGCTTGGCGAATGCGGATGAAGCCGCTGCCGTATTTTTCGATCGCATTGACGAGGTAGAAGCCTTCGGCAACGAGTTTGTTGCGCAGGCTGGAGCGGTAGTTGTCGGCCTGTATCTCGGCCACTGTCAGCCCACCGTAGAAGGTGCCGGGACTGAAGAGGGTGATCTTGTCGTCGAAAATTTTGATCTGGATGTCGCTGGGGTCTGTGTAGCTGCGGTGCACCACGGCGTTGAGCAGGGCTTCGCGCAGGGCAGGCAGCGGGTAGGCAAAGCGCTCTTTTCGCTGAATGCTGCCATCGAATTCAAAGGCGACGCTGATGTGCGAGACGATGAATTTCATCGACTGCTCGACTACCTCGAAGAGCGTGTCGGTGAATTGCCGGTCGTCGATGATCATGTCGGGCGTTTTGAAGCGGCCGATATGGACGTTGTGGCGGATTGGTTCTTGGGCAAAGAGGAGAACAGCGGCCCAGGTGGGCTTGCCGTTCTTCAGATAGTTGAGCTTTTCCAGCGCGGCATGCGGATCGGTTTCGTCCAGTGCAAATCGGCCATGTTGGTTGACCAGGCGGATAAAGCGCTGGATTTTTGCCTCGGAGAGGTGGTTGACCGTATAACCCTGCGCTTCGTAGGCGTCCCACGAGAGTTGCAGGGACTGCATGTACAGGTCGGCGATTTCGCTGGTGTTCAGCGCGTGGTTTGAACTGGCGATGCGTTTGTAGTAACGGCCGCGCGTATTGACTGGTTTGACCGGAAATTCGCGGATCTCGATTTCGACGATGGTTTTTCCGTCGATGTTGCGGGCGATGATCTCCGGGATCAAAGCCGGGCTGGTTGCAGACTTGATCTGGCCCAGCCATTCGTTGAGGGTTTCTTTACCGAGCGTCACCCCCTGAACGCTGCCCGCATCGCTCACCCCGACCAGCACCGTGCCGCCCTGCGCGTTCGCGAAGGCCACCAGGGTTGCAATGCTGGCTTTGTCAAACGAGGTTTTGAATTCCAGCGTTTGCGACTCACCAGCGGCGATGCGGTCAGGCCAGTTTGCGGTGCTGTTCATGATCGTTATAGGCGCAAATCGGACTCTGCTGCGGGAAAAACATACTTGAGGTCGTAGAGCACGTGCTGCGGCTTGCACAGGGCGCGGATTCGGGCAGCGCCCATGGCCGCAAACTGGCGGTGCGCCACGGCCAGGATCACGGCGTCGTAGCTGCCCGCGGCGGGTTGCGGCACGGGCGTGATGCCGTATTCGTGCTGCGCTTCGACGGGGCTGACCCAGGGGTCGTGGACGTCGGCGGCGACGTTGTACTCCGCGAGTTCGCGCAGGATGTCGACGACGCGGGTGTTGCGCAGGTCCGGGCAGTTTTCCTTGAAGGTCAGGCCCATGACCAGAACGCGGGCGCCGTCGACCTGGATGCGGCTCCGGGTCATGGCCTTGACCAGTTGCGAGACGACGTAGGCGCCCATGTTGTCGTTGAGGCGGCGGCCGGCCAGGATGATTTCCGGGTGGTAGCCGATGGATTGCGCCTTGTGCGTGAGGTAATAGGGGTCGACGCCGATGCAGTGCCCGCCGACCAGCCCCGGGCGGAAGGGCAGGAAATTCCATTTGGTGCCTGCCGCCTGCAACACTTCCAGCGTGTCGATGCCGCTCCTGTCGAAGATGATGGCCAGCTCGTTCATCAGCGCGATATTCAGGTCGCGCTGCGTGTTCTCGATGACTTTGGCCGCTTCCGCCACCTTGATGCTCGACGCCTTGTGCAC
>JAGTRX010000002.1 GCA_018262285.1 Pseudomonadota bacterium | reverse complement strand
AAAACGCAGAGACTACAATGATGTCTTTGAACCGCCTGCATTCACAAAAAGCGTGACCTTGAAGTCCAGCACCCACCTTTTTTTCGCCGAGGCACTTTCCCGCCTGCAAGGGCTGGCCGCGCTCGTTCCAGCGGCCCATGCCGCCTACCGGCCGCTGGTCAGTGACGGACTGATGTTTTTTCTGGGCCAGCTACCAGCGCCGCGTTTTGAAGCCATCATCGCCGAGCAGCTTGCCCTGCCACCCAACGCCTCGAATTTGCGGCGACTAATTGCCCTCTTTCGCCAATGCCCTACCCTGCACAAACTGGGGCAAGTGGTGGCACATGACCGCCGCCTGGACCTGGAACTGCGGCAACGCCTGCAAACACTGGAATCCTTGCCGCCCACAACCCCGATTAAAAAAGTCCTGCCGCAAATCCGCCAAGCAACGCGCCACATTGCCGGTTTGAAAGTCAGCCAGCGTGCTCTGGCCGAAGCCAGCGTCGCAATTGTCATTCCCTTCACCTGGCCAGATGCGCCGGCTGAGCTGCCGCAGCGCGGTGTTTTCAAGGTGCTGCGCCCCGGCGTTGTCGAAAAACTGGCGGAAGAACTGCCCATCTGGTCGCAACTCGGTGCCTATCTGGAGGAACGCTGCGTGGTGCATGGCCTGCCCAATTTCAGTTTCCGCGACACTCTGGAGAGCGTTGCCCGCCTGCTCGCCCATGAAATTCGACTGGAACAGGAGCAGGCACACCTGGCCGAAGCCCAAAACACTTACGGCGATTGGCCGCAGGTGCTGATTCCGAAGCTATTCCCCTTTTGTACGCCGAAAATAACGGCGATGGAACGTGTCGATGGCCACAAAATCACCGAGATTGCGGCATCGCCCTGGAGCCTTCGCCAGCGCGCCCGACTCGTCGTCGATGCCTTGCTAGCGCGTCCTTTTTGGCAGAGCGGCGCTTTTCACGCCGATCCGCACGCTGGCAACCTGATGATCACCCCGGATAACCGCCTCGCCATCCTCGACTGGGCGCTCATGACACAACTCAACAAAACCCAGCGTGAGGCCGTCATGCGGCTGATGCTGGCTGCACTCAGCCTGAATAACGCCCAAGTTTGCCGGGCAGTGGTAGAACTGGGTTCAGTGCGCGACCCGGCTGCCTTGCAAGCTGCTGTGGCAGAGTCGCTGACCGCCGTGCGCTGGGGGAGATTCCCCGGTTTCGACTGGCTAACCAATCTCCTTGATCGTCTGGCCAGTAAGGCGACGGCAAACTTCCCTAATGAACTCGTACTTTTCCGCAAGGCGCTGCTTACCCTCTCTGGCGTGGTGGCCGACATCTCCGAGCAAGCCAGCGTGGACGCGGTACTACTCGAAAGCGGCGCCGTCCATTTTTTCCGCCATTTGTCGACACGGCTCCTGGCACCAACGCAGTCACGTCATGCCGGTATTCAGCTATCGAACACAGATTTGCTGGGGGTCTGGCTCGGCGCACCAGCCACCGCTTGGCGTTTCTGGTTCCCAGGACAATAAACCTTTTACCGGCTTGGCGTGATCGCTTGCCGGGCAGCCGCCGCCCATTGCTGCTCCGCCTCGATCGGAGAGGTAAAACGTTTGGCCTGGGTAATGACTTCGTTGAACATCTGCAACGCTGCTTCGTGCTGGCCGAGCTGTTGCAGCAATTCGCCATAGCGAAAGCGCGCTTCCAACCCGACAAACTCGGGAATCAAAGCACGATAGGCGGCAAGCGCTTCGTCAGTCTTGCCACGTCCCTGCAAAAGGCGCGCGGCCAAAAGTCGAACTTCCTGCGGACGAAATTTCGGCGCATCGGCATTGAGCCGTGCAATCGCCATTTCCGCCTTGTCCCAGTATTCACCCTCGACCGCCACCCGCGCCAAGCCATAGAGCAATGCCCCGTCCGTCGCAAAAGCCCCTTGCAGACAGCTCTCGTAAAGACTAGCGGTTTCGGCATACATCTGGTGGTTGAAGCACTCTTCCGCCAGCGCCATTTTGTTGTCCACGCTGCCGCAGATTTCCAGTTCTTCCGCCCGCCGTTTGAGATCGACGTCGGGCTGCAGCTTTTTAATCAGATTGCGCGCCGTCTTGTGCGCCTGCCGCTGCTGACGAGAGCCGGGGAAAACTTCGACAAAATAGTAGATCAGGCAACCCATGACCGGAAAGGACATGATGACGAAAATCCACCAATACGGCCTACCGGTCTTGAAGACATGGTAGGCAAAGGAAAACTGGATGAGCAGGACAATGATTCCGAGCAGCGGCATAAAGACTCCTGGCCAAATAAGTTTTGTCGGATTATAGAACTTGAAAGGCGATGGCGTGCAGCGCCCTTTGGGGGTTGCCTCCGTCAATAAACACGCAAAACCTGTCTCAAGCCAAAGGGTTGCCGCCTCTCACATCTGGCGGAACAGGTGGGCATGGCCACGGCTGACAGCCAAGGTTTCAGGGCGATTACGTAATTTCAGATTAATACGGCCCTGTTCGTCGTGGCGCGCCGCAACAATCTGTCGACAATTGACCAGCGTACCGCGATGGATTTGCCAGAACAGTTCGGGATCCAACTGTTCGCTGAGCTCCTTGATCGGCGTGCGGATCAGCAGTTCCGCCTCGGCCGTGACAACCAGAGTGTATTTATCGGAGGCTTGGAAATAGCATATTTCTTCAACGGCAACCAAACGGACATTGCTGCCACATTGAGCACGTATCCAGCGCAGATAGGTCGGGGGGTGCGCAGTCACCAGGAAGCGGCGCAATTCGGAAAGTGTGTCTGCGTGATGGGGCCGGCAATCCTTCTTGAGCCGTGCGATGGTATTGGAGAGTCGTTCGTCGCTGACCGGCTTCAGGAGATAGTCAATGGCAGCCTGTTCAAACGCGGCAAGGGCATATTGGTCGTAGGCCGTAACAAAAACGATGCGACAGGGTCTGCTCATTCGTTCGGCGACTTCCAGTCCGGTAAGCCCGGGCATGCGAATGTCGAGAAATGCGATGTCCGGGCTTTCTTGTTCGATCAGTTTCAGGGCGTCGTCGCCATTATCCACAATGAAGCGAATGTCGAGTTCCGGCCATAATGTGGCCATCCTGGAAGAAAGGTACTTGGCCAGATGTGGTTCGTCCTCGGCAATAAGCGCGGTTGGATGCTGCACCATCAGATCTTGCATAGTCGTTTAAGCTACGCTTCCTTCGTAGTACATAATGGAATCCGGATTGAGGCAATGACACCGCCGTCGGCATTTTCACTCAATTCAAGCTTGCCTGTATCCCCATATAAGACATGAAGTCTGGATCGAATATTTTCGAGGCCAATGCCCATTTTCCCCATCTTGGCAAAGCCAATCCCATTGTCGCAAACCGTCAGATTCAAACAACCGTCTTTCTGATGTGCTGTGACCGTGATTTCCCCGCCACCGCGTTTTGGTTCAATGCCGTGGGTGACGGCATTTTCGACCAAAGGTTGCAGTAGCATGGGTGGAAAGGGCTGCGAACACAATTCGGGGTCGATGGCAAAAGTGTAATTGAGTCGTTCTCCCAAGCGAATCTTGAGGATTTCCAGATAGGCGCGGAGCAATTCGATTTCGTCTTTCAAACTGGCGCGCTCTGAACGTGTTCGCGCAAGGGAGGAACGCAGGTAGAGGATCAAGGCGTCCAGCAACTGGCGGGCCAGCATGGGCTCGGAATCAATCAGGACACTGACGTTGGAGAGCGTGTTGAAGAGAAAATGCGGTTCGATTTGTGCCTGAAGCATTCTGAGCTGGGCTTCGATACTGCGCTTGTCAGCCTCAAGTCTGTCAATTTCGCCTTGGCGCAATTCGGCCTGCAAACGTGCATTGCGTTCGCGCAGAATAAAAAAAATGGAAATCGTGCTGCCGAAAACGAGACTAATCAGGGTTGTCTGAAGCGCAACATGGTCGACCCCGATTGGCAAGTCAGCCAGCCAGCGCGCCAGAAATGAACCAATGAGACTGCCGCAAATTATGGATAGAACAATTGCCAACCAGCGTTGCCATCCCAACATGTTTCTGCGTACTGAAAATCCTATGGAAAAGAGGATGCTCAAGCCGATACATTGCGAAAAAAGCAGGTTGATAGCAAAGCCACGACCGAAACCAATGATTGTCAGCAAAACGGCGATCAGTGCATTGGCCGCAATGGTAAAGGCGAGGTTGACAAGAGAATGCATGGCACTAAATAGTATGCGGCAAAATCTGTAGGACTATCGGGTTTGTTGTGGCTATTTTACGAACTCTGCTTAAAACGCCAGGCTAATCCCGGCGAATATTACTTGATGTTCCGGTAACAGGCGATAAACGGAATTGGCACTGCCGCCGTAGCGACGGTAACCGCCTTCGATGCGCAGCTTGTCGGCGACCCAGGCGGCGGAAAGTGTGGCGATCCAGCCGCCGCCTTGTGGGCGCTGCAGGACATCGAGCGCCGTCGACCAGCCGCTGCCGGCCGGATCAGTCCAGGAGACGCGCAACAGATTGCCGCGCCGGGTCGAGCTTGGGTTCTGGAACATGCGCGTGCTCAACGCCAAGGCGCCGTTGACGCCTTCCGCCGGAATACCGGGCATGCCCAGCATAGCGTTGCGTATTTGGGTCTGACGCACCAGATTCTGCCAGTCTGCAGGTTTGGGCGCTGTGCCGTCCCACCAGGTTTCTGCCAGCACCGACCAGCCGTTGTCGGTTGTCCAGGTGGCGCCGAGCAAGGCTTTGGCCGGATTCTTCAGCGATTCGCTGATCATAATATTGGGATCGTCGGCGCTTCTGGCGAGCAGCAGGATGGGGTTGGCATTGGCGGGCAAGCGGATGGGCACGGTGCGCTCGCCGCGTTGTTGCACCAGGAAGGAGCCGTGAATTTCCAGGCTGGACTCCGGCACGCTGGAAAAAGCGGCGCCGGCTTCCAGACGGTAGCGCGAGGAATAACGGGCGACGCCGTGCAGGTCGGTGACGCCGATGCGGTTGAAATAGCGCAGGGTCAGCGAGCCGTCCTTGTTGGGCTCCGGCCCCCGGTTGCGATCCGGGTTGGCGATAATCAGCGACCAGGCTTGTTGGCCGGAGTAGTGTTCCCACATCAGATTGGGGATGCCTTCCAGGGCTTTCGGGATCAATTGCATGCGGGCTTCGCGTTGCACAACGTCAATGGGCCGGAAAGCGTAGCCGACATCGCCGGAGAGGATTTTCTTGCCGATGGTGAAGCGGTCAGCGCCGGAACCGAAGTCAATAAAGGCTTCGTTCGCTACCAGCCTGGTTTTGGGGTTTTGCCCTTCCTGCCCGGAAAAACTGCCCGTCAGCAAGACCGAGACTGAGCCAAGTTTGCCGCGCACTTCCTCTTCGAAACGGCCGTTGTCGCGGCCGAAGCCGGTCCGCGCCAGTCCGGCAGCGAAGGGGCTGTCCGGGCGAATCTGGTGAAACTCGCCGATAAGGCGGCTGGTCATGGTTAGGTCGACGCCGTTTTCGGCCTGGGCAGGCAGGGTGAGCAGCCCGCCCAAAGCAAGGATGCAAAGCGGTTTCAATTGTCGATCTCCGCCCGTACCAGGAAGGCCGGGTTGTAGTACTCATCGGACAAGGTCTTGGCGCTGCGCGACAAATAATGCACTTCGGTGCGCCGGTCCTTTTGCAAATGATCGGTGAGAGTCATCGTTGTCACCAGCTTGCGGCCATCGACATTACCCAGCTTGAACTCGGCCATTTTGGCGAGTTTGTCGGAAGCGACATACAACTCGGCCTTGACCGGAAAGCTACCGTTCTTGGCCACGTACAGCACGATGCGCGGATAGCTGACGCCTTTGCGCTGGCCGACGATATCGAGCTTGTAGCAGACAATGTCACCGACTTTTTCCTCGCCGACGATCTTGCCATCGTAGTCGCCCGACCAGGTCAGCGTGGCGACATCGCCGGTGGAGGCATCGCCCAGCAATTTCTGCATCGGCGTGATGCGCAAGGGCCGGGCGCTGCTCGGCATGACCAGCCAGAAATCGTCGCCGAGCATCAGCATTTTCTGGCCGCGCTCGACCGCGGAGCGGAAGACCACCAGCGAGCGGCGTTCGGGCTTGATAAATACGCTGTAGAGCCGGGTTTTATCGAGGGTTTCACCCTTGAAAACGCGCACCTCGGTATCGACGCGGGCCGATTCGAGATTGAGCCGGAACTCGTCGGCCTGCTTCAAGAGTGTTTTGACATCGGCGGCGAAACTGGTCGCGGAAACCAGCAGCGCGGCCAGGAAAAGAGCGGTTTTGCGATTAAACATGAGCGAGAGCCTCCGTAATGGGTTTGCGCGCCGCCTTGACGCTGACAAGCCAGGCCGCAATGCCGGAAACCAGCAGCACTGTCAGCGCGGCGCCGAGATAAAGCGGGGTGGAATAATTGATCAGCAAGGCATAGCCGGTGGAACGTCCGGGTGGCGGCGGCATCTGGAGATTGGCGAACATCAGGAAAACAGTGATTGCTAACGCCATCAGCATGCCGAGTACCGCACCGCCCCCGCCAATCACCAGCCCTTCCAGCACGAAATTGCGAACGATTTCGCCGGGCTGGCTGCCGATGGCGCGCAGGGTGCCGATTTCGCGGGTGCGTTCGACTACCGCCATGCCCAGCGTGTTGATCATGGCGAACAGGATGATGACGACCATGATGGCGCCGAGAATACCGAAAATTCGGTTGTACAACTCCTTGACCGACTGGTAGAACACCGCCAGATCGAGCCAGGTTTTCGCCGCCAGTTGCGGCTCGGCAGTCTTCACCAGCGCCAGGGTGGCGTCGGTCTGGCTGGTGTCCTTGAGGTAGAGCGACAGCGTGCTGACCTTGTCGGTCAATAGCAGTTTCTGCGCGGCAGGCAGGGCGGTGAGCACTAGACGCTTGTCGATATCCGGCACGCCAACGCTGATGATGCCCTTGACGGTGACATCGACGGCGTTGAGATTGCCTTCCGTCGTGGTGGCGAGCAGGGTCAGCGAACTGCCCGGTTTGGCCTTCATCTGCCTGGCCAGCTCGTTGCCGATGACGACTTCCGGCACTGAAGGCGCGGGTGAAGAAAGCACCTCGCCGGAAACAAAAGTCATTTGCGGGCCGCGCAGGCGAAATTCAGTTTCCGGATCGACGCCGGTGCCAACAAAAATGCTCGACTTGTCGCCATTGGAGATGAGGCCGGAGAAGTGCAGGCGTGGCACCACAGCGCGCACGCCGGGCATCTCGGCGAATTTTTCGGTCAACTTGCCGGCACCGGACAAGCCGTTTTTCATGGGCAGATCCTCGTCATCGCCAAAATAGGCGCTGTGGGCGACAACGACATGGCCGGTATCGCGGGCAGTCATTTCCGCCAGCGACTCATAAGTAAAGAGCGCAAAACCGCCACCGATCAAGCCGGCCGCCGTGCCGACTGCGATGATCAGCAGGGCCAGCAGTGCGCGGCGGCGATTGCGCAGCACATTTTTCCAGGCGAATAAAAGCCATTTCATCGCATTTCTCCATCAACCAGTTGGACAACACGGTCGCAGTGATCTGCCATGCGGTGATCGTGGGTGGCGACGACGACGGCGCTGCCCTGCTCGCTCGCCAATTGGCGCAGCAGATCGACGATCTGGGCGGCGGTGACCGAGTCGAGATTGGCCGTCGGTTCGTCGGCGATGACTAAATATGGCACCTTAATCAGCGCCCGAGCAATGGCAACGCGCTGACGCTGGCCACCGGACAAGGCATCCGGCAAACGGCGGGCGAATTGCTCGATACCGACGCGGGCCAAGGCCTGCCGCACCCGCTCATGCCTTTCCTGAGCAGGAACGCCGAGCAGTAGCAGCGGATATTCGACGTTGTCGTGCACATTCATCACCGGCACCAGATTGAAATTCTGGAAAACGAAGCCGACCTTCTCGCGTCGCAGGCGAGTTAGTTGCGCTTCCGCCATGCCATTGATCGCCGTTCCAGCTAGAAAGCGCTCACCTTCGTCCTGGTGATCGATCAGGCCGCAGATGTTGAGCAGCGTGCTTTTGCCGCTGCCGGAAGGGCCGGTCAGCGCCACCAGTTCGCCGGCTGCCACGTTCAGGCTGACGCCGCGCAGCGCCTCGACCGCCGTGTCGCCGGTGTTGTAGCGCTTGCGGATGCCGGTGAGGCGCACCCGTTCGCTGTTGGGAATGGTTGCACTCATTGCCCGAGTTCCTTCAGGCGGGCGCGCGCGCCGTCCGCTTCGGGGCCGGTTGTCTGTTTGGCCAGCGCTTGCTTGAGCAGGGCGGCTTCATCGGCGGAACGTTTTTCCTGTTTGGCCAGTTGTGCGGCCGTGATCAACACGGAAGCCTGGAAATTCGTGGGCGTCGTCGCCAGCGCCGGATTTTTCTGAATCTGTTCCAGTAGCGATTTGCCGCTGCTGCGGCGATGAAAAATGTCATCCTTCAGAATCAGGAAAGTACGGGCAGCCAGCATGCGGGTCTCCAGACTGACCGGGACGCCGCGCAGGCTTTGCGTATCGTGCTCGGGCTTGAGCTGGCGCAGTGCCTTATCGATGTGATCCAGCCCTTCCTCAGCCGCTTTCATCTTGTTCCATGGCATAAGCGCGTCACGCGCCCGGACACTGAGGGCGCTGCCCAGATAGGCACCGAACAGCGGCTGCCTGGGGTCGCTGGCGCTCAGTTTTTCAAAGGCGGCGATGGTCGGTTCGACCTGATCCTTGTCGCCGCTGCTGACGCGCTGGAACAGCGAAAAAGCCGACAGAAAAGCCGATTCAGCGGCTGAAACCGGCTGTTGCGCGACCTGCGCCGCACCTTGGGCTTGAACAGCAAGTGGGGAAAAAGTCAGGACAAGGGCCGAAACGAGAGCGGCAATACGGGAGTGCATGGTGATCCTCCAAAGTGGGTTGAACTTGGAGGCATACTAGGGAAGCTCGCGGACAAGGTCAGCCGCCTTGCGACGAAATGCAAAAAGCGCGGGATGAATTGTTTTGAGCTGCGATGAAAGAATGTCGTTTTGGAGGGCTTGTCCTCAGCGAACCCCTCAAATCAAAGCACTTGTTTCTGCTGAACACAAAATTTGTATCGCGCCACAAAGGAAAATCCTGTTCAATGCATGAACGAGAGGATCTTGGATTTGGAAGAAGAATGCCTTTTAGGAAGGCCAAGCCAAAGTAGCCGGAGTAAAATTGCGCCATGCACTCTCCGCGCTTTGTCCACCTCCGCCTGCATTCCGAATATTCGATCACCGACGGTATGGTTCGCCTTGACGTTGGCAAGAACCATGACTGCCCGCCGGTCAAACGGGCAGCCGCCGACGGCATGCCGGCCCTGGCGCTGACTGATCTCGGCAACCTGTTCGGCCTGCTCAAGTTTTATTCTGGCGCCCGCAGCAAGGGCATCAAGCCCATCGTCGGCGCCGATGTCTGGATCAGCAACCGCAACGCGCCAGAAGCTCCTTTCCGCTTGCTCCTGCTGGTCAAAAATCGCCAGGGCTATCAACAACTGTGCGAATTACTGACTCGCGCCCACCTGGCACCAGAACGGCGCGACAAGGCCATCATCCAGCGCGAGTGGTTCCGGGACATCGGCAGCGACGGCCTGATTGCGCTTTCCGGCGCCCAACTGGGCGATGTTGGCGATGCACTATCGGCTGGCAATCATGCCTTGGCACGTAAACGTTGCAAGGAATGGTCTACCATTTTTCCCGATTCTTTCTATCTGGAAGTGCAGCGCTTTGGCCAGGAACAACAGGAAATTCAGGTGCAGGCCATGGCCGGTCTGGCGGGAGAACTGGGGCTGCCGCTGGTGGCGACCCACCCGGTACAGTTCATGGCGCGCGAGGATTTTCGCGCCCACGAGGCACGCGTCTGTATTGCTGAAGGTTATGGCTTGGGCGATACGCGCCGACCAAAGGTTTTTACTGAAGAGCAGTATTTCAAAAGCCAGACTGAAATGGCCGAGCTTTTTGCCGACCTACCGGCAGCGCTCGAAAATACGCTGGAAATTGCCAAGCGCTGCAATATCGAGCTGACGCTGGGCAAAAATTTCCTCCCCGATTTCCCGACCCCGGAGGGTATGACCCTCAACGATTTTCTGGTACATCTGGCCAAGGAAGGGCTGGAAAAACGCCTGCTTCAGCTTTACCCCGACGCGGCACAACGCGAGAGCAAACGTGCCGAGTATGAGGAACGACTGGCCTTCGAATGCAAAACCATCATCCAGATGGGTTTTCCCGGCTACTTCCTGATCGTCGCCGACTTTATCAACTGGGCCAAACAAAACGGCGTGCCGGTTGGACCCGGACGCGGCTCCGGCGCAGGTTCTCTGGTCGCCTACAGTCTGGGCATCACCGATCTCGACCCGCTGGCCTACGCCCTGCTTTTTGAGCGTTTTCTCAATCCGGAACGGGTGTCGATGCCCGACTTCGACGTCGATTTCTGTCAGGACAACCGCTGGCGCGTCATCGAGTATGTCCGGCAACGCTATGGTTCAGATGCCGTCAGCCAGATCGTCACTTTCGGCACCATGTCTTCGAAGGCAGTGGTGCGCGACGTTGGCCGCGTCCTCGATTTGCCCTACTCCTTGTGCGACAGAATTTCCAAGCTCATTCCGGTGGTGCAGAACAAGCCATTATCGCTGGCCGAAGCGCTGGAAAAGGAACCAGCGCTGAAAGCGATGCTGAAAGATGAGCAGGACGGTGAATCGCTCGGCGAATTGTTTGCCCTGGCCGAAAAACTGGAGGATTTAACCCGCAACGTCGGCATGCACGCTGGCGGCGTTTTGATCGCGCCGGGGCGCATCACCGATTTCTGTCCGATTTATCAGGCCGCTGGCAACGATGCCTCGCCGGTATCGCAATTCGACAAGGACGATGTCGAAAAAGCCGGTCTGGTCAAATTCGACTTTTTGGGTTTGCGCAACCTGACCATCATCCAGTTGGCGCTCGAATACGTTGAGCGCCTGACTGGCGAGAAGCTTGACTTGATGAGCCTAGGCTTCAATGACCCGGCGGCCTACCAGATTTTGAAAGAGGCTAATACCACGGCCATCTTCCAGGTCGAATCGGAAGGCATGAAAAAGCTGCTGAAGAAGCTCGCGCCCGACCGTTTTGAAGACATCATCGCCGTGCTGGCGCTCTATCGCCCCGGCCCGCTCGGTTCGGGCATGGTTGACGACTTCATCCTGCGCAAGAAGGGTCAGCAGAAAATCGACTATTTCCACCCCGACCTGACCGCCTGCCTGTCGCCGACATACGGCGTCATTGTTTATCAGGAACAGGTGATGCAGATTTCGCAGATCATCGGCGGCTATACGCTCGGTGGCGCCGACATGCTGCGCCGCGCCATGGGCAAGAAAAAGCCGGAGGAAATGGCCAAGCACCGCGCCACCATTGCCGAAGGCGCCAAAGAAAAGGGCTACGAACCGGCGCTGGCCGAACACCTGTTCGACCTGATGACCAAGTTTGCCGAGTACGGCTTCAACAAGTCGCACACCGCCGCCTACGCCGTCGTCACCTATCACACGGCGTGGCTGAAGGCGCACCATTGTTCGGCCTTCATGGCAGCGACCCTGTCGTCGGACATGGACAACACCGACACAGTCAAGATTTTTTACGACGACGCCATCCATAACCAGCTCAAAATTCTGGGGCCGGACATCAATGCTTCGGCCTACAAATTCGAGCCGGTCGACCGACAGACCATCCGCTATGGCCTGGGTGCCATCAAGGGTACAGGCGAACAGGCGGTCAATGTCATTCTGGAAGCGCGCAAGAACGACGGGCCTTTCAAAGATTTATTCGAATTCTGCCGCCGTTGCGACAAGCGCATGGTCAACCGCCGCACCATCGAAGCGCTGGTCAGAGCCGGTGCTTTTGACAGCCTCGATAGCAATCGCGCCCGCCTGCTCGCCAGCGTCGGCCTCGCCATCGACGCCGCCGAACAGGCTGAACGCAACGCCTTGCAGGCCGGATTGTTCGACTTTGACGATACTGTCGACGAACACGCGCCGCAGTACATCGAAACGCCGCCCTGGAGCGAAAAAGAACGCCTGGCGCAAGAAAAACAGGCGCTCGGCTTTTTCATTTCCGGCCACCCCTACCACGCCTGCCGCCAGGAGCTCTCCGCCTTTGTGCGACGCAGCCTGGCGCAAATCGAACCGTCCAAGGAGATGACTGTTCTGGCCGGCATCGTCGTCGGCATGCGTAGCCAGATGACCCGCCGTGGAAAAATGCTCTTTGTCCAGATAGACGACGGCACATCCACGCTCGAAGTCTCCGTCTTCAACGAATTGTTCGAGGCCGAACGCAGCAAGATCGAGGTTGACGAAGTGCTGGTGGTCGAGGGCAAGGTCAGTTACGACGACTTTTCCGGGGGCAACCGCATTGTTGCCGACAAACTGATGACCCTGGGCGAGGCACGCGCCCGCTTTGCCAGTCACCTGCTGCTGAACATGAACGGCATGGCTGACATGCGCCGCCTCAAATCCCTGCTCTCGCCCTTTTGTCCGGGCACAGCGCCGGTGCGCCTGCGTTACCGCAATCAGTCCGCCGAATGTGAAATGGTACTGGGCGACAGCCTGCGGGTTCGCCTCGACGACGCACTGCTCTCTGAACTGACCGCCTGGCTGGGGTCAGAAAACGCCCGGGTGATTTATCCCTGAGAGTCCTCGGGTGGCAACGCTGGCAGGCTTTTTGTTTCTGCATCCAGCGCCTGCAAGGCCTGGAAAATGGCGCGGAAGCTTTTTGGCGGTTTATTGCCTTCCTTTTCCTTCAGGGCATTGCGGCGCAGGTTGCGCAAATGGGTCAGGTCAGCGCCGGGCCAGGTTTCAGCGATTTCGTGCAGCGCCTGTTCATCTTCGAGCAAGCGCTCGCGCAGGCGTTCGAGTCGATGCAAGCGCGCCGTTTCTACTGCCGATTCGCCGCGCAACAAGGCCAAACCGGCACGAATAGGCTCCGGGTCATTCTGGCGCATTAACTTGCCGATGTATTGCAATTGCCGACGTTTGGCCTCGTGCTTGGTAAAGCGCTGCCAATCGAGAAGTGCCGCCAGCAAATCTTCCGGCAGATTGATACGCTTCAATTGGTCGCGGGAAAGCGCCACCAGCGCGGAACCAAGCTCCTGCAGCTCGTGCATCTCTTCTTTTTTACGGGTTTTGGAGACAACGTTATCGTCGTCAATAATGGTTTGTTGCCTTCGCATGGAGCATTCTGAAAATACCAAGGGCTATCATCATAGCCGTTTTCAGTACCCAGCCGCTCAAAAAACCAGCAGTCTAGTTGGACTTGAGCCTGGCGGGATCAACCAGCACGGCATTAAAGCCGAATTTGCAGCAGCCCGTTGCATTGGCTGCGTTGACCGCCGATGTACCACTGGCAAAGTCGACAGAATAAAAATGACCCTTGCCATGGTGATCAAACTTGGCAATTTTGCGGATTTCTCCAAAACGGGAAAAAAAGCGCTCAAGACGCACTTCGAGATCCTCGGCCGCTGTCAGCAGACCCAATAGCTCAATGCGACCCTGCTGCCCAGACTCGAAATTTACAGTTTTCATTAAACTCGCCTCACCTTTGCATGCTCGACTTATTTTGTACTACACCGATTGCACGCTTGCGATTCTAGGACAATTACCATGCCAATCGGACATCTAATTTCCCGTTTTGGGTAAGCAGACTCCGAGAAAAATTTCTCTCCCCAAAATGAGCAATATCATGTGGTTTTCTAATATTCTGGCCGATACAATCAAATCATTGCTGGCTTTTTGCACTAAAAAGTGCTTTTTCTATTACTTTCCGCATAGTTGCGATAAAAAGAAAGCTCCATGCCAAAACAAAAGGATGGAAAAGACTGTTGCCAGAACGGCGAAATCAAGCCATTTCTCTTCGGTGGCCACTGCCAGGATTGCGGCCACCTGGATGAGAATGCCTTGCAGCACAATTGGCATCCGCCGCTGTTTGTCATCCAGACCTTTCTCAGCAAGTACATGAAATTGCTTTACCGCACCTTTGACGGCGACCTGATCATGGCGATCGTCATGTGCGAAATCTGGCAATACAATCTCGGCCGTTATTTCTCCCGGGCCGGCTGCGAAAACAACGCCCCCGACCTCAACCACCAGGAGCGCCGCCAGACCCTTCTGCCGCCCTGCAACACTTATTCGATCAGCCAATCACTTGGCGTTCCCAATGAAACCGTGCGCCGCAAAATCAAGAAACTCATCGAATTAGGCTGGGTGCACCGCAATGGCAACGGTGAATTGACCTCTACTGTGGCGAGCGAAGAACGTTTCTTGCCGGAAAACATTCTTGAATTTTCTCGTGAATTCGCCAGCCACGCCCGCCATGCACTGGCGCTACTGGGCGAGGGAGAAAACCCGCAAGCACAGAAATCATTTGAAACAAAGCAGGGTGCGCCGGAAAAGCTTTGATTACATCCTTGTGCTTCAATGATGCTCGTGGACAGGCGCGCCGCGCCAGACCAAAGCACGAGGAGATCGTCATGAACAATAAATTCAAATCCGCACTACTGTCGGTTATTCTGGTATTTGGATTGGCCGGCTCGGCTTATGCGGGGCCGCGCCATGGGGGACATTATTCCCAACGTGGACATTATTCGCATCGCAGCCATGACAACTGGGGTGGCGTCGCCGCCGCCGTCATCGTCACTGGGCTGATTGCCGCCGCCATCGCCAACAGCCAGCAACAACAGGTCGAAGTTGCGCCGCCGCAACCAACTTACTCTCCCGGCGGTACTTGGTACTACTGCGCATCGGCCGGGCAGTACTACCCGCAAGTCGGCTACTGCCCTGAAGGCTGGCGAGCCGTCCAGCAGTAATTGACTGCACAGGCTTCATTCTGCGCCGGCAGAGTGAATACGGCGGTCCGGACTGCTATCATGGCGGCTTTCTTGACGAAAGCCGCCATTTTTTATGTCCAGCCCCAACGCGCGCTTTTCCTATGCCTTTTCCGACTTGCAACAACTGGCGCAAGACGTCCTTGATCATGCCCGCAAATCCGGCGCTACCGCCTGTGACGCGGATGTTTCGGAAGGCTTCGGCCACTCGGTGACGGTACGCTGCGGCGAGGTCGAAACCATCGAATACAACCGCGACAAAGGCATCGGCGTGACTGTTTATGCCGGCCAGCGCAAAGGCTATGCCAGCACCTCGGATTTTTCGCCGGCAGCATTGCGCGACACGGTTGAAGCAGCGCTCAACATCGCCCGTTTCACCGCTGCCGATCCCTGCGCCGGCCTGCCGGAAGCTGAACTTCTCGCCCGTGATTGCCCGGAACTTGACCTCTATCACCCTTGGCGACAACCAATTGATGCCGCCATCGAGATCGCTCACCAGATCGAAGAAGCCGCTTTCGATGCCAGTCCGCTGATCAGCAATTCAGAAGGCGCTGCGGTTTCCACCCAGGAATCACAGTTTGTTTCAGCCAACAGCCTGGGCTTCATGGGCGGCTATCCGACTTCCCGGCACTACCTCTCCTGCGCCGTCATCGCTGGCAAAAACGACAGCATGCAACGCGACGACTGGTACAGCACGCGCCGCAATGCTGCCGAACTGGATTCGCCCGCCTCGGTTGGCGCCAAGGCCGCCAGCCGCGCCGTCGCCCGCTTGAATGGCCAGAGGATCAAAACCGGCGAGTTTCCGGTCATTTTTGAAGCGCCTATCGCCGCCAGCCTGCTCGGCAATTTCGTTCATGCGGTCAGCGGTGGCGCCCTTTATCGCAAATCTTCTTTCTTGCTCGACCACCTCGGCAAGCGGATTTTCCCGGACTTCGTTCGCATCAGTGAGCGCCCACACCTGCCGCGCGGCCTTGCCAGCTCATCATTCGACAACGAGTGTGTGGCCAGCCGCGACCGTGAAGTGGTCGATGGCGGCATCCTGCAGGGCTATTTTCTCAATGTGTACAGCGCCCGCAAACTGGGCATGCAGACCACGGCCAATGCCGGCGGCAGCCACAATCTCATTCTTGAACCAGGCGAACATGACCTTGACGGCCTGCTCCGGCTTATGGGCAAGGGCCTGCTCGTCACCGAATTGCTCGGCCACGGCGTCAATATCGTCACCGGCGACTATTCGCGCGGCGCTGCCGGTTTCTGGGTCGAAAATGGCCGTATCGCTTACCCGGTGGAGGAAATCACCATCGCCAGCAACCTGCGCGACATGTTCGCCAACATCACCGCCATCGGCAAGGACATGCTGGTGCGCGGATCCAAGCAAACCGGCTCCATACTCATCAAGCAGATGACCATTGGCGGCCAATGAGTGGCCAACGCTGCTGATAGCCTCTGGCTATCAAAAGCATTACATCATTCAATTTGTTCCCCTTTGCTGGCAGGCGTAACATCACTTCGTCAAACAACCCACAAGGAGCACTGCCATGTCACTCATCAACACTGAAATCAAACCCTTCAAGACCACCGCCTACCATGAGGGCAAGTTTGTACCGGTCACCAACGCTGACCTCAAGGGCAAGTGGGCTATCGTGTTC
This sequence comes from Pseudomonadota bacterium, assembly GCA_018262285.1. Taxonomy (GTDB): domain Bacteria; phylum Pseudomonadota; class Gammaproteobacteria; order Burkholderiales; family Rhodocyclaceae; genus UBA1934. The sequence continues at coordinate 44,100 of JAGTRX010000002.1, read as the reverse complement.
TTCTACCCGGCCGATTTCACCTTTGTCTGCCCGACAGAACTCGGTGATCTTGCTGACGTTTACCCGGAATTCAAGAAACTTGGGGTTGAGATTTACTCGGTTTCTACCGACACCCATTTCACCCACAAAGCGTGGCATGACGCCTCGGACACGATCAAGAAAATCCAGTACCCGATGCTGGGCGACCCGACCGGCACCATTTCGCGCAACTTCGGCGTAATGATCGAAGAGGAAGGGCTGGCTCTGCGCGGCACTTTCGTCATCAACCCGGAAGGCGTCATCAAGGTCTGTGAAATCCACGATCTCGGTATAGGTCGCGATGCCAAGGAATTGCTGCGCAAAGTCCAAGCGGCACAATACGTTGCCAGCCATCCGGGTGAAGTCTGCCCGGCCAAGTGGACGCCGGGCGCTGCATCGCTGGCACCCTCGCTCGACCTGGTTGGCAAGATTTAATCTCCTCGCAAGCCATTGCCTCCGGGAAGCACTCCCGGAGGTTTTTTATATCTCCGACGAAAGCGTGACCAATGCTGGACGACAACCTGAAAACGCAGCTCAAGGCTTATCTCGAACGCCTGCAGCAACCCATCGAAATCAGCGCCTTCATCGATGAGGGCGAAGCCTCCAGTCAAATGCAGGCCATGCTCGACGACATTGCCACGCTTTCCGACAAGATCACGTTAAGCATGACACAAAACGCAAGTGAGCGCACGCCCTCATTCGCCATTGCACGCCAGGGCGAAGCGCCCCGCATCCGTTTTGCCGGCATCCCGCTTGGTCACGAATTCACTTCTTTGGTACTGGCGCTCCTGCACAGTGGCGGCCACCCGCCCAAGACGGAAGAATCCGTACTGCAGCAAATCCGCAACCTGGAAGGCGATTTCCGCTTCGAGACCTACATTTCCCTTTCCTGCCACAACTGCCCTGACGTTGTGCAGGCGCTCAACCTGATGGCGGCGCAAAACCCGCGCATTCAGCACATCATGATTGATGGCGCGCTTTTTCAGGACGAGGTTAATAGCCGGCAAATCATGGCCGTCCCCACTGTTTTCCTGAACGGCCAAGCCTTTGGCCAAGGTCGCATGGAATTGCCGGAAATCTTGGCCAAAGTCGATACCGGCGCCAGCCACCGCGAAGCAGAAAAGATCAGTGCCAGAGCGCCCTACGACCTGCTCGTCGTCGGCGGTGGCCCGGCCGGCGCGGCCGCCGCCATCTATGCCGCCCGCAAAGGCATACGCACCGGCATCGTCGCCGAACGTTTCGGCGGTCAGGTACTCGATACCCTGGCCATTGAAAATTTCATTTCGGTGCAGGAAACCGAAGGCCCCAAACTGGTCGCAGCGCTGGAACAACACGTCAAGACTTACGACGTTGATGTGATGACCCTGCAGCACGCCGCCGCACTGCGCACCGGCAAACTGTTTGAGGTCGAACTCGAAAGCGGTGCCAGCCTCAAGGCCAAAGCGGTGCTCATCGCCACCGGCGCCCACTGGCGAGAAATGAAGGTACCGGGCGAGCGCGAATACCGCAGCAAGGGCGTAGCTTACTGCCCGCACTGCGACGGCCCGCTCTTCAAGGGCAAGCGCATTGCGGTCATTGGCGGCGGCAATTCCGGCGTCGAAGCCGCCATCGACCTGGCCGGTATTGTCGAACACGTCACCCTGATCGAATTTGAGAAACGCCTGCGCGCCGACGCCGTGTTGCAGAAAAAACTCGGCACTCTGGCCAACGTCACCGTTCTCACCAATGCCCAAACCACCGAGGTCATCGGCGACGGCCAGAGAGTCAGCGGCCTCAACTACCGCGAACGTGACAGTGGTGCCGCAAAGCATCTGTCAGTCGAAGGCATTTTCGTCCAGATTGGCCTGCTACCCAATTCTGTCTGGTTGAAAGATACCTTGAAACTCAACCACTTCGGCGAAATTGAAATTGACGCCCACGGCCAGACTTCAATTCCGGGCGTCTTTGCCGCCGGCGATGTCACCACCGTCCCCTACAAGCAGATCATCATCGCCATGGGCGAAGGCGCCAGAGCCTCGCTCGGCGCTTTCGACTACCTGATTCGCAGTTCTGTGTAGCCGACATTGGCACCGGATGGGCAACTTGTTGCCCATCTGACCAATCACTTCCAGCCAGTCGGCAAATTGCTGCACTGCGTCATAGGTTATAATCACGCCTTGTTTTCCTGAACCGGCTCTGAATCCCATGACCAAGCTTATTGCCCTGATTTTCTCTGTGCTCACTCTGGTGGCACTCCCTGCCCACGCCCAGCAACTCCCGGTTGCGCCATCGCTTGCCGCCAAATCCTGGCTGCTGCTTGAAGTTAGCTCCGGCCAACTGCTCACCTCGCAAGCTCCGGACGAACGCATCGAACCCGCTTCGCTGACCAAGCTGATGACGGCCTACCTCACCTTCTCGGCCATCCGCCAGAAAACCATTGCACTCAACCAGGCCGTGCCGGTCTCGGAAAAAGCCTGGCGTACCGGCGGTTCCAAGATGTTCATCAAGATCGGCGACCAGGTTCCGGTCGAGGAATTGATCAAGGGCATGATCGTCCAATCCGGCAACGACGCCTGCGTTGCCCTGGCCGAAGCCATCAGCGGCAGCGAAGAAGCCTTCGCCGCCCTGATGAACCGCGAAGCCGCGCGACTTGGCATGAGTTCCAGCCAGTTCACCAACTCCACCGGCCTGCCTGATCCCAAACTGCGCACCACGGCACGCGATCTTTCCCTGCTGGCCGCCGCCCTCATTCGCGACTTTCCGGACGAGTACGCCAAGTATTACTCGATGAAGGAATATCGCTACAACAACATCACCCAGCACAACCGCAATCGCCTGCTGTGGGCTGATCCGACCGTCGATGGCGTCAAGACCGGCTTTACCGAAGCCGCTGGTTACTGCCTGATTTCCTCCGCCAAGCGCGGCCCGCGCCGTCTGCTTTCCGTCGTCCTCGGTACCAGTTCCGACGCCGCCCGCGCTTCCGAATCGCTCAAGTTGCTCAACTGGGGTTACCAGTTCTTCGACGCCGTGCAGCTTTACGGCAAAGGCCAGCCCGTTTCGACGCCACGCGTCTGGAAGGGCGCAGAAAACACCGTCAAAATTGGCTTCGAGCGCGATTTTATCGTCGCCGTACCCAAGGGTTACGCCAACAAGATCGACGCCCAATTTATCGTCCAGCAACCGCTGATGGCACCAATCATCGCAGGTCAGAAAATTGGCAGCGTCAAACTGGTGGTCGATGGCAAGCCTTTCGGCGACTTCCCTACCGTCGCGCTCTCGCCTGTGCCGGTAGCCAGTTTCTTCGGCCGTGCCTACGACAGCATGCGGCTCTGGTTTCAGTAATCTGACCCTGGCAAACTGACATGGCAGAAACCCACAACCCCTTTGCACCACCAAAAGCCTCTCTCGAACCTGGCAATCAGCAAGGGCACTGGGCAGAAGGCAAAATGCTGATCACGCGTCCAGGCTCTGTCTTGCCGCCACGCTGTATCAAATGCAACGCGCCGGCCGAATTGCCGATGAAACAACGCACTTTTCGCTGGCACCACCCGGCCTACTACTTTTTCATACTGGTCAACATTCTGCTTTACGCCATCGTCGCCATGGCAGTGCAAAAGCAGGCTAAAGTTACCGTAGGGCTTTGCATTGCACATCGTCGCCGCCGTTTCCATACGCTATTGGCGTGCTGGCTGGCTTTCCTGTCCGGAATCGTCCTGATCATTGCTTCGGCCGCATATAACATTGATTTCCTGATCATTCCCGGCGTAATCCTGATTCCAGTCGGATTCATTTGTGCCATCATTTTTTCTCGCCTGCTCACTCCGGCAGGCATCGACAAAAGCCAAGTCAGGCTGAAAGGCTGCGGCAAGGCTTTTCTCGAAAGCCTCCCGACACTTCAGGGATAATGCACATGATCGGAAAAACCATCTACCTCAATGGCCGTTTCCAGCCCCTGCTGGAAGCGCGCATTTCACCGCTTGATCGTGGCTTTCTCTTCGGCGACGGCGTTTATGAAATCATACCGGTCTATTCGCACCGCCCATTCCGCGCCGAGCAACATCTGGAGCGTTTTGCCCTCAGCCTGGCCGGCATCCGCCTTGACGACCCACTTTCGCGCGGCGAGTGGCTGGACATCATCAGCTACCTTGTTACAGAGGCCGCATGGGAAGATCAAGGTGTTTATCTGCAGGTCACACGCGGCGTCGATCGCAAACGCGACCATCCTTTCCCGGCCAAAGTTGTGCCCACAGTTTTCGGCATGACCATGCCCCTTGCCGCGCCGCCTGCGACGCTTCTTGAGCAAGGTGTATCCGCCATCACGGCTCAAGACACCCGTTGGTCGCGCTGTGACCTCAAAAGCACCGCCCTGCTCGCCAACGTCCTGCTGCGTCAGGAAAGCGCCGATGGCGGCCACGCCGAAACCATTCTGCTGCGTGACGGCTACCTGACCGAAGGCTCAACCTCCAGCGTCCTCATCGTCCAGCAAGGCACGCTGATCGCGCCACCTGCCAGCAATTTCATCCTGCCCGGCATTACTTCCGAAGTCATCCTCGAACTGGCTAGCCAGAACAATCTGCCGATGGCGCATCGACCGGTGACCGAAGCCGAACTGCGCAGCGCCGATGAAATCCTGCTCACCTCTTCGACCAAGGAAGTGCTGGCGGTGACTCAACTTGACGGTAAACCGGTCGGCGATGGCCAGGTCGGCTCGGTAACGCGACAACTGCAAACCTGGTATCAGGGTTTCAAAAGTACGGTCATGCGCCATGGCCGAAAATGAATCGCTGATCGAATATCCTAGCGCCTTTCCCATCAAGGTTATGGGTCAGGCGAACGACAACCTGGCCACAACCGTGCTAGCAATTGTCTGCCGTCACGACCCGGATTTCGACGGTGCCAGCATGGAAATGCGCGCCAGTTCGGGCGGCAACTACGTCAGCCTGACCTGCACCATCACCGCCACTTCGCGAGCGCAACTTGACGCGCTTTACCGCGAATTGAGCGGTCATCCGCTCGTCAAAGTGGTTCTCTGATTTTTTTCGCCGAAGATGTGAAAATTCAGACAATTCCTTACAAATTACAGTTGATCTGTTACCGCCAAAGGATTATTTTTCGTACGTCATCAACCACCCTCAATGGAGAACCAGCATGCGTATATCAACACTGTGGAAGGGCATCGTACTTGCAACCGCCATCATGGTCACACCGCTTAGCGCCATGGCGCAATATCACGGCAGCCGCTGTGATCGCATCTACGAAGACACAATACAAAATTGCCGCGCCGCCAGAGCGCAGCAGTGTGAAAACTCCCGCCATGACGCCCGCCGCGCCTGCCGTTCCGGCAGCCGTTATGATTGTCGTAACGCCAGGCAGATCTCCGATAACGTATGCTCAGCGCGTGGATGTCGCAGCCAGGCCGAAGCCGAACGCCGCGCCTGCTTCCGCGAACGCGGTCATCACCGCGGCCCGAGATACTGACCCCATTCGTCATTCCTGCGAAGGCCGGAATCCAGAGAAGCAAAAACTGGACACCGGCTTTCGCCCATGTGACAGACTGTTGAGATAGCAATATAAAAACTTGATTAGAAAGAAATGGCAGCCGGCCTGTAAATAACGTCATTGCGAGCATAGCGAAGCAATCTCATCCAGCCTTGGGGATTGCCACGAGCCTGACGGCTCTCGTAATGACATGTTCCCGCGCATTGCCATTACGAAAGCACATGCGATCCGTAATAACACAGCTGACATTCATTCATTGCTAATCAGGTAGAAAAAAGGGGGCAGATGATCAGTCTGCCCCCTTTTTTTGCGTTCTCTACTCTTCAGCGCCGCGAAAACTTGGCGGCCAACTGCTCCAGTTTCTCGGCGCGCTGGCGCTCTTCTGCTGCAGCCGCTTCGGCCTGACGCTGGCTTTTGCGACGCTCGGCCTCCTTGCGCAGGCGTTCGCGCATCTGCTCGGCAGCGTGTTCACGGTGGGAATCCGGCACTTCATCAGCTGCGCTGCCATCAAGATTGTGGCGAACCGTTGCCTTCTCCATCGCCTTCAAATAGCGCATTGAGCTGGTGTGATAACGCAGCGCCATGCGCAGGATTTTGCGTTCCGTCTGCGGATAAAGTGCCAGCAATTGCTTGTCGATACCAATGGCCAGCGGCAGACAATCGCGGAAAACGGCGTGATTTTCCAGCCAGCCCTTGATCATGGCGCGCGAAGCCAGAATGGCATCTGGCACAGGTAAAACTTTGGGTTCGGTCACGTCAGGTCAGCTTGGCTGGCTAGCGGCTTTGGGCGGCCGCCGCCGAAAGCGCTTAACCGTGCGTTTTGGCTGCTGGGATGCGCCGCCGCCCGGCTGTGCGTTGTTATGCGAAACCTGCTGTGGGGGAGGACGCTGCTGCTGCCTGGGACGCGGCGCCTGACCACTGCGCTGGCCGCGCGGCTCGGGCGCACCTTCGCGGTTAACCGGCGCCAACTGGATTTCTAGCTCGTTGAGCTCATCCCACTCCGCCTCGGTACGCTGGTTATCGGGGATATCCAGCAATTCCTGCATGCGACGGCGGGGAGAAACGGGTTGTGGATCGTTCATCTGCGGATTATCCCACCCTTCGTTTTTTGCCGCTAGAGTCTGATCGTTTTCTGAGTGATTTGCTGTCATTACTTGTTCAGGATATCGAGTTCTTCAGGGGCATAGGAAGCGGCCATGGCTGCCTTGCGCGAAATCACGCCCTCGGTGACCAGTTTTTTAAGCACCGTATTGACACCGACACAGCCCGGCATCTGGCCGGACTTGAGTTTTTCTTCCAGTTGCCGATGCTTATCCACATTGGCAATCATGGCCGTCGTCGACGAATCGGCATTGATGATGATTTCCAACGCCGGCACAAAACGCTTGTTATCCACGGAAGGCACCAGCGTTTGCGAAATGACACCGCACAACGAACTCGACAGTGTTGCCGCCCGCGTTGCCGTATCGTTGGGGAAGAATGAAAGCATTTTCTGGATGGCACCCACCGCATTGCGGGCATGTACTGTCGCCATGATGTAATGGCCGGATTCGGCCGCACGTAACACCGTATCCGCCGTATCGGCATCGCGGATCTCGCCCACCACGATCACATCCGGACGCTGGCGCAACGCCTCCCGCAAACCGGCCGAAAAAGACACCGAATCGGCGCCGCTACCCGGTGCGCCAATCTCGCGCTGGGTGATGATGGACTTGTTGCGGCTAAAAATGTATTCGATCGGCTCCTCAATGGTGACGATATGCGCGGCGCGGGTTTCGTTGATACGCTTGATAATGGCGGCGATGGTTGTCGTCTTGCCCGAACCGGTGGCGCCGGAAAGGAGCAGTAAACCCTTGGGCATGGCCGCAAATTGAGCCACCTGCGCCGGCAAGCGCAACTGCTCCATCGACAAGGCCTCAAGCGGTAATTTGCGGATGGTGATGGCAATGCGTGTTCCGCCGTTGGTCGTGTAGGCATTGCAGCGCAGTCGCACATGGCTCAGGTCGATGGCGCGGTCGATGGCCCCGCCCTGCTTCAGCAGGAGTTTCCATTCGCGGTCGAGCGCGTTCATCACCGGAATGATGTCCTCCGCCTCGGCAACACCGTAGCCGGATTCCGTCCAGCCATCTGGCCGCCGGCACATTACGGTTTGCCCCTGCTCGACCTGAACATCGGAAAACGAAGTGTCAGACGCAGAAAGCTCGACGATATGGCTGAGTAGTGAGTTCAATTTGCCTCCCCGCTGAAAACCTTGAAAAACTGCCTGGCCACCGCCACCTCGGCGCCCAGAATCGGATTGTCGCTCGCCGCCGGCACCAACACCAGATCAACACCAAAACTCTTGAGTTGCGACAGCGAAATACCACCATCCCAGGCCGCCGCCAAACCTACCGAGTGACCGGGCGCCGCCGCCACCGGCAGCGACTGATGGCAGCTATAAAACCGGGAAATTGGCATATTACGCTCGGCCGCCAATAACGCCATCGCATTATTGCCGATTTTTCTGAATTTGGCCGGATAACTGATGACAAAAAAGTCGCATTCGATCGAAGCCGAACGATCGATGGCCGAACGCACCAGATCGGCCGCCATACCCTCCTGATCGTAAGCTTCCCAGACATCCTCCTCGCTGAAGTCCGGCAGGCATGGCCGAATGAGACAAGCCCGCCCTTCCGCGTTGCGGAAATAGGAAACCTCGAAGCCGGTCTTTCCCTGCAGGATTTCCTGCAAAATTTTCGCCGCCCGCGCCGCTTCCTCCTCCGCTGTCTTCTGAATTTCCTTGTTGGCAAAGGTGATGGCGTAGGATTTGCCGTTTGCCGGCCTGCCCTCGTCGCTGGCGCGTTGCGCCGCCTGCATCAGCGGATCGGTCGAATCGCCGTCCGCCCCCAGGATGGCCAGACCGATCATGGCCTGCAAACGCACCGTCTCGCCCTTGCACTCGAAAGGTGCCGAAACCAGCGCGCCAATACGTTTGGCCACGCCCAGCGCCTGATCCAGACGGGGAATATTGTTGAGCAAAACAGAAAACCGGTTGTTACCCAGATACGCCGCCAGATCGTTACCGCGCAAGCTCTCGCGGATGCGGATGGCAATATCCTTCAGAATTCCGGCCTGAACAGCCGGTTGCATTTCGTAATTCGCCAGCTCTGGAACCGACATGGCAATCATCACCGTCAGGCCATCCTCTTTGCGCCGACGTGAAAAGCGCGTCCCCGCCAGTTCGGCAAAGCCGACTGCTGTCAGCAAGCCGCTGCGATCATCCTTGTATGAGGTGTTGATCAGCTTCTTTTCCAGGATGACCACATCCGTCGCATCGCGAAAGATCAGTTTGCCATCCAACTGGCCATTGCTCTCATTGATCCAGCGCGTATCGGCAATAAAGACATCACGCCGCGAGATATTGGTGGCCGGATCGAGGCGCTGGCGCCAGAAGTGGTAACGCCCCTGCTCGCGCGACGAAAAGACCTCGTCCGCTTCAGGCGACAAGAGGCGCAGCGCAGCCCCATCAATGTTGTCGGTAACACCAAGGAGGGATTTTGCCGCCTCATTCACCCAGGCCACGCGCCCGCCGCGCACAAGAATCACGCCATCGAACAGATGGTTAAGGAATTCAGGGTGCGGGGTGTTATCCGACGAAGCAGGGTTCGCACAATTTACCAAGGCGATCTCACAGTTTTCATTGCTCTTTGTCGATCTCGTTATCAGAACCATAAAATAATGGTCTGACTCCTATTTTCTTAGGGACAAGTCGTAACCTTATCCCACCAGTTGGTCTGGGAATACAAATTGGTTTTCTTCAAATAGGTCATGGTAGTTCCTAACGTGCCCAAAGAGGTTCCCGATCCGGTGGTTGAATAAGTTCCAAATATTAAAGATGCACGCCCGTAAGTGGCATGGTCGCTATTTTTGGCATAGCAGCAAGTATCTTTTGTAACATCCACCGCCTGACTAGAACAAACATCTGTCGCAGCAAAGCTCTTCACTTGTTGGAATCCAGTTTGCCAATTGTTGTTTGGCGCAGCGTTATCGCGCGCGAGAAAATAGATGTAATAGGTTGTACCAGCCGTCAGCCCGCCAATGCTGCCAAAGGTTTTAATTGTGTTGGCCGTCATCGTTTGGCCGGTACATGACGACTTGAAAGCATCATCCACAGTCGGCGGGGTTGCCGAAGCTAATACCTTATAGCAGCCATAGCCATCCTCTGTAATTTTGGCGGTAAAACTGGCACCAGTTGCCAAAGTACTCGTCACCGCAACCTCGCTTGTCGTCGGCGGCGTCGCGTCCAGCGTCTTGAATTCCTTGGAAGATGGTGTGGCCGTGCAATTTGCGGTGGGTGCGACATTGTCGCAGGCGACGAAATAGACCTTGTATTCGGTCAGTTCCGTCAGTCCGGTCATGTTGAAGATGGCTTGTGTATCTTTGGTCATGCTCAAATTGCTGCCGGCAGACAACGCTGCCGTTCCACCGCTGTTCTTACCCGCCACGACCTGCGCCAATGTCGGGGCAGTAGCCACGCTCTTGAGTTGAACGACGAAATACACCTTGCCAGCCTCATTAATGGCGGCATTGATATTGGCGCTGACTCCGGCGATGTTGGCCGGGTCTTGCAGGGTCAACACGGGTGCATCCGTATCCGGCGCAATGGCACCACCTGAACCCTTGGCTGCGGGGCTGAAAATATAGGCCGCCGAACTGCCGGGCATGACCACGGTTTTTGCCAGAGCGACTGCAGGCGAGGCGCCCAACAGCAAGACCAGAACATACGGGATGGCTTGGTTTTTCATCGTTTTACCCTTAGAACCGCTTTCCTTCTTGAGGTTTTCAGTTTCAGCCAACAACTGTGGCGATGCATTATCACTTGATCCCGTCCCGCTTCAATATGAGGTGTTATCCCACATACCCGAAGACGGTGCGCAACTACCTGACTTGACCACCCCGCTCACCGGCAGATCGACAACTTCCACATAATACATTTTGGTCAGTACGCCCGAGGCATGGGTATACACGCAGGCCGAGAGGCCTTTGCCATAATTGGGCTCGCCCGACCATGTGCTGTCGCAGCGCGCAATGTGCGTATCAATCGTCGAACAGGAATTTTCGTGCGGCCTGATTACGGTCGCAATTTTGACGTAACAGCCGGCCAGACGCAGGATTCCAGAAAATTTTGGTGGTGTTCCCGAGACCACACCCAACGACAGCAATTCCATATTCGTATATTTTGCATCGCCCGTGGCGCCGGCAATATAGGGCGGCAGATTAAACAGTCCATGCGAGCCCATCAACGCAATCTGAGATGGATCCATCTTGAACTTGTAGCAGCCATACTCGCCGTTATTCAACGATGAGGCCGTGCTTGTTCCCGGCGAATAAACATACCCTGCCGAGCTCCCGGGTAACACGCGGGTTTGTGCCTGCACCTGCATCGTCAGGGCAGCCATCAAAGTCATGAGGAAAAGTTTCAGTTGCATCCCGCATCCACTCCCTTGCGACAGGCGCCAAAATCCGCCAGGGTGCTTGCCCAACCCGGCCCGCATACTTCCTTGCCGGCCGGGCATAGTCCGCTCGTTCCGGCTGGTGGCACAAAACCGCCAACACCGCCGAGCAGTTCCACCGCCAGACCCAGTTCACTGGTTTGCGTGATCGGAACACCATTGTTGGCCACGACCAGAATCTCGACATCCTGATTGTCGCCGTTGGCAAGCTCACTGCCACTGGCCGGATTGGCAAGTTTGAAGATGGCGGACAAGGTCTGACCGTAGGCATTCGTGCTGCCGGCGAATGAGGCAGGCAGGGCGTTCTTGCTGATCAGTCTGGCCAGATCGGTCACGCAGGTATAACTGGTTTTGCCGGAAAGCGCGAGGTTGACCGTGCTGGTGCAAAAATCGGTCTGGCTGGCAGAATCGTTGCGCATGGCCTTGACCAGTCCATCACGATTGGCCGCAGCGTAGCGGCTGGCCGCTTGCGTGAAGGTCAGCAGGTAATCGGCGCTGCGCTTCGCTTTCAGGTCATCGCTGGCGTTCTTGTGCATATTGACCAGAAGGATGAGGGTCATCAGCGCCACGCCGAGCGCCAGAATCAGCTCGACAATGGTCATGCCCCGCTGGGTTTTCAGTTTTTCAGGCATTCCGTCGCTCCAGTATCTACTTCCGCAGGCGTTGCGAATTTGCTGTCGAATACGGCCAGTTGCATCGTTTCGCTACCGCTGGTTTTCTCAAGATTGTTCATTTTGAGCGCCAACTCGGGCGGCACCTTGCGTGCAAGCACGGCAACAGCTGCGTCCGGCATATCGGCGCACAAATAAAATCCGCGCTGGTCACCGTCAGAAAACAACTTCTGGCCATTGGGAACGATCTTCCAGTTGGCCGGTATATCGGCCTGCAGGAAGGGCGAGGCAAAACCCTTGCTCTCCACCCCGCTCTTGATCGCCGACCAGTAAATGGGGATGCCGGCAAGCGGGACGCTGTCGCTATCGCGCATATAGAGCACAGCGCCATAGGCAAAGGCGTTGTAGTTGCCCAGCGTCGGCGAGGTCGGCGCCGAAGCCATCTGCGTGGCGCTGCTATCAATCTGTTTATTTGAATAATCGCTGAAAACACTGGTCAGCACAAAAATGGAAAGAAAACCGGCGATGACCATCAGCAGCCACATGATCAGCCCGCCTGTTCCTCGAACACATCAACGCCCAGCATGGCCTGATTGGCCTGGAACTGGATATCGGACAGCAAATGACTGAGCGAACCGGCGCGCAGTTTGGCTGCCACTGAAGTTTTGGCATTGAGCGAGGCGAGCGAGGTGGCCACCATCTGCTCATTGACGATGCGCTGGTGGATGACCAGACGCAGCAGGCCGGAGAGCGAGGCCAGCCAGCTCGCTTGCGCGCCAGCCAGATGGATGAGCGCTTCCAGCCCGGAAGTGATGTCGGTGCCAAAGCCGGTGGCGATGACCAGAAAACCGTTGGCCGCCGCGCGCAGCATGGCGTGCGCCGATTCGGCATCGCGTACTTCGCCGACGTAAAGCAGGGTGTGCGTGCCGACCGGCTGGCTCCTGAGCACGCCACGGAAGGATTCCGCCCAGTCGGTCGAATCATCGCCGGCCACCCAGGTCTGTGAGCAGTAACCGTTGTTGTGCCAGCCGTTCAAGGGCATTTCCGGCGGGTCTTCCACCGTCAGCGCAAAGCCGCCGTATTCCTTCAAGCGGGAGACGAGGGTGGCGGAAGCGGTCGTCGTCTTGCCCTGCCCCGGCGCGCCGACCACATACACCAGCCCTCCGTGACTCAAGCGGGGCGACATCAGCAAGCGCACCAGCGGTGCCGGCAACTTGCTGGGAAGTTTGTCCAGTTCGGGCGGTTCGGGCGGCATACGCCGCAGCCGGTACCAGGTGCCATCCACGGTATGGGTTTCGTGGCGGACACGGAAAAATTCGCCGTTCATGCTCACCATGAAGTCGCCCTTGCCGCAGGCGCGGCAGCGCGACAACAGGGATTCCATTTCCGGCATCAGGTGGGCAGACACCCGGCGCGGACCGGGGAAAATCAGGGATTCCCCCAGCCGCGCATCGCACAGGTGTATGTCGCTGATATTGCCAAACACGCTCGATTTATCCAGGCCGTTGAACAACCCATTAACATCGGCAGGAGGCGTCATCTTGCGGTCAGGCATGGTGTTGGTTCCTGATTATTGGGCGGTCAAAACAGCCGTCGAAGTGGCACCAGAACCTGTACTTGCAGCGCATTGTGTCGCAGCAGCCGCAGGATCGAAGTTAGCACCTGTCGCCTTTACCGACGTTCCACCCATTGTCATCGAATTAGCCGCGCTGGAAATGCCAGAAAGAAATTGAATGCAACCTTCAGACGGAACGCCAACGATAGTAATCGTGAAAGCAGCGCCAGCGCCGACAATTGTGACACCACCGCCCCAGGCATTACTTAGGGTCGGGGCAGCTGCAGTGCCACCAATCTTGATGTCTGCGGGGACAATCTTGGCATCGACGATGCTTTTGACCATATCTGCCGTTCCGTACGTGGCACCAGTTCCAAAAACCTGCTTGATCTTGCCAACCAATTGCGTGATGCCTTGCACCTGCGACTGCACCTTGACGTCGCTGGTCGCCATACGATAAGCGCCATAGGCCAGCACAGCAATCAGCGCGCCGACTGCCAGAACCAGCAGGGATTCGGTGAGGGTCATACCATTTTGTTTCTTGATGCTTGCTTGCATTTGAGTACTCCTTTTGTGGTGTGGAAAAACAGAGGGTTAATAAACTGCCCGTTTGACCGCCGTTGTGATCGCGAAAAACGAGCCATAGACCCAGACGATCATGACGGCGATGGTCAGCATGATGAAATTGCGCAATAAACCGGCAAAAACCTTGATCCGGTTGATGACGCGATCGACAACACGCTCTGAGAGCGATTCGAGTGCTACGGCAAAACCGGTGAGGCGGCCGTAGACGCCGATTTCCCAGCGCACGTCTTCGTCGAACAAGGGGCCGGCCATGGCGTCGCCGTCACGCATGCCGCGCCGCATCTTGCTGCGCATGAGGTCGAGATGGCTCAAATCCCAGGCACTGGCAGTGACGGCCAGCTTGGCGATAATGGCGGAAAAGGGAATGCCGGCTTTGGTCAGCGCCGCAAAGCAGGTCATCAGGATGGCGCCAGAAATCTGGCGGTGGATGCTCCAGGGCGGCATCCAGTGGTCGAAAAAGCTGCGCGCTTCGCCCGTCCATGGCCCCTTGCTGAAGGAGAAGGCGGCCATGACGACAACGATGAAGAGAAAGCCGGCGCCGTAGAGCCAGGGGGCAAGATCGGCCAGCGTACCGAGAATGCGCGGCCCTTGCGGCCAGCGATCACGCGGCAGAATCTCGTCAAAGACCGGAATGACGGCGGTGCTGATCATGTAGAGAAAAGCGCCGAAAAGGATGAGCAGAAAGGTCGGGTACATCATTTCGCCAATGACGGTGCTGCGGATGCGTGCCGCTACTTCGGTCAGGCGCGAGGCCATACGCAGGCCGTTGGCGATGTCGCCGGCCTGTTCGCCAGAATCAATGGCCATGGCTTCCATCGACGGCACCCACTGCTGGATGGCCTGACCAAATCGCAGGGCAGTGCCGCCCTGACCGCGCAGCCCCGCCAGCAGGCTATTGGCGATTGCCGCCTTGGCGTTGCCCTGATCTTCCCAGCGCTTGCCGATTTCCTGCAGGGCTTCATAGACCGGCACGCCGTCGGAAATGAAGTTGGCGGCAAGATCGTAAAAGGATCGCCGCGCCGATGGTCCCCAGGCGAGGGCAAGGCGGAGGCGAAAAAGGAAGGCCTTGAGAGCTTCCACTACTTGTACCCCGAGAGCTTGCCGGTACCGGAGAGCACGGTGATTTCGCTGTTGGAGATAATGCTGTCTTCCAGCACCATGTCGGAGGTCAAGAGGCCGATCTGGTCTTCAATATCCATCGGGCTGACCAAGCCCTGGCGCATTTTGTAAATGCCGTGTGCCAGCGCCGTAACACCGCCGTCAATGGCACCGACGCCGGATTTGCGCCAGTAGCGTTCGGCTTCCAGGAAATTGCCTTCCGACATGTGGCGCAGCAAAACGCGATCGGGCAGGACAAATTCGGCACACACCGTGCGGCCGATCAAGCCGGTATGGGCGCATTTCGGGCAGCCGTCGCCTTTGACCTTGACCTTGTCGGTGGCCAGATCGGAAACCTGCTGGACGCGATAGAGCGTTTCACGCGGGATACGCGCCGAACCGCCACCGACCAGCGGCACCGCGCAATCCTGACAAAGCAGCGGCACGAGTCGCTGATAGACGATACCGGCAACAAAACCGGGCATGGTCAGCACTTCCCATGGCACGCCGATTTCCCTGAGGCGGACGTAAGACCACAGCGCCGAATAGGTGTGCAGGGTGGCCAGCAGCTTGCGGCCCGCCAGCACCAGGTCTTTGACGACACTGGCGGAATCGTGGTCGCGGATTTCGCCAACCATGACCAGATCGGGGTCTTGCCGCAGTGTGCCGCGCAGGAAGGTGGTAAAGGCGGAGCCGGAATTGTGGTCGATCAGGGTTTTGCGTTTGCGCGCCACCGAAATCTGGCAGGCACCGGGGATGATGTATTCGACCGGGTCTTCGACCGAGATCATCTTGATGGTGTCGCCGCGCCGGTCGTAAATGCGCCCCATCAGGGCTTGCAAAGTGGTGCTTTTGCCGGAGTTGGTCGGGCCGCACAGGATGAGCATGCCGGAGGAACCGGAACTCATGATGTCGAGCATCGAGAGCTGTTCCTTGGAATAGCCGAGCGCATCCAGACTCAAGCCCTTGGCTTCCATCGCCAGCAGGCGGATGACGATGTGGAAACCGCCGGTCGGGTAGATGGGGGCGGAGGAGAAGCGCAACTGGTAGGTGGCGCCATCGCTGGTCACCCATTCCAGCGCGCCGTCCATGACCTGGTTAGGGTCCCACGACACTTCCTTGGAACCGGCATCGGCATGTACCGAATAGAGGACGACGCCGAGCGAATGGGCGTTGCCGGCAGTGAGGTCGCGATAGAAGCGGCGCGTGCCATTGACGCGAAAAAAGACATTGGCGCGGTGGTCGCGCGTTTCGATATGGATGTCGGAAGCACCCTGGGCGGCAGCGGCGCTGATGATTTCGGCCGCCAGCGACTCAACGTCGGTACGCTCGCCGTCGCGCGTTGCCTTGCCGGCACCGGCTTCCTCGTACATCAGCTCGACCACGTCCTGCGAGGTGTTCAGAATCTGTATTTTTTCCAGCCCGGCGGCGTTCATGCGGCGGCGCAGTTCGAACATCTGCGCCGAACCAAAGGCAGAGGAAGCAACGACAAGATAGTGCGCCGTCCCGGAACGCAGCACGGCAAAGTGCTCGCGCCATTCGTCGTTCATCGGGAATTCACCACCCGGACGCGACAGCAGATAACCCTTGGGCATGTCGCGATAGCTGTCAATGATCGCCTTGACCGGCGCGCTCTCAATTTCCGACACGGTAGCGTCCCTCCAGTTCAATCCGGTATGGCCGCCCCGGACTCAGGCTTTTGATGTCCATGCTGCTGACGGTGATGCCGGGCAACTCCATTCTGGCCAGAAATTCCGGCACCAGCAGGGGATTGTTGCTTTCCAGCCGCCAAGCTCCCTCGCGCCCGAGCGTCACCGGCGCCAGCCCCTGCACTCCGGCAGGCGGCTGAACCACAACCGGGCTTTGCGACGGATTGATGGTCAGCTTGACCGGCGTGGTACGCACGCCCAGATCGACCAGGAATTTGTCGATGTCGGGCAGCCCCTGCTTGTGTTCAACGACGGGCGTTTTCTGCGGCATAAAAGTAGTGGCCGTCTCTTTCAGCGCCGGATTGAAGGACGGCGCACCCGCCTTGCCCGGCAGTTGTGCGGCCGACGACAACAGGGCGCGCGGGTCACGTTTCCAGGTCACGGTGCACTGTTCGGGATCACAGCGAAAAGCACCCATGCTCCAGCCCTCCGACGAAATCGGCTGCTGCCGCAGAAGGTCGTACCAAAGCACGAACTGCTGACCGGGCATACGGGCATGCCAGAACACCCGCCGCTGTTCGGCCACGCGCGCCTCGAATTCGATGCGCGCCTTGCGCAACTCTTCCTCATTCTGTAGCGGCAAGCCAGAAGCCTGACCCGGCTTTTTGAGCAGCAGGAAACCGAACACGGCAATGGCGGCGAGCAGAAGCAGAACGACAATCAACAAAATGACAACCACCGGACTTTCCGGCACAGTCAGCGCGGCCGCTTTTTTGTGGCGCGGGGTAAGCTGGGCAAAAAGCTCTTCGAGCGTACCCTTGGCACCAGAAATATCGCCGTAAATGTCGGCTGTCGGCACATAGGACATCACTTCGGCCAGCACGGTGCGAGCGCTATCCTCGTCCGTCACCACGTCGAAGCCGTGCAAGGGGATGCCTTCGCGCACGGCACAGACCCAGGCGTTGCCATCGCCCAGGCTGTGATAGATCAACACATCATCGGCAACAGCGGCAGCCAGCAGCGCACCGGCCTGTAACTTTTTGGCCTTGGGCGGCGCAGCACAAATACCCTGCACACATTCGCCCGAAATGACCTTGCGGGCGACCAGCACTTTCTTCTTGCCGCCCGCTGCTTTCTTGGCCTGCGCCAGCGATTCGTGCAGCGTCCACTCGATGCCGACGACGATGGAAGAATTATTGAGAATCCGCATCAAGCAGCCTCAGCATGCTCACCACTCCCGCGCGCGGGAGCGGGGTCGGGGGAGAGGGCAAGGTCGCAGAAAAAAATGTTCATGCCATTCATTTGGCTGCGGCGGGTATCACTGGCGCAGCAGAAGCTGCCGGCGGCGAAGCCGAAGGCGGCAAGGGCATGGGGATGTTGATATTGGGTAGCGGCGGCATCATGCCGCTGTTGGCCGTCGCTGCGCCCGCCTTGGGCGAAGCAAAAGCGAGCCGGAACTGCCGTTCGCCAGCGCCGACCAGCACCGAGGACTTGTTAATCGCCAGCACCTTGACACCATCGGCCAGCACATCGCCGCTCTTGAGCCAGCGCACGATGCCGGAATCGTAAATGACTTGCGCCGCCCCACCCTTTTCATCGACCAGGATGGAAACCACTTTGGGCAACCCTTCATTGCCGGAAGAATTTTTCAGAGCTTCCTTCAACTCATTCTGCTTCTGGATATAGGCGATCTGGGCATCGATCTTCGCCATTTCGTCAAGATAATTGGGCTGCGCGACGGGCTGTGTCGTCGCGACCTGCTGCGCAAGAACACTGGCGGGAAGGATGGCCAGCAGCAGCCAGGAGAATTTATTTGCCACTGTAGACCTCCATGACGATGACCATCAGGTTGCGTTCCGAACCGGCGTTGCGGCTGATACCTGTGAGACCGTTGGCCTTGTCCGAAGTCGCACGCTCCTGCTCAAAACCAAGGAGCACAATGGACTGCCCATCTTTGACAAAGGCCTGCTGCTGCAGACTTTGCGTTGACACCTTGGGAATCTGAATTGCATCATTTCCGGCTCCGAAGGTTTCCAGGCTAAGCAGCGCGGACAAATTGATCTGGTACTGCAGCATAATGCGATTGTCGCCCAAAATCAGCGGCAAAAAATTGGCGGTAAAGCCAACTGTGCGCGATCCCGGTGTCACCCCCGAGACTGCCGGACTCGTGAGCGAAGCCGGCGTATTCGTGCGTGAAGCCACATAAGTGTATTCCGTCGCCACCTGCAAGGGGCTGGGCTGGCCGTTGGCAGCGATCACCTGACCGGAAGTGACATACTGCACGTCGCCAATCTGTTCCAGCGCCTGCACAATCAGCTGCGAACCCGTGAATTTGCTACCGGCCAGTTTATCCACCACCATAGTCCCGGCCGTGCCGCCATTGAGTGGTGCGAGATTGGGCGCACCCGTCAGCACCGCACCATATTTCTTCGCCACATCCTGATAAGCCAGGGTGAGCGAAGCACCCGCATTGACGCCCTTATTGACCGTCAGGTTATAAATTTTCACGCCGATCATCACATTCTGTGCAAAGCGCTCGTTGATACTGCGCACGTAGCTGCCCACCCGGTCGAGAATGGCCGGGGTAGCCGTCACGGTAATGATGCCAAGCGCCGGGTTGGCCACGACATTCTTTGAACTGGCCGCGCCACCATTGCTCGAAGAGGCGCCGCTTTGCGTGCCGGATGCCGGCGCGCCTTCTGCTGCTGAAACAATGGTCTGCACCGACTTGATAATGGCGTCGTAGGCATCAATTTCCATGTTGGAGGCCACATCGACAGTGCCTGAACTTGAACCGCCCGAAGACCCGGAAGAGCCACTGGTCGTGCCACTACTCCCGCTGCTTCCGCTACCGCTACTACTGGCGTTGCCGGAGAGCGAAATCGACGATTTGATCGTGCGCTTGCCGGCAGGCAGGAAGACATGAAAGCTGCGGGTTTCCGTCTTGAAGAAATAAATCCGGCCATCCTCGTATTTCCAGAACATCTTGGTCGATGTCGCCAGATAATCGAGTAGCCCCTTGAGATCGCCACTCCAGTCGACCGCAATTGGCGCATCCTGTCCGCCCGAAAAACTGGGCATGTTCGCGTTTGCAGGCGCAGCCGGGCTTGTTGTGGCGCCTCCGGTTTCGGCGGGCTGAATGGCGGTGCCGACGCCGGTTCGCCGGCCAATTTCACCCAATACGGCTGAAAGCGGCTGGTGGGCTGACAGATAGGAGAAGGGTCGCGAAAACAGGGGCGGCAATTGGCCGGACTGTTTGACCATCACCTCATCACCCGCCAGTTTGGCACCCGGCATGCGCACCACCGCGCCGGTGCGGCGCATCTGGCTTTGCTGCGCCAGCGCTTCGTCAGCCTTGACTTGCGAACCGGCGATTTTCTTGCCGACTTCCTCGAACGTGGCGCAACCCGCCAGCAGCACCGCCGCCAAGCCAACCAGAATGAGTTTTTTACTTGGCATCGACATCGACGATCTCCGCAAAACGATTGCCTTCCCAAATGATCAGCCGCACCGGCTTGCCTTGCGCGTAGAGTCCTTCCACAGCCTGCGACAGGACTTCATCAAAAGTTCCGGAAAATTGTGCTGTGGCCGGAACAATCCAGCTCTTTTCCAGCTTCCATTCAAAATGCCAGCCAGCGCGCCTCGCCCATTCGGCAAATTGCAAATGAATTGGCACATCGGCTCTGAGCGTCCACACGGCCGCCGCCGGTTTGGCCGCTTCGGCCACAACCTCGGTCACTCTGGGCGCTGCCGCCAGCGGCCTGGCCACAACGTCGGCGGCCTTGGCAGAAAAGCGCAATACACAACCCTCTTGCCGCCAGCGGGTGCCGGCCTGCACCGCCAGTGCATCGAGCGAACGGGAAAGCGATCCGGCCAGACGACGTGCCTTGACCACCACTTCTGCCCTGGCCTCAACCACGCCTTTGTAGGGCGTCGCACGCAGCAGGTGATCCAGAGACTGCTGCATCGGTCGCGCCCGGTAAGAAATGTTCCCAACCCTGTACTCCGCCACCGGCGGGCAATCCGCCGCCAGCGTGGTCGTTGCCAGCAAGGCCAAAGCGGCAACGCTAATCACTCGTTTCATCGATAAGATCCTCACTGCGCTGGAACACCCAAGCTGTCCAAGGCCGTACTATGTACCCAAAAAATGCTCATTGTCACGCAGAGCGCGTATTTCCGCCAAGGGAGGGGAATTCTATAGGAACTGACAAAGAATTGAATCTAGGGAAAACCCTTAGTAGCTTATTGTTTTTCTTATTGTTTTGGCGGTTGCCGCAGGATTTTTGCCAGCCGCCCGGCGATCTGCACCGAATACTGCCGAGCACGCCAGTCGGTCGGCGAATGGTAGGCGCCCACCGCTTCCCAGGTCATGCCGCGCCGCGCCACGTTCTGCGCCAGTATCCAGGAACCGAACATGACGTTGTAGCAAGGATCAAGCAACCAGGCAGTATCGAAGCCGGCCCGGGTCAGGCGCGGCCACCATTGCGAGTTAATCTGCATCAGCCCGACATCGACTGAGCCATTGGCGTTCTTGTTGATCGCTGCCGGATTGAGACTCGATTCCTGCTGGGCAATCGCCCGCAATAAATCGCGATGGATGCCATAGGTGGCTTCAGCACGCTCGAAACAAAAAGCCGAGGCGGTCATCGGTAACAACAGAAGAAACAGGGTGCAGACCACGGCGAAAACAGGGGACAGACCGCAGTTTTCTCTACAGCAATTTCTTTTGATCAAGATACTTTTCCAGAATTTCCAGACGCTCCAAAGCGTCGTCGAGTTCGAGCAGTTTCTGTTTGGCAAGATTCTGCACCGGCAGCACTTCGGTGAGTCGGAAGCCAACCCACTCGGCGTCTTCAAAGTCGTAGGGTTCGACCACTTTTTCTGAACCCAGGTCGCTAACGATACGCGTCAGCAGCGGCAGCAGACGA
The DNA here is from genome assembly GCA_018262285.1 of Pseudomonadota bacterium. Taxonomy (GTDB): domain Bacteria; phylum Pseudomonadota; class Gammaproteobacteria; order Burkholderiales; family Rhodocyclaceae; genus UBA1934. The sequence continues at coordinate 22,686 of JAGTRX010000002.1, read as the reverse complement.
TTGCGTTCGGGCGGCATCGACACTTTTTCAGCTGGTGTGAGCAACTGAACGCGGGCGCGCAGGAGTCCGTCTTCCTGGCGCGTGGTTTCGAGGATGCGAAAGCGTTCGCGGCCGTGCACGGTGAGCATCAGGATACCAGCCTGCTCCATATCGGCCTGGCTGATCCAGGCCATGGTGCCGACCGGATGGGTTGCCAACACATCGTCTTCCTGTCGGCCAGAAACCAGACAAATACCAAAAGCCGTTTTTTCGCGCAGGCAAACCGCAGTCATGTCGAGATAGCGCGGCTCAAAAACCTTGAGGCCGAGAATGCCGCCCGGAAAGAGCACGGTGTTGAGCGGAAAAAGCGGAATGACTTGTTCCTGCGGCGTTTGCGGACGATGCAAAAAACTGAAGAATCCCATCAGTGCTCCTCACCCCAGCGCGGCGCCAGGGTGTGCGGCACCGACAGTTGATCGAGAATGCGGGCGACGACGAAATCAACCATCTCGCCCACATTTTGCGGCTGCTGATAAAAGCCGGGATTGGGCGGCAGGATGACGACGCCAGCACGCGCCAGGCGCAGCATGTTTTCAAGGTGGATGACGGAAAACGGCGTCTCACGCGGCACCAGGATGAGCTTGCGGCCTTCCTTCATCACCACATCTGCCGCGCGTTCGATCAGGTTGTCAGCCATGCCGGCCGCGATGGCGGCGAGGGTTCCCATGGTGCAGGGGCAAACCACCATCGCCCGTGGTGGATTGGAGCCGGAGGCCATCGGCGCTTTCCAGTCCTCGACATCGTAGACTTGCAACGCCGTGCTTTCATCGCGACCGAGACGCTCAAGCAGCGCTGTCCGCCCTCTTGACGGCGCGGCGGGCAATTCCAGCTTGCTTTCCTGCCGCGCCACCAGTTGCGCCGCCGATGAGTAGACGAGAGATACCCGGCAATCGGCCGCCAGCAGACAATCGAGCAGGCGCAGCCCGTAGGCCATGCCGGAAGCGCCGGTGAAGGCCAGACAGATCGATTCAGGGCGTTGTGGACTTGGCGTCATTGAGCAGGCGGGCGACGATGAGACCATTCATGGTACCGAAAAAAAGCGCTGTTGCCGCAAGGATGGGCGCCAGCAAGAAAACTCCGTTATGCGGAATCAGCCACAGGCGGGCGAATAACAGTTGGCCGCCAATATGGGCAAGTGCCGCCAGTATGCTCCAGCTCACCGGACCAAACCAGCGCTTTGGCAAACGAATCGCCAAGGCCAGGACGCTCAGACTCACTACGGCTCCTGCCAGCGACAGGAAAAAACCGGGGGCGAGGAATTGCCCGAGCAGGAGGGCGCCAACCACAACGCGCAGCCCTGTGACCCAGGCTGCCGCCTGCCAGCCATGACGGGCGAGGACGTAGAGCGTGATGATATTGGCCAGCCCCGGTTTGACGCCGGGCAGCGGCGTCGGAATGGCAGCATCAAGCAGCGACAGCCCGACGGCAGCAGCAGCCAGCCTGGCGATGCGATGATCTTCCGCGCTGATGCGGATTTCAATAACTGAGTGAGTCATACATGCGGGCGCGGCCGGTAATGGCGAGACTGACTTCATTCGGGGCACAAATGGCGATTTCGCCGGGGCGCTGCAACCAGCCCTGACGCACGCAATATTGGCGCGGGCCCGGATCGGAGACGACACGCGCCCGCCCCGGCTCAATGGCAACGACGGTCGTCCCCAGCGGGCCGGGAATGTTGACGGTACGCCGGGATTGCAGATCAAGTTCGGTAAACAATTTGCCGCCCTGACGAATGACTGCCCGCTCCGCCAACCCGCCCTGCCAGAGTGTTGGGAGGGTCATGCCGATTGCGCCGGCCACCAGCAAGACCAGCCCAATGTCGCCGGGCTTGACCAGACTGAGCCAAGCCTTCACGCCAGAAATCGGTGCCGGATCAGCACCTTGCTGTGCCGCGAAAATTCACGCCCCAGCCATTCGGTCAGATAGACCGAGCGGTGCTGGCCGCCGGTACAACCAACCGCAACCGTCAGGGTGCTGCGACCATCGGAACTGTAGGCCGCCTGCCAGGTGCTGACAAAATGGCGGATGTCGTTGCCCATTTGCCGCACTTCGTCGTGTTCTTCGAGAAAGGCGATCACTGGGGCATCGCGTCCGGTCATCGGCCTGAGCACCGGGTCGTAGTGCGGATTGGGCAGGCAGCGCACGTCAAAAACCAGATCGGCGTCGAGCGGAATGCCGTGCTTGAATCCGAAAGACTGAAAAACGAGCAGGAGTTCACCGCCAGGATCGACCCCGACAAACTGCCGCACCCAGTCACGCAGAGCGTTGGCCTTGAGGTCACTGGTGTCGACGCGGTGGCCGAGGGCGGCGATCGCTTCGAGCCGAGCGCGCTCCTCGCTGATGGATTCCTGCAGTGAGCGGCCACTTGCCGCCAAAGGGTGCGTGCGACGCGTTTCGGAAAAACGCTTGATCAAAGTCTCATCGCGAGCGTCGAGAAATATCAGGCGTAAACGCAAATCACTTTGTCGCAGCGCTTCAACTTCCACTGGCAGACGCTCGATACTGTTGCCGCTGCGAATATCAACCGCAACCGCAATTTTTTCGTAGCCCGATTGCTGCAATTCGTGGACAAGAATTTTCAACATCGAGGCCGGCAGGTTGTCGACGCAGTAGTAGCCGCCATCTTCCAGCATGTTGAGCGCAACCGATTTTCCAGAGCCGGAAAGACCGCTGATCAGAATGAGTTCCATGGACGCAGGATAATGAAGGCGACGCCCCGCCGCAAGCCGGGCATAATACTATTATCCATCCTGATGAACGTTGAGGCCGAAATGCCCACCTTGAACATCCCCTTTCTCGACGAACTGAAGGCTTTCCGGCGCGATCTGCACGCCCATCCCGAAATTGCCTTCAATGAAACCCGCACCGCCGACCGGGTTACCAGCGAACTGGAACGCTACGGTCTGAAAGTCCATCGCGGCCTGGCCAAAACCGGTGTTGTCGGCGTATTACGCGCCGGTAGCAGCCCACGCATGATCGGCCTGCGCGCCGACATGGATGCCCTGCGCCTGCAGGAGAAAAACGACTTTACCCATTGCTCGCAACATCCCGGCCTGATGCACGCCTGCGGTCACGATGGTCACACCACCATGTTGCTCGGTGCGGCACGCTATCTGGCTGCCAGTCCCGATTTCGACGGCACCGCCGTTTTCATCTTTCAACCTGCCGAGGAATCGGAGGGCGGCGCCGATGCCATGTTACGCGACGGTTTGTTCGATCTTTTCCCGGTCGAATCGGTCTATGGCCTGCATAACTGGCCGGGTCTGCCGGCTGGCCAGATGGCCGTCAAATCCGGCCCGATCATGGCGGGAACCTGCAGCCTCGAGATCCGGATTCGCGGCCACGGCTGCCATGCCGCCATGCCGCAACAGGGTACCGACACCATCCTGGCGGGCAGCCAGTTGGTCAGCGCCCTGCAAAGCGTCGTCAGCCGCAAGCTCAATCCCAGCGACGCAGCCGTGGTCAGCGTGACACAATTCCATGCCGGCGAGGCCTGGAACATCCTGCCGGAAGAGGCCGTGCTGCGCGGCACCCTGCGCAGCTTCAAACCCGAGGTGCAGGCCACTCTGGAAGAAACCATCAACCAGCTGTGCCAAGGCATTGCCAGCGCCAGCGGCACGGAAATATCGGCGCGCATCAGTCAGCGCTATCCGGCCACCATCAACGACCCCAATGCCACTGATTTCTGCCGTCTGGTCGCCCAGATGGTCTTCGGCGCCGAGCAGGTGCGCACTGACTTGATGCCTTCGATGGGTGCCGAGGATTTTGCCTACATGCTGCAGAAAAAACCGGGCTGTTACGCCTGGCTGGGCAATGATCGCGCTGGAGAGCCAGAAGGGGCGGAATGCGCCCTGCACAACCCGCGTTATGACTTTAACGATGAAGTTATCGTCCATGGGGTCAGCTATTGGGTTGAACTGGTGCGTCAGCTCATGCCGGCCGGTCGCTGATCGCGGCAACGCAAGGAAAATGGCGGCAAAGGCCGATTTGTGCTTGAATAGTCGTCACTATTTTCTTCTGGGCTTGTCGCATGTCCTCCAATTTCTTTGACGAGAGCCTGCCGCTGGCGTGCGGCCTGATGGCGACCGATGGTCGCGTACTTGAAGGCAGCCCGGCCTTTTTGGCTCTTCTCAAACCCGAAGGCGAGGACAAAGCTGCGCCCTGGTTGGCGGACACCATCAAGCAAGCAATGACCGAGGCTTATGGCGAAATCCGCCTGCCCGGCAACGAAGAAATCAAGCTGGCGCTATCCGCCCTGCCAGACCAGCCTGAAATGGTTCTGGTCATGGTCGCGCCAGATACCTGCCCGCCGGAATTGTGCCGCGCTTACATCACCACCCTTGCCCGAGCGATCGCCCAGTGCCGCCTGGCCGAAGCGGCGCAAGCCGAAGCGCAGGCACACTTCAACGCCCTCTCTGAACAAAGCCAAGCTGGCGTCTATATCAGCGAGGACAATCTCATCTGCTTTGCCAACCGTGGGCTGGCGCGCCTGTTCCGTTTCCAGCGCCCGGAAGAACTGGCCGGCCTGGTTTCGGCTGATGATCTGGTGGCTCCCGAAGAGCAGCCTGTGGTCAGCGAACAGCGCCACCTTGCCGCCCAGGCTGGTGCAGCGCAATACTCGTTCACTGCCCTGCGCCATGACGGTAGCCGCTTTTCCGCCAAGGTTCAGGAGCGCGCCATCCTGCGCGGCAACCATCGCGCTTTTCTCGGCGTGGTGACCGACGTCAGCGAACACCAGCAAATCGAGGCCGAACTGGAGCGGCGCGCTTCCTGCGATGCCCTCACCGGTCTGCCCAACCGGACTTTGCTCTTTGATCGCCTGCACCGCGTCATTGCCCATGCCCGCCGCAGCGATGAACTTTTCGCCCTGCTTTTCCTCGACCTTGACGGCTTCAAGGAAGTCAACGAACGCGCTGGTCAGGATATTGGCGACAATGTGTTGCGCATTGCGGCTGAGCGCTTTGCCACTACCCTGCGCTCGTCCGACACGCTGGCACGCATCGGCAGCGACCAATTTGCAGTAATCGCCGAAAGCCTGTTATTCGGCGATGATGTCGAACCCGTCGCACAAAAACTCTGCGAAGCACTTGCCGCGCCGATTACGATCGCTGGCGAAGCATTCCGGCTCGGTGTCAGCATCGGCATCGCACTCTTCCCGGCTTCTGGCGACAATGCCGACGCCCTTTACCGGGCAGCCGATGCTGCCAAGCAGATCGCCAAGGAAACCAGGCGCGGCAGCTACGTTTTTTTCGGCGCTAAATAATCAGGTAGCGCTGCTGCACATCCTTCATTATTTGCGCGGCTTCCAGCACATCGCTGCGCCTGATCTTGACGAGCATGCCAACGTAACGGCGGCGATCACGGCCAATGATTTCCTGGAAATCGAGCGTTTCGGCCTGCCCTGGTGAGCCCGCCTGATCATCCCCGGCAACAATACCGGAACGATCGACCGTTATTCGCATTGCTTCGAGGCGCAAGGCTTTCTCCGGCGCCGCCAGAAATTCCGTCAGCGGCGCGATGATATTTTCCGGCCGCAAGGCCTCGATATTCTCGCGCAGGCGCGTTTCAACATCCTGCAAGCGCCGCGTATGTTCCTCCAGCTTGTCCGCCTTGCCCATGCTGCGCATGACGTTGATCTGGTCGCGTTCTCGCGCCTTTTCTTCCTGCAGAAGCGCGCGTTCGTTGCGTTTCTCGATCAGGCGGACGCGAAAGGTCTTGAGCAGGCTGTCGAAGGCGGTCTGGCAAAGTTTTTCGCGTGTCGCCTCCAGACTGTCGGCCGGCTGAACCAACACATGATCGGCAAAAATCAGGGTCTCGATCAGCGCGTCGGCCTGCAGCATTTCGCCATCCAAAGCCATTCCCAGGCCTTTCTTGCGCTGCCAGCGCGCCGCCAGCATGGCGTAGACAAACTCCACCCCCGGCTCACTGTCTGTCAGCAGACATTTACAGGCTTCCTGGCTCTTGGCCAGCATGAGGGCAATATCCTCAACCGTGGCAAAAAGCGCGTGCACCAGGGGTGAAACAGAAAATGCCTGACGATCAATCTCAAAGGGGCCCGGCAGATTGTCGACGATGTGCTGACAGTAATTCAGGGTATGCGCGAGCACCGGCTGCAGAGTTTGATCGAGGGCGGGTAGCGTGTTGAGCATGGGATCGACCAGCGCACAAACGCGTCCGAGTGCCTTCTGAATCTCCGGGTCTGGCGGCGGCGCGGGTTTGAACCAGTCCTTCAGGGTATTGAGGATTTCCATGCTCTCGGCTGCGAATGACAGATTGTCGACATTACCCGCAGGCGGCGGCAAATGCCAGTCTGACAGCTTGTGTGACACCAGCCGCAATTGGTTCTACACTACAGCATCATTTTCGGAAAGGATGAACATCATGCGCCTGGCTCTCGTTTACCGTAACAGCCTACCTCTCCTTCTTTCTCTCGCCCTGGCACTGGGCGCTTGCAGCAAGAGTGAAGAAAAAAGTGCGCCAGTACCCGCACCCGCCCAGATGAGTGAAGTGGCAAAACCACCGGCCAAAGGGAAACCCATGGCCAGAATGGCATCCCAGACCAACGAAGAGCTTGGCGCTGTATCAATGAGAGCCGCAGATTCTGCCGCCGCTCCGGCGCCTAGCGCACCCACGGTCGAAAAAGAAACTGGCACCAGCGCCAGCAAGGTCGCCCAACTGGTTTCCGGCACTACCACCTACGTTGATGGTGAGCGCAAATTCATCCGCACTGCCAACGCCACATTCACGGTCAAGGATGTCTATGTCTCGGCGTTAGCCATCGAGGATGCGGTCGGTGCACATGGCGGCTTTGTCGTCAGCAACAACATCACCAGCGACACGCAGCGCCACCAGCGCCTGCCCAAGGGTGACGGCAATGTGCTCGAACTGTTCGAGTTCACCGTTTCCGGCAATCTGATCGTTCGCGTCCCCAGCGCCAAAACACAGGACTTCCTGCGTGCCGTCGCCAACCAGATCGAGTTCCTGCAACAACGCAATTTCGAAGCGCGTGACGTTCAATTTGATCTGTTCCGCCAGCACCTCGAACGCATCCGCCATCAGGAAACCCAGGCCGAACTGGGGCAAGCCGTGCGCGATGGTGGCAAACTGGAATACAAGGCCGAGGTCATCGCGCAACGTAGCGACACCAAGGCGGCACGCGATGAAGCCCTGATTGCCCGCAAGCAGCTTGAAGACCAGATCTCCTTCAGCACCATTCGCTTCACACTGTATCAACCTGCCCGCATCCGCCAAACCGAAAGCAAGGATCTGGATGCCGTATTCGCCAGCAACCGACCGGATTTCGGCACGCGTCTCGGTCATTCCCTGAAATATGGCTGGGATGGCCTGATGAATTGCTTTATCGGTCTGATGCGCTGGTGGCCACTGTGGCTCATCATCATCGCCGGAGTACTGGTGTTGCGGCGAATCTGCAAGTGCCGCAAGGCAAGACGCAACTCCTGTGCTTGCACGACTGCACCTGAGCCTGAGAAAAGCTAGGCGATTATGAAATCACCCCGCAGGTTCAGTGCTTGCGGGGCAATCCCAATACGGCTCCGGCTGAAAACGCCTGACCAGAAAGTCGACGCAGGCCCGCACCTTTGGCAGCAGATGACGATCCGGCATGAAGACGGCGCTGACCTGATCGCCAAAGGCTGTGGCCGGTGACACATCGGGCAGAACGTGCCGCAAGCGGCCAGCCGCCAAATCAGGGCCGATAGCGTAGGAAGGCAACAGGGTAATGCCCAGTCCCTGCAAGGCAGCTTCACGCAGCGCATCGACACTGTTGGCGCGGAACCGGCTGCCGACGCGAACTTCGCTTTTGCCTTCCGCGGTGGTGAAACGCCAACTAGTCTGCCAAGAGTAAGAGAGGCACTGATGTGTACTCAGTTCGGCAATGTTTTTAGGCATGCCGGCCCACTCCAGATAATCCGGCGAGGCGCACAGCACCCGGCAGATCGGCGCGAGTTTTCTTGCCACCAGGTTGGGCGCAATGTCGGCACGCAACGAAATGCCAATATCGAAACCCTCGTCGACTAGATCGACGCGGCGGTCGAGCAAGATCAAATCGAGGCTCACTTCCGAATTGGCCGCCAGGAACTCCGGCAGCGCCGGGGCAATGTGCATTTGCCCGAAGGTGACCGGCGCCGTCAGACGCAGATGGCCACGCGGCGCGGCGTGCAGCCGGGTCAGCGCATTGGTCGCCATCGCCATTTCGTCGAGGGCACGCTTGCAGTGTTCGTAATAGACCTGACCGGCTTCGGTCAGGCTCAGTTTGCGCGTCGTCCGTTGTAGCAGGCGGGTTTGCAAGCGGCTTTCCAGGGTACTGATGCGCTGGCTGATCACCGCTTTCGACAATTTCAAGGCTTTGGCCGCCGCCGTAAAGCTCATCAGTTCGACAGTTTTGACAAAAGCGGCGATTGAAGCGAGGTCTTCCATGGGTTGATTGTTCGTTAATTTGCAACAGTCAGTATATTACATGCTTGTTTATCTTTAAAAGCAGATCAAATAAAGTGACATCATGGTGACACGAAATATTTTTCTCAAGGAGAGCGCAATGAACGAACTGCACGGTTTCTATCTGGAAGACCTGGCCCCTGGCATGACGGCTTCTACTGCCAAAACCATTACCGACAATGACATCACCTTGTTTACGACAGTCAGCGGTGATGACAACCCGGTTCATTGCAATAGTGAATATGCCGCGACGACGCAGTTCAAAGGCCGGATCGCCCAGGGCTTGCTGACAACTTCAGTAATGTCGTCCGTTCTTTCCAACAAGCTGCCCGGCCATGGCTCCATCCTTCTGGAGGTGTCAGTGCGTTTCAAGGCGCCTGTCTATCCGGGAGATACCGTCAAAACCACAGTGACCGTGCGCGAAGTGATGACGGAAAAACGTCGCGTGATTTTTGATACTGCCTCCTTTGTCGAAAACACCAAGGTATTGGAAGGACAGGCGACGCTATTGGTCGACTCCAAACTGCCAAGCTAAACGAACCGGAGGACGGCAATGAATGCGCAAACAATTGATTTAGTGGCCACCAAAGCGGTCGAACGCGGCGCCCTGCGCCCGCCCAGCGAACAGCACAGCCTGCTGATTCGCGTCGTGCGCAATTGCCCGTGGAACAAGTGCAAATTCTGCCCGGCCTACAAGGGCGAGAAATTCTCCTTGCGCAGTGCTGAAGAAGTCATCGCCGACATTCGCCTGCTTGCTGCCGATACGGCCAATCACGACTTTCGCGCTGCCTTTCTGCAGGATGGCGATGCCCTCGCCGCCAAAGTCGATGATCTGCTGCTGATTCTGGCGGCGATTCACGAGCATCTGCCCAATATCGAGCGCATTACCGCCTATTCGCGCAGCCGCATGCTGATCAACCGCAAGGTCGAGGATTTGCGCCGCCTGAAAGCTGCCGGTCTGGATCGTATCCATGTCGGTCTTGAATCCGGTTGCGACGAAGTGCTGAGCTTCATGAACAAGGGCACGACCTACGCCGAGCAGAAAGCGGCTTGCCTGCGCGTCAAGGAAGCCGGTCTGGAATTGTGCTGCTATTACATGCCGGGACTGGGCGGCAAGCGTTTTTCCGAAAAACATGCGCTCGATTCATGTCGCCTGATCAGCGAAATCGCCCCCGACCGCGTTCGCCTGCGCACCTGCTTCGTGCTGGAAGACACGCCACTGGCCGACGAGTATCTGGCCGGCAATTTCGAACCGCTCTCCGAGGAAGAAACCGTGCGCGAAATCCGCTTGTTCCTGAATCAACTTGAACACACAGAAACCGAACTGATCAGCGACCATCGCATCAACCTGCTAATGGAACTGCGCGGCCACCTGCCAGAAGATCATGAACGCCTGCTCGGCATTATCGACCGCTATCTGGCGCTCTCGGCCGAGAGCAAGGCGCTCTTCACCACTGGCCGTCGTTTTGGTCTGATCCGCAAGCTGAGCGAATTTGAAGACAGCGCCGTACGTGAGCGCATACTCACCAGGAAATTACAATATCAACCGCGACTTCCGGTGCCGCAAAACATGCTTTTCTGAAATGCAGTGCCAAAAATTACCGCTCTTGCCTGGTTCGGAATTGACGATGTCACCTCGTCAACAGGATACTTCGCGTTCGACATATTATCCGTGAAAGATAACCATGAAACGTTTAATTCAACTCCTCGCCTTGCTGTTGGTTTCCATTGCTCTCGCCGCCTGCGGCAAAATTGCCGAGAAAGCCACCGAAAAACTGGCTGAAAAAGCCCTCGAGTCGCAGTCCAAGGATGGCTCCAAGGCCAGCATCAACTTGTCGGAAGGCAGTGCCAAAGTGACGACGACGGACGCCTCCGGCAAATCGTCCACAATGGAATGGGGCGGCGCCAAGGTGACCGAATCCGATCTCGGCGTACCTTTCTACGCCGGCGCCAAGATTACCGAAGGCGCTTCTTCCAAGGTGGTAACGCCGGAAGCGACAGTCATGATGGCCAGCTTGCAAAGCAGCGATTCCAGCGAAAAGGTTACGGCCTTCTATCGTGAAAAACTCAAGCCCCAATCGCAAGACAAGCAGTTCATGGAAATGAGCACGGGCGACGGCGGCTACAATTTGATGCTAGCGGACAAAAACAGCAAGAACTCAACACAGGTCAATGTCTCTAAAACAGATTCTGGCAGCGACATCAATATTATCGTTAGCCGCGACGCCGCAAAATAATCAACAACTATCCGATTGGCCAGTGCTGCCGCAGCAATACCGGAAGCGCAGGCCAATCGATGGCGTCAAGCATGTTCTTGACGGTCAGCCCCAGTTCGGTATCACCCTCGATGGTCAGGGCGCGATTGAAGAAGAGTGTGTCCGGGTCTTCCTGGCGGGAAAGCAATTGCGTGAAGGCGGAAAGATTGGCGCGAAAAACCAGGTCATGGCTTCCGCAGTTACCAAAGAGTGGCTGAAACAGCCCGTTGCGATAGCTGAACTGGGCGCGGCCACCGGTGTCTGAAACCTCAACCAGAAAGGTGCTATTTTCCAGGGTTTGCAGGCTATCCTCGGGAAACAGCTTCATTCGAACGCCAACATTCAGCGCCGCGACAAAAGCCAGACTATGCGGCCATTGCGGCAAGCGCGCACCCAGCACGGCAACCAATGCGGGCAGCTTGAAAGCAGGAATATTCGGGCGCAGGTTCATCCGCGTTCCACTATCTGGTTGAGTTGAATCACACCGGCTTCGCCATGCCAAAACCCGTTGGCGAATCCTTCTTCGCCCCATTCTGCCCGAGATTCGACATTTTGGCTCTGCCTTGCCTGATCGAAGGCGGCAATGATCTCTTGCATGTGGCTTGGTTGCGGGCTGATGCGCAGAACATCGACTTGCAGCGCACACAATTCCGGGACTTCGGCCAGCAGGTTAAAAGTTTGCGCCGACATGGTCTGAATGCCGTTGATGGTGAGGAATGCCTGCCCTTCCCGCGTTTTCATGGTCGTCCCTTGCGCGTGCTCGAGACAGCGGAACTGGCAATCGTCCTTGTTCAGACCATAGTGCCTTGCTGTAAAACAACGCGCCGAAAAAGCCAGCGGCAATTTGCCAAAAACGAACACTTCGGTCTCGACGCCCGGCGGCCGTGATGAATGCAGGGTTTGTACCAGGCGCCGCCCCGCCTCCAGCGGCGGCAGCCAGCGCTTGAGGCCGTAGCTGGCAAAAGTAGCCAGCGTCGTTTCGTTGTAGATGTTGAGATGCGGCCCGGCGACAAACGGCCGCCCGGCGGCAAGCGAAACCGCCCCCAGATCATTGGCCTCGATCATGCCGCCGTCGGCCAGGCCGTCAATCAGCAAACGCAGGATTTTCAGGTCATTTTCCGATTCGAGCAAAGCCTGCGCCGAAATCACGACTTCCTTGCCGGCATCTCTCAAGCGACACGCCAGATCAAGCCAGTCTACCGCCTTCATTTGCTGGCGGCGCGAACAGACCACCTCGCCAAGGTAGACGATATCGATATCCGGATTAGTGGCTATTTCGGCGTAGAAATCAAACACCCGCTCCTTCGGCCAGAAAAATAGCAGCGGCCCGAGCGACAAACGCGGATAACGAGCCTCACCCTTCACTCTTCACCCCTCCCCATCTATCGCCATGGCCGGTTATAGGCGCCCAAGGTCACCTGACTGCCTTCTGAAACCTTGGCCAATTCACTCTGCCAATGCGGCGCCACCTGATAACGTTCGCCTTCGCGCTGCAGCGTGTCGAGCGCCGCGCGCAACACCCGCGTCACCTGCCGCACATAGGCCGGGCTGCGCTGGCGGCCTTCGACCTTGATCGCAGTCACGCCGATGCGGGCGATGTCCGGCAACATGGGCAACACGTTCAAACTGGTCGGCTCTTCCAGCGCATAGTAGGTGCTGCCATTGACCTCGAAGCGACCTTTGCACAACGTCGGATAGCCGGCTGGTTCGTCGTCACGAAAGCGGTCGATGAGAATGCCGTTAAGCCGGGTTTCCATCATCCCCTGCCCTTTCTCCCATTTTACGAATCGTGCCGGCGAACAGGCGCCCACCGTATTGGGCGACTCACCTGTGGCGTAGGAAGAAAGCCAGCAACGCCCCTCGTTCATCACGCACAGGCTACCGAATCCGAAGATTTCGATTTCGACCGTGGTGTTATTGATCACCTGCTCGACCTGCGCCAAGGTCAACACGCGCGGCAATACGGCGCGCCGGACACCAAACTCGCGCTGGGCGAAATTGATGGCCTCATAACTGGTCGCCGATCCCTGCACGGAAAGGTGCAGGCGCAACTCAGGGTATCGCTTGCAGGCGTAGGCCAGCAGCCCGATGTCGGCCAGGATAACGGCGTCCGCCCCCAACCCGGCAGCAGCATCGACCGCCCGCCGCCATTCGTCAACCCGCCCCGGTTGCGCAAAGGTATTGATCGCCAGCAAAACCTCGCGCCCCGCCCGGTGGGCATAGACAATGCCCTCGCTAATCGACTGTTGCCCCAAATTGAGACCGGGGAAATTGCGGGCGTTGGTGTCATCCCGGAAACCAAGGTAGACCGCATCCGCGCCTTCGTCGACTGCCGCTTTCAGGGCAGGCAGGCTTCCGGCAGGGCAGATCAGTTTTGGCAATCGAGACATGCCGGAATTATCCCGCATTTTGTCAGAGCCTTGCATCGCGTTGCTTACGCCATGTTAATATGAACCGACTGTTATCGCAGGACGTAGCAATGAACCGTGATCGGGTGCTCATCATCGATAGGGAACAGAGCAATCTGAACCTTATCGCCCGTTTACTGGCCAACGAACCACTCATTCTCGATTTGCAGACCGACAGTAGCGCTGCCTGGAAAAAACTCGAATCGACCAACGACCACTATTCATTGGTGATTATCGACAGCGCAATGCCCGGCTTGGACGGCCTCGGTTTCCTGCATCGCTTGCGCGCCAACCCGCGTTTTGGCGGCGTTCAGGTCATCATGCAGACTTCGGCCACTTCGCCGGAAAAAGTCAGCGAGGGCATGCAGGCAGGAGCCTACTACTACCTGTTCAAACCTTTCCGGCCGGAAGCGCTCATTTCCATTGTGCGCGGCGCCATCGAGGATCACCGCAACCAGCGCTCTGTCCGCCATCTCATCAAGCACCAGGAAGCCGCGCAACAATTACTGCTCTGGGCTGAATATCGTTTCCGCGATCTGCACGACATCAATCATCTGGTACCAATTCTGGCCGGATTCACACCAAAACCGCACCTGACGGCTTCCGGCTTGGCTGATCTGATGGTCAATGCCGTCGAACACGGCAATCTCGGCATCACTTACCAGGAAAAGGCACGGCTCAAGCTTGATGGCGGCTGGGAAGCCGAAATCGACCGCCGCCTGACCCTTCCCGCCAACCGTGATCGCTTTGCCTTTGTCCGCATCGAAAAGGAAAAAACACAAATCCGCTATACCATCACCGATCAGGGCGATGGTTTCGACTGGTGGCGCTTTCTGGAATTCGACCCTGAGCGCGCCTTCGACCCCAATGGTCGCGGCATTGCTCTGGCACGCAGGACCAGTTTCTCCGGCCTGGAATTCCCCGGCAAGGGGAATGTGGCAGTCGCATCCGTCGCGCTCTAAGTCACCGGGGGTTTGCGACGAACCCAAAGATAGCAGGCAATGGCTGCAACGATTGCCGTACTCATCAGCGGCAACCAGACCCACATGAATTCCGACTTCAACACCGCCCATCCGCGCGGCGCCAGAAAACGGGAAAAAGCGAGGGGCGAAACCTCGATCTCTTTGATGGGCGCAAAGAACCGCTCCGCCGACCAGGGCCAAAACAGGGCGACGCCAAGACCGCCATTGGTAAAGGCATCGAGTACGGCATGCGAAGCCGTCACCAGCGCAAGGAAGATAAAAGCGCGCAGAAAACCGCAATGGAGCAGGCGATAAAAACAGGCACCGAGCAATGCCGCTCCCAGCGCAAAAAACAGGGAATGGCTAAAGCCACGATGTCCGAATTCCGCACCGTAGGAAATGCCGAACCGAAAGGCGAGGACATCAAGATCGGGAAGAATCGAGACAAAAATCCCCAGCGCCAGCAAGCGTCCGGAAATCCAGTAACGCCCCAGACCCAGGGAAAGCGCCAGCGGTAAAGCTGGATGCGTGAAGACAGTCGGCACGATCAGACGGTCAGCGGTTAACCAGAGTCGGCTTGGTGCCCAACGCCTGCCAGATGCGCTCGGCGACCTTGAGCGCTTCTTCACGGCTGGCGTATGGCCCCACCTGCAGACGGTGAATGCCACCACTGGCCTGTATCAACATGGGTTCGACCAGCCAGTCCAATTCGCTGGCCAGATGATTTTTCAGATTCTCGGCGTTATCGGCATTGGAAAAAGCGCCGAGTTGCAAAAAGAGGCCTTTTTGTGGAGTGGCTTGATTTTCCTGGCGCTCCAGACGTTTCATCAACTCGGCAATATCGTCGCGCTCCTCAGCGGCTGTCGGCGGCTTAACAGTCGGCTTGGCTGATGGTGCTTCCGCAATCAGCACAGTAGGGCTGCCTGATGGAATAATGGCTTCGACTTCGACTTCGCTGCTGCCGCTATTGATGATGCCAAGCTTGTGAGCGGCCGTATAGGAAAGATCAATGATTCTGCCCGCGTGGAAGGGGCCGCGGTCGGTGATGCGCACCACCACCGATTTGCCGCTGCGCGGGTTGGTCACCCGCACATAGGAAGGCAGTGCCAGGGTGGTGTGCGCAGCGGTCATGGCAAACATGTTGTAGGGTTCGCCAATCGAAGTCTTCTGGCCATGGAATTTTTTGCCATACCAACTGGCAATACCGCGTGCCTTGTAGGGTTTAAGTGTGGTGTTGGGTATGTATTGCCGCCCGAGGACGACATACGGACGCGTCGCCGGCTTGTGCAAGGGTTCCAGCCTGGGCTGGGCATCCGGAATATCTTCCAGATTATCGGGGATATCATCGGCCGGGCCATCGTCCTTGTAGTAACCGCCGCCTTTCTTCTGTACCGGCCTGGCAGTCGGACGCGACCCGGGTCTAGCCGTCACCTCCTCTGGCAACGCACCTTCAGAGGAACCTGTAATCGGCACGCTGCCGCAGCCCGCCAACACGGCAGTCATAACGGTCAGGCTGATTAAGGCACGCTTCATTTCTTCACCAACATGCGATGGGTATGGATGGACATGAGTATCCCGATGCAAATGAACAGGGTAACCAAAGCCGTGCCACCGTAGCTGACAAAGGGCAAAGGCACACCGACTACAGGCAGAATGCCGCTGACCATACCCATGTTAACAAAGGCGTAGGTAAAGAAAACCAGACTGACGGCTCCCGCCAGCAGGCGGGTAAACAGGGTTGGCGCGGCAGCGGCTATCATCAGGCTGCGCGCAATGAGCATGAAATAAAGCACCAACAGAATAGAATTGCCGATCAGCCCCCATTCCTCCGAAAAGACGGCAAAAATAAAATCAGTGTGCTTTTCGGGAATGAATTCGAGATGGGTTTGAGTGCCCTTGAGATAACCCTTGCCAAAAATTCCGCCCGAGCCGATGGCAATGGTGGCCTGGATGATGTGGTAGCCGGCACCCAGCGGATCGGTGGTCGGGTCGAGCAGGGTCAGAATGCGTTTGCGTTGATAGTCATGCAGCAGATTCCACAGGAATGGGGCTGCAGCACCACCAGCGGCCATGAGGCCAATGATGAATTTCCAGGGCAGACCAGCCAGAAAGATGACGTAAAACCCGGCCGCACCGACCAGAATGGCCGTACCCAGATCCGGCTGCTTGGCAATCAGGGCAAACGGCACCATCAACAGCAGTGCCGCCAGCGCGTAATGCCTGAGCTTCAAGACTGCTTCATAGTGCTGGAAATACCAGGCCAACATGCAATCAACAGGATGATCCCCAGCACATAAAGCGGGACAGCGATGCTCATCAATTTTTGCGGCGGCATGCGCGCGATGAACCACATCAGAATAAACGCCAGGCCAGCATGGGTGGCCTGCGACCAAGAACGATCAACGCCATCAAAGGTTGCCGAATGGACGGTCATCACGCCGATGGCCAGGATGGCAAAAGCTATCATCAGCAGCGGGAAATCAATGTGAACGATGGACTGCCGCGCGTAATAACGCAGGGAATTGAGGAAATTGTTCATGGCTTCTTTTCCTCTTCAACCGCCTCATCTTTGTCATCTTCCGCCTCGGCCTCAGCGTCTTCGGCCGCCGGGCCTTCCGGTTTCTTGCCGGCCAGATAGTAATCGAGCACCATGCGGGCAATCGGCGCTGCGGACTGGGCACCGAAACCGCCGTTTTCAACCAGTACGGCCAAGGCGATTTTGGGCTTATCGACGGGCGCAAAGGCAATGAAAAGGGCGTGATCGCGCAGGCGTTCCTTGAGCCTACCGGCGGAGTAGGTGCCGCCCTTGAGCGAAAAAACCTGTGCCGTTCCCGTTTTGCCTCCGGAGGTATAGGTGGCACCGGCAAAGGCGCGCGTGCCAGTACCGGCCGTATTTACACCCTGCATGGCGTTCTTGATGAATTCGACATGCTCCGGCTTCCAGTTCAGATCTTTTAGCGGCTGCCGCTCGACGTAGCGTTTCTCGCCCGTCTTGGCATCCGTAATGTAGCGCACCAGATGAGGGCGGAACATGACGCCACCGTTTGCCACTGTCGCCGTTGCCTGCGCCAGCTGGATCATGGTGTATGCGTTGTAGCCTTGGCCAATGCCGATCGAGATAGTTTCGCCGGCGTACCATTTCTGCTGCTCGGGTTTCTTGAAACGTTTTTTCTTCCAGGCCTGCGATGGCAAGACACCTTCGGATTCGCCCATGCCCTTGATACCGATGTCGATGCCGGTTTTCTGGCCAAAACCGAGTGAGCCCATAAAGCTGGAAATGAGGTCGATCCCCATGTCGTTGGCCAGCACATAGTAATAGGTATCGCAGGAAACGACGATTGACTTGTGCATATCCACCATGCCATGGCCGCCCTTTTTGTCATCGCGGAAGTGATGGCCGCCGAAATTGAAAAAGCCGGGGTCGGAAATGGACTGGTTGGGACGGCGCTTGCCGGTTTCCAGCGCTGCCAACGCCATGAAGGGTTTGAAAGTCGAACCCACCGGATAAGCGCCGTTGAGCGCCCGGTTGACCATGGGTTTGTCAATCGACTCATTCAGTTCCTTCCAGTTGTCAGGCGTGATGCCATCGACGAACTGATTGGGGTCAAAAGTCGGCATCGAAACCAGCGCCAACACGCCGCCGGTCGATGGTTCAATGGCCACCAGAGCGCCACGACGGTTACCAAAGGCCTTTTCGGCTATTTCCTGCAACTTGGTGTCGAGGGTCAGGGTAAGGTTATTGCCGGAAGTCGGCGGCGTGCGCTTGAGGCTGCGCACGGCACGCCCGCCGGAATCGATTTCAACCTCCTCGTAGCCCGTCAGACCATGCAGTTCAAATTCGTAATGCTGCTCGAGCCCGGTCTTGCCAATGTGATCGGTGCCACGGTAATTGGCTTCCTTGTTTTCTTCTTCGATCCATTCATTGTCACGATCCGTAATGCGTCCAATATAGCCCAGGGCATGAGAGGCCAGATGCTCGAGCGGATACTGGCGAAACAATCGTGCTTTGACCTCGACACCCGGAAAACGGTAGCGTTGCGCTGCAAAACGCGCCACCTCTTCATCCGTCAGCCTCGTCCGGATGGGGATGGATTCAAAGTTTTTGGCCTCGTCCAGCAGACGCTTGAAGCGCTTGCGATCCTTGGCCTGAATATCCACCAGTGCAGCCAGGGCATTGATGGTTTCTTCCAGGCTTTCCACCCGCGACGGCGTGATTTCCAGAGTAAAGGCGGAATAATTGCGCGCCATGACGACGCCGTTGCTGTCAACGATGAGGCCACGGTTGGGAACAATCGGCACCATCGAGATCCGGTTTTCTTCGGCGCGGGTACGGTAATACTCGTGCTGAACAACCTGCAGCCAGACAAAACGAATCAGCAGAACCGCAAAGGACAAAAAAACGGCAATGGCGCAAAAAATAACGCGGGAGCGAAAGCGCTCGATATCGTTTTCCGGATTGTGAAAATCACCCATGTCTTATCCGGATCAGATCGGCCGGTTCGGATCCTGTTCGGCTGGCCGGTATTGCGGCAGCAAAAGCAGGTAAGTCGCCGGCACCCAGAGGAGCGTGGCAATCATGGGTCCGACAAAGTATTCGAGTCCGGGCGAAGTCGATCCGGCCATTAGCCGGATGAGAACTTGAATGAACTGAACCAGCAACAGCAGGGGAAAGATGTGCAACGCCTGTTCCACGAGCGGAAACCAAAGAATGCGCCGCGACAGAGTCGATGCCAGATAGGCCAGAACCACGTAAGCCAGGGCATGCTGACCCAGGGCGGCACTATTGGCGACGTCCATGATGATGCCCAGCATGAAGGCCCAGCCCATGCCGATGCGCCGGAATTCGCGCACGCTCCAGAAACAAAGCACCAGCGCAATCCAATCCGGCACCATGGCCCAGTGTGATGTAGACAAAAAATTGAGCATCAAGGCGACGAACAGGCTGACGTAGATGAACCACGGCCTTACCGGTTGCAGAATGCGCGAGGAAGTGAATGTAGGTTGCATGAATCAAGGTTTCCTGGCAGGTTTGTTCTTTTTCTTGGGACGCGTTTCGGTTTTTTCTGCCTCGTTCCCTTTGGCTTCTGCCGGCTGGGTGCTTTTGGTCAATTCGGCAGGCAATGGTGCCGGCCGGGTAGGCACATTGAGGACAAAGACCTCACCAAAATTTTCAACCCCGGAAACAGGATCACAAAAAATACGGGCGAACGAATAGGCGCTGTCGCGCTCAACCTTGCCGACGCGCGCCACCGGAAAACCCGGCAGAAAAATTGCGTCCAGGCCGGAAGTGACCAGAACGTCGCCTTCCTTGATATCGGCATTGGCCGGAAGATAACGCAACTCCAGCCGTCCATCGCCCAGACCGTACACCACTGAACGCATACCGGTACGTACCACCTGCACCGGCACCACCTGATTTTTGTCGGTAATCAGCGTCACTTCGGAATGCAGCAGGGAGGTGCGCGTCACCTGCCCGACCACACCGGCCTCATCAATCACCGGCTGCCCGGCCTCAACCGAAGCCTGCAGGCCTTTGTCGATGACAATGCGCCGCGAAAAGGGATCGCGGGTCGTATAAAGGATTTGTGCCACCTTGCCATTGGCTTTTTCGCGCGTTTTCATGTCCAACAGACGACGCAAGCGAGCATTTTCCGCTTCCAGATGCGCCAACCGGCCAAGATTGGGCGCCGTATCGAGTTGGGAACGTTTCAGGCGGGCATTTTCCTGCTGTAGCCGATAAGTGCCCTGAAAATAATCGCCGAACTGCTCGATGGCCGCCCCCGGTGTTTGCGCCAGACGCTGCAGTGGATCGACCACGGACGCCACGCCCTGACGGAGAAAATCGACGGAATGGTATTTGAGATCAACGACAAAAAGCGCCACCGAGGCGGCAACGTAAAAGCTCAGCAGCGCCAGTGGCGCCGGCCCACGCTTGAAGAACGGCGGTGGTGCATGATCGATACCGGGCATGACTTGTTACCGCCAGAGCACCACTGCGAATTATTCGGAGGCGAAAATACTGCCGAGCTTGTCCATTTTTTCCAGCGCCAAGCCGCAACCATGCGCCACACAAGTTAGTGGCTCATCGGCAACGATGACCGGCAAGCCGGTTTCTTCCATGAGCAAACGATCGAGATCACGCAGCAGCGCACCGCCACCGGTCAGCACCATGCCCTTTTCGGCAATGTCGGCACCCAATTCAGGCGGTGTTTTTTCCAGCGCTGATTTGACGGCCGAAACGATCTGATTCAGCGGATCGGTCAGGGCTTCAAGGATTTCGTTGGAAGAAATGGTGAATTTGCGCGGAATACCTTCGGCCTTGTTGATACCGGAGACTTCCATCTCGCGCACTTCAGCACCCGGGAAGGCTGAGCCGATGCGCTTCTTGACGTTTTCGGCGGTGTTTTCGCCGATCATCATGCCGTAATTGCGGCTGATGTAATTGATAATGGCTTCGTCCAGCTTGTCGCCACCGACGCGGACGCTACCGGCGTAAACCATGCCACCGAGCGAAATGACACCAACTTCAGTGGTGCCGCCACCAATATCAACCACCATCGACCCGGTTGCATCAGCCACCGGCAAGCCAGCACCAATCGCCGCTGCCATCGGTTCCTCGATCAGGTAAACGTGGCGGGCGCCAGCACCAATGGCCGATTCGCGAATGGCCCGGCGTTCGACCTGAGTGGAGCCGGAAGGCACGCAAATGATGATGCGCGGACTGGGTGAGAAAAGCCGCGAGTCGTGCACCTTCTTGATGAACTGCTTCAGCATCTGCTCGGTGACGGTGAAATCGGCGATCACGCCATCTTTCATCGGCCGGATGACCGTAATGGAGCCCGGTGCCTTGCCGAGCATGTCCTTGGCTTCCTTGCCCACAGCCTGGATGCTCTTCTTGGCATTGGGGCCGCCTTCGAGACGGATGGAAACCACCGAGGGCTCGTCCAGAACAATGCCCCGGCCGCGAACGTAGATCAGGGTATTGGCGGTGCCAAGGTCGATGGCAAGATCGTTGGAAAAGTAACTGCGGAAGAAACTGAACATCGTGAATACTCTCGGCTATGGGGGTGCGGTAAATAAAGCTTTTATGATACCTTATATTGCTCTCGATTTTAAGATATTGTGCAATGCACAAAAGCCACCCATGTCACTGACACAAGCACAGATTCACCGGATTGCCCTCCTTTCACGCATCGCAGTGAGTGACGAGGAAGCCACAGCCACTCGTAGCCACCTGGATGGCATTTTCAGCCTGATCGAAGAAATGCAGGCGGTCGACACCAAAGGCGTCGAGCCTATGGCGCATGCACAGGATGTCTGCCAGCGCCTGCGCCAGGATGCGGTGAGCGAAAGCGATCAGCGCGATCTTTTCCAGAATATCGCGCCGGAAGTTGAAAATGGCCTTTATCTGGTACCCAAGGTGATTGAATAACAAGGAGTGTGTGACGCCAAGTGTATGCAAGCGTTTGGCGTCCAACCGCAAAAATGATCAAATCCAGTTTGAAAGAATTCGCCGCCGCGCTGGCTGCAAAATCGGTTTCCAGCGTTGAGTTGACGCAGTGGTATCTTGACCGCATTGCCAAACTTAATCCGCAAATCAACGCCTTCATTACCGTCGATCCAGACAAGAGCCTGGCGCAAGCGCGCGCCGCCGATACCCGTATCGCCCGTGGCGAAGCCGCGCCCCTGACCGGCATTCCACTGGCGCAAAAGGACATTTTTTGCAGCAAGGGCTGGCGCACCACCTGCGGTTCCAAAATGTTGGCCAATTTTATCGCGCCCTACGACGCCACCGTGATCGAACGCCTCGACGCCGCTGGTGCCGTCAATATCGGCAAAACCAACATGGACGAGTTCGCCATGGGCTCGTCAAACGAAACTTCGTTTTTCGGCGCGGTGAAAAACCCCTGGGATTTGAGCCGGGTTCCTGGCGGCTCCTCGGGTGGTTCAGCGGCCGCAGTGGCGGCACGACTGGCGGCCGCCGCTACTGGCACCGATACCGGCGGTTCCATCCGGCAACCTGCGGCGCTGTGTAACCTGACCGGCCTGAAGCCCACCTATGGCGTCGTCTCGCGCTACGGCATGATTGCCTTCGCCTCCTCGCTCGATCAGGGCGGACCGATGGGACATTGCGCCGAAGACTGCGCCATCCTGCTCAACGCAATGGCCGGGTTTGACCCACGCGACTCCACCAGTCTGGAGCGCCCCTGCGAAGATTACACCCGCGAACTGACCCCAAAATCCGGCGATCAACCCTTGGCCGGCCTGCGTATCGGCCTGCCCAAAGAATTTTTCGGGGACAACGAAAAAGCCGCTTGCGACCCCATGGTGACGCAAGTCGTGCAAGCTGCAATTGCCGAATACCGTATGCTTGGCGCTAATTTTGTCGAGGTGTCGCTGCCCAATTCGCGGCTTTCTGTACCCGCCTATTACGTTATCGCACCGGCCGAGGCCAGTTCCAATCTCTCGCGCTTCGATGGCGTGCGCTACGGCTATCGCGCCACCGACTATAGCGACCTCAACGACATGTACTGCAAAACCCGCGCCGAAGGTTTTGGCGCCGAGGTC
>JAGTRX010000138.1 GCA_018262285.1 Pseudomonadota bacterium | reverse complement strand
CAGCGGCTCGTACTTTCCGGCTTTTCGCACGATGCGGCGGCGAGCATGGTTAGTGTTGCTGTGGGTGTTTTGATTGCGCTGCTGTTGGTGTTTTCCCTGCCCCTGATGACGGCGGAGGCGGCCAACTGGCAGCAGTCCAGCATGCGTTACCTTGATGGTGGCGTCAATTTGTTGATGGCGACGCTCAAGCAATTGGAGGGCAATTTTTCCATGCTGGCGCGGGCGCATTTGAGCGCCGAATTGACTCAAGGCATTGCCAATTTCAGCGAACATTTTGCCCAGAAATATCTGGCCGGAGCCCTGATGACCATTGCCGCCTGGGCGCCCTCCCTGCTTTTGGCGCCTTTTCTGGCTTTTTTCATGTTGCGCGATGGTTGGCGTTTCAAGCGCTTTGTCGGCCAAGCGGTGCCCAATGCCTTTTTCGAGCGCACCCTCTATCTTCTCGACCAGGTTGACCGCACGGCGCGGCAATATTTTGTTGGCCTGTTGCAACTGACGCTGCTTGATGCCGTCTGTCTGGCGGCCGGGCTCTGGCTGCTGGGGGTTTCGGCGCCGCTGGCGCTGGGTCTGGTGACGGCGGTGCTGGCCTGGGTGCCCTATGTCGGATCGATTGTCGGTTGCTTGCTGGTGGTTTTGGTGGCGGCCACCGATTTCCCGGCTCAACCGGAAATTGCATATGGTGCGGTGGTGCTCTTCCTGGTAGTGCGCTTGCTTGATGATTTTTTCTTCATGCCGCTGACAGTGGGCAAGAGCCTCAATATCCACCCGCTGCTGACAGTTTTGATGATTTTTGTCGGTGGCGCGGTGGCGGGTGTCCCTGGCCTGATGCTGGTTTTGCCGGTGCTGGGTGTGGCCATTGTATTCGGTGAGACGCTGGGGTTGGTCGTGACTGACCCGCGTTTGCGCGCCAGGCACGTGCACGCCAGAACTTTGCGCGAGAGGATCGCGGCGGCTGACCTGTAGGCAGCGTTATCCGGTTTTCTAGGGCATAATCCAAAGTTTTACAGAGTTTGCCGAACCATGGCTCGCGTTTTTGTTTACGACACTACCCTGCGTGATGGCACGCAGCGTGAAGACCTTTCCCTCTCGCTTGAAGACAAGCTGACCATTGCCAGGCGCCTGGCCGATTTTGGCGTGCATTACATCGAAGGCGGCTGGCCGGGTTCCAACCCCAAGGACGCCGAGTTCTTTCAGCGCGCAGTCAAGATGAACTTGGGGCAGGCGCGTCTGGCGGCGTTTGGCAGTACGCGCCGTAAAGACAGCCAATGTGATGATGACAAGAATCTGAAAACCCTGCTGGATGCCGGCACGCCGGTGGTGACCATGGTCGGCAAAAGCTGGGATTACCATGTCACCGAAGTGCTGGGCGCAACGCTGGAGCAGAATCTGCTCATGATCGGCGAGAGCATGGCCTGGATGAAGGCGAAAGGGCGCGAGGTGATGTACGACGCCGAGCATTTCTTCGATGGTTTCCTCGCCAATCCCGATTACGCTGTCGCCACGCTGAAGGCGGCGCTCGATGGCGGCGCCGACTGGCTGGTGCTATGCGAGACCAATGGCGGCAAGTTGCCTTGGGAAGTTGAGGCGATCACCCGCGAAGTACAAAACCGCCTGCCAAGCGCGAAAATTGGCATTCACTGCCATAACGATTCCGGCTGCGGTGTGGCCAATTCGCTGGCCTCGGTGCGCGGTGGCGCGACGCTGGTGCAGGGAACGGTCAACGGTTACGGCGAGCGCGTCGGCAATGCCGATCTGATTACCATCATTCCCGATTTGCAGCTCAAAATGGGGCATGAGGTGTTGCCTGCAGAGCAATTGAAGGAATTGACGCAATTGTCACGCTTTGTGGCAGAAGTGGCCAATCTGCAGCACGATAACCACCATCCCTACGCTGGCCACAGCGCTTTTGCCCACAAGGGCGGCATCCATGTCGCGGCCATCCTGAAAGCGGCCGATACCTACCAGCACATTGATCCGGCGCTGGTTGGCAATGAAATGCGGGCGGTTATTTCCGAGCTTTCCGGGCGTGGCAATATCGAGATGCAGGCCAAGGCGCTGGGTATCGACCTGGGGCGCGATGATGCCCAGCGTGTGTTGAACCAGATCAAACAACTCGAAAACGAGGGCTTCACCTTCGAGGCGGCGGAGGCCAGTGTTGAATTGATGTTGCACCGCCTGCAGCCGGGCTATGTCGAACCTTTCACACTGATCGACTATTTCCTGATCAATGAGCATCGGCATGGTCGCGGCTTGCTGTCGGAAGCGATGGTCAAACTTAAGGTGGGCGAGGTAGTCAAGTTCATGGCGGCTGAGGGCAATGGCCCGGTCGATGCCTTGTCGCATGCCTTGCGCGCGGCGCTGGTGGATAGCTACCCGGTATTGGAAAAAGTTCGCCTGACGGACTTCAAGGTACGCATACTCGATGGCGACGAAGGCACGGCGGCGATTACCCGCGTGCTGATCGATTTCCAGGCCGGCAGCGAGACATGGACGACGGTGGGGGCGAGTTCCAACATCATCGAAGCGAGCTGGCGGGCGCTGTCGGATAGCATGGAGTATGCGTTGGTCAAGCTGGCGGGTTGAGTTTTCAACCCAAAGGCGCAGAGAATGCGGAGAACCACAGAGGAAAATCTTTGTGTATTTCCCCGTGCGCTCCGTGGTGAATCGATTCTTTGGAGATAAACGTGATCAACCTTTTGCTCAATGGCGAAAAGGAGTCCCGTCTGGCCGGTTCGGTGCTTGATCTGTTGACGGAAAAACGTCTGGCACCGGAAAGGGTGGTAGTCGAATTGAATGGCAGCATCGTCAAGCGCCCGCAGTGGCAAGAGACGATCCTGCGTGAAGGCGATAGGCTCGAAATCGTCTGTTTTGTTGGTGGGGGTTGAAGTGCAGGATGATCTGATATTGGGTAGCAAGGCTTTTAGCAGCCGCCTGTTGACGGGTACAGGCAAGTTTTCCAGCCCGCGTTTTATCCCGCAAATTCTCGAGGCCAGCGGCTCCCAGATGATGACGGTGGCGGTGCGCCGCGTGAATCCCGACAAGCCGGAAGAGGATATGCTGACGCACATCCCGGCCGGCGTCACCATCCTGCCCAACACGTCTGGTGCGCGCACTGCCCAGGAAGCCGTGCGCATTGCCCGCATTGCCCGTGAAATGGGCTGTGGCGACTTCATCAAGATCGAAGTGATCACCGACATGAAATATCTGCTGCCGGATGGTGAGGAAACGCTGGCGGCTACTGCCATCCTGGCCAAGGAAGGCTTTGCCGTGCTGCCCTATATTCAGCCTGATCCGGTGCTGTGTCGTAAGCTCGAAGAAGCCGGCGCGGCGGCGGTGATGCCGCTGGCGGCACCGATTGGCTCGCTGCGCGGCCTCAGATGCCGCGACATGCTGGAAATGATCATCGAAGCTAGCCGCGTGCCGGTCATCGTCGATGCCGGCATCGGCAAGTCCTCGCATGCCGCCGAGGCCATGGAAATGGGCGCCGATGCCGTGCTGGTCAATACCGCCATTTCGGCAGCGCAAGATCCGGTCTTGATGAGCCGCGCCTTTGCGCTGGCCGTGCAGGCTGGCCGCTTCGGCTATTTGGCTAAAGCCGGAGCTGAACGGCCGGTAGCGGTGGCCAGTTCGCCGCTGACCGGCTTCCTGGGCGCGACGCGTGCTGCCTGAACCCGGTGCAGGTTTTGCTGCGGCATTGGCGCGCGCCGCCGAACTGGACATTGCGGCATTGCTGCAGAAGGAAAGGCTGTGGCCGGATGAATTTCTAGCGCTGCTCTCACCCGCCGCCCTGCCGCATCTGGAAGCGATGGCGACCAAAGCCCATGCGCTGACGGTGCGGAATTTCGGCAAGACCCTGCAGCTCTACAGCCCGCTTTATCTCTCCAGCTTTTGCAGCAACGAATGTGTCTATTGCGGTTTTCGCGCCAGCCACAAGGAGCGCCGGAAAACGCTGAGTTTGGCGGAAGTTGAATCGAATGCGCAGGCGCTGGCCGCGACCGGCATCCGTCACATTTTGCTATTGACCGGCGAGGCACCCAAACGCACGCCGCTCAGTTATCTGATCGATTGCGTACGCATCATCCGGCGCCATTTTTCTTCGGTCGGCATCGAAATCCATCCGCTGCAAGAGGCTGAGTATGTCGCTCTGAAAAAGGCGGGCGTTGATAGCCTGACCATTTATCAGGAAACCTACAACCGCGAAGTGTATCGTCAGGTGCATCTGAAAGGGCCAAAAACTGATTATGACTATCGGCTCAACACGCCGGCACGCGCGGCGCGGGCGGGTTTTCGTTCGGTCAATATCGGCGCCCTGTATGGCCTGGCCGATCCCTTGTTTGATGCCTATTGCGCCGGTGTGCACGCCATGGCGCTACAGGATGAATTTCCGGCAACCGAAATCAGCCTGTCGTTGCCGCGCCTGAATCCGGCACAGGTCAGCGTGCCGCCCGAAAATCGCCTCTCCGATGCGCGCTTTGTCCAGTTCATGCTGGCCTACCGCCTCTTTTTGCCGCGCTTGGGGCTGACCCTGTCAACCCGCGAATCGGCGGCCTTGCGTGACAATCTGATGCCCTTGGGGATTACCCGCATTTCGGCCGGTTCGATCACCCGCATTGGCGGCTACGACGGCAGGGAAAGCGCCAGCGGCCAGTTCGAGATTTCGGATGAGCGTAGCGTGGCGCAAATGGATGCCGCCATCCGGGCGCGCGGTTACGAGCCGGTGTATAAGGACTGGCAGCCGTTATGAAGATCGGAATTGCTGGCGCAGGCGGCATAGGCAGCAATGTCGCTTTCCATCTGGTGCGCAGTGGCGTGCTGGATTTGAAGGTTTTCGATTTTGACCGGATCGAAGCCAGTAATCTCAATCGCCAGTTCTATTTTGCCGACCAGATCGGTAGCCCCAAGGTGGCAGCGCTTAAGACCAATTTGCTGCGCATCGACCCGGCGGCGAGCATCGAGGCCATTGTCCAGCGTCTTGACGCGGACAATATGCCGTCGGCTTTCGCCGATTGCGATATCGTCGTCGAGGCTTTTGATCGGGCCGAAACAAAGGCCATGCTGATCAATGCCCTGGCGGATTCCGGCAAGTATCTGGTTTCTGGCAGTGGTCTGGCCGGTCTCTCGCCCGAAGGGGTCAAGTTGCGCAAACTGGGCGAGGACATGGCGATTGCCGGTGACTTTTCCTCCGATGTGGCGCGTTATCGCCTCTATAGCCCGAAGGTGATGCTGGTGGCTTCGCTGATGGCGATAGCGGTGCTGCAAAAGCTGGGTTATTCGGAGCAATACAATGCCGCATGACCTGCAGACAACGCTCCCGGAATGCCCGATTTGTTCCGCGCTTTCAGATCAGGAATATGCCTATCAGAAGTATGGTTCTTCCGATGGCGATACGGAACTTCCGGCAGCAGTGGCAAAACTGGTTGTGGTACGCGATCTGCGCCCGCACGGCAGCCGCCGGCTGGAATTGCAGCGCTGCCCGCTCTGTAACACGCATTACCTTTACCGTACCGACTACGAGTATCTGGTCAATGGTAGCGAGGACGAGCAGTTTCTGACTCGCCTGACCGGCGATCAGGTCAAGGAATGTCTGGATCAGCCCGTATGTGACTGAGTTGTGTCTGCTGTCGTGCAGACGGTCGCCACGCAGTTGCGCCCCCTTTGCTTGGCGAGGTAGACACCAGAATCGGCGATCTTGATCAATTCATCAGTGCTTTGTATGGTCTCGCTGCGGACGCTGACGCCAACACTGATGCTGCCGCGCCAGATTCCACTGTTCCCGGCCGGTACGCGCATGGCGGCGACTTCGCTGCGCATTTTTTCGGCCAGTTGCATGCCGCCTGCCAAGGGCGTATTCGGGCAGATGAGCAGAAACTCATCGCCGCCCAGGCGACAAATCATGTCGTCGGTGCGCACGGCATTTTTCAGGCAGCCGGCCAGTTGACGCAGGACTTCGTCGCCAGCGTCATGGCCGTGTTTGTCATTGATCTCCTTGAAGCCGTCGGCGTCGATCATCATGCACACCAGTGGTGTGTTCTCCCGCAATGATTCGATCCAGTAGTGGTTCAGGCTTTTGAGAGCGTGGCGGCGATTGGGCAGCCCGGTAAGTTGGTCGGTCATCGCGATAAACTCAAGCTGCTCGTTGGCTTTGAGCAGTGCTTCGGTGCGTTCTGCTACCCGTTTTTCGAGTGTCGTGTTCAGTTCGATCAGTTCACGGTTGCGTTCGGAGACACGACGAAACAGCCCGGTGAGGGCGTTCAGTAGCGGTTCAGTCGCTTCGCTGTTTTTGCTTTCTTGTGCCAGGTAGGCATCGGCCGGCGTTTTGCCGGCTTCAATGGCAGCGATTTGCCTGGCCAGATTTTGATCGGTGCCGAGGATATGATAGGCCAGCCACTTGCTGAGATAATCGAGCAGAGAAGCGGCCGATTCTTGGTTTTCCGGTGTGATGCCGCTGCGCAGACGGGTAATCTCCTGCAGAAAATGGCAGTGAATATCGAGATGCCTGCTGACGTGCCTCGTATCAACGCCGATGCGATTCATCAGCGATTCTTCCTCGCGAAAGTGATAAACGGTGTAATTCTTGAGTTCTTCAAGAACAGTTTCGAGATCCTCAAGATTCAAGGATTTTCCCGCCGTGACCAGGTCTCCGAAGCGGTTGATCAGTTCGACAAGACGGTGGTGTTGCTTGTCGACTTCCGGCAAACCTGTGACAAAACTTTGATCCCAGTGAAATGATTCCATCAGAAGTTCTCCGCAGCGCCCGATAATTACATGGTACGGCAAAGTGCCATGGTGTTGTCGAGTGGATAAACCAAGGTCATTGTTTTAGTGCATCTTCCAGAGCGCTGATGGCCGTCTTCGCGAGGTGGGCAATTTCGGCATCGTCAAGGATATAGGGCGGCATCAGGTATATGGTGTTGCCCAGCGGCCGTATCAGGGCGTTCCTCGCCAGGGCGGCGCGGT
>JAGTRX010000051.1 GCA_018262285.1 Pseudomonadota bacterium | reverse complement strand
TAGACCGAGATGGGGGTGGACAGGATGGGTAGACCCGCCCATGAACCGCGCACCAGCACCTCAATCTCAAAGGTATAGCGCCGGGAAATAAAACTACGCATCAGCAGCGAAACGGGATAGAGACGGTAGCCACTCTGGGTATCGGGCAGGGTCTTGCCACACTCCAGGCGCACCCAGAAATTGGAAAAAGCCATGCCGAAACGGCTCGACGATGGCACATTCACCCCATCCATGCGGCGGGCGCCGACGACGATAGCCGGCCAGACCGGAGCCGCCGCGTCGAGCAGCAATTTCGCATCGGCAGGATCGTGCTGACCATCCGCATCCAGCGTAATCAGCGCTTCATAGCCAAGCGATGCCGCCACGGCGGCGCCGGCCTGGATGGCAGCGCCCTTGCCGCGATTTTCCGGCAGGCGATGCCGGGTTATCGGAAGATCGCTCACCGTGTCCAGACTGCCGTCCGTGCTGCCGTCATCGACCACCAGAACCGGGTAACCCTCGCGCAGGCAGCCCTCCACCACCGCACGCAAGGTGGAGCCGTGGTTGTAAACCGGGATAAGCAGCAGGGTTTTGGGCAACAATGGTTCCGTCACTTGCTGGCATCCTTGGTGCCTTGGGGCTTGCGGGCCACCACTTCCAGCAGCATGCCGCCGGAAATCACGCACTTGAGCAGGTGCGATTCAACCGAAACCACCTCGAATCCGGCAGCAGTGAGCATAGCAGCGATCTCGCGCCGACTATGGGATTTGAGCCAAAGGCCTTGCCGCATGGCATTACCGATCTGTGTAAAGAAACGGAACAAGGAACTGCGTGCCGTCAGGAAATAGAGCGTCCCACCAGGCTGGACGTGCGGCGCAAGTTTGCGGAAAAAAGCCGGCAAATCTTTCAGATAAGCTAAGGCAGAGAAAGCACAAACCACATTGTAGGAGCCATCGAGTTCAATGATCTCGACATCACCAACGCGGGTGCGAATGTTGGTGATGCCCTCGGCCCTGCACTTCTCATCGAGCAGCGCCAGCATCTTGCCGGAGATATCGACGGCATCGACCTCGCGGCAGTGACGGGCGATGGTGGTAGTAAAGATGCCGGTGCCGGCGCCGATTTCCAGCACCCGGTCAGCCCCTTGGAAAAACTCGGGTAAGCGAGCGGTAAAAAGCTTGAGTTCCGTCCGCCGTGACAGGGAAACATTGGAGGAGAACTGCTCATCATCGTAGCTGGCCGCAAAGCCATCGTAGAACTGTTTGATGGCATTCGGACCGATATCGGCGTTGCCGGTTTCCATGATTTCCTTGCCGATGAGTTGGGCCAGGGGCTGAACCTCGATGTTTTTGGCCTTCAAGCCCTGCAGGAAAGCCTCAAATTCAGCAATGAGATAGTCCGCGTCTCCTTTTGGTGGGGCCACATCGTGGAGCAGGACGATATCGCCCGGCCGGACATTTCCTAGCAGCTTCGCAGCCAGGTTACGAATACGCCGGTTCCCCATGTCGCCATTCCGGCAACTGAAATTGACACAGAACATGCCCAGGCTTTGCAGCACCCGCCAGAGATGGGGCGCTGTGATGCCAACAGGCGGCCTGAAAGCCAGAGGAACGACACCGAACTGCCTGAACAGGGTCTGGGCCGCCTCAACCTCGCGCTGTAGGGTTTGGCTGCCCTTCAGCATCAGGAAGGGAGAATGGCTAAATGAGTGATTCCCGAGGCTATGGCCGTGCGCCAGAATGGCGCGAATGAGGTCTGGATAACGTTCGGCGTTCACTCCAGTGACGAAAAAAGTGGCTTTCAGCTCATGTCGAGCCAAGAGTTGCAGCAGACGGGGGGTAACCTTGGGATCGGGACCGTCATCGAAGGTGAGCGCCACAGCTTTATTGCCTTTCCTGCCGCTGCTGATGACCGGCAGGTAATAGCTGCTGCCGGGAAAGAATGGGCTTATGACGGAAATGAGAACGAAAAGAATGAGGGGAAGCGGCGCCCAAGCGGGGAGTGAGATCAGAAGCAGTGCGAAAAGCTGAAAGGCGCTCAATGCAACCAAATGGGCCGGGGACAACAGGCAAATCATCAATTCTTCCCTTTGCTGAAGGTGGCGACCAGGACAAGCAGGCTTGCAGAGGCCTGTTGTGCGAAGGGTGGACTTTAATGGAGGCCGGCGCCTGTGTCATTGTCTTTGAATTATTTGCAGCCACATTCCCGCGTCATTTACCGTCATTTACCGTACAGTCAGGCAGGGATTGGTAGTGGTAAAATTTGAGGTTTTTAAGTGTTTGGAGAAACTTCGGTGAAGAAAAGCACATTTATCAGGCATCTTCGTATTTTGGGTGTTCTAATTTGCGTAGCGACCGCGCTAGCTGGTTGTAAAACCCTGGAGCCCCGCCAGGACAGCGAAGCCAAATCCGCCTATCTGCGCAGCGGCTATGCCTGCTGCAACCTGCATTACAACCGTGACTGGATCAGCGACTCCAATCTGGCGCAACTGCCCTTTATCCCGGCCGGTACGCCAATCAATCTCAACAGCATTAGCGGCTATCGTGCCTATGTCGAGGTTGACGGCAAATCCATGCGGCTCGGACATGATTTCGGACGCGCCCAGGAAAGTACCGAGCAGTGGGTCAACAAGATTATCGCGCTCAGTGACCCCAGGCTGAAAATTGCCAAATTCTCGCCCACCGTGCAAAAAGCCATTGCCCGCGGCCAGTTGGTCAAAGGCATGACCAAGGAGCAGGTCATCATGGCGGTCGGCTTTCCGCAAACCGATCACACCCCGCGTTTGGATGCCCCAATGTGGCGCTACTGGTGGTCGTCCTTCGGCCCCTACTACGTTCACTGGTCAGGTAATGTCGTCAGCAAAATTGACGGTCATCCGGAAACATTAAGTCACGTGATCTACAGATGATTTTAAAGCCTCTTCGTTTCAACGCAGAGAAGCATGCCAAAACAGGGGTCCTCGTTGAATAGCGCGACAATTCCGGTGGCGAGCTGGGCAGTATGGGACGGCCCTGCCATGCAGGCCGCAGGCGTCACTCCGGATGTCTCCTTCATCGACCCCATGCTGCGCCGACGGCTTTCGCCGCTGGCGCGTGCCGCCTTGCATGTCGCCAACGCCTGTGCCAGCGGGTGCGAAGCTGTGCGCTTCGTTTACGCCTCGCGCCACGGCGAACTGGGCCGCACCATCGAATTGCTGCAGTCGCTGGCCGTCGTCGAACCGCTTTCCCCCACGACGTTTGGCCTCTCGGTACTCAACGCCAGCGCCGGCCTCTATTCCATTGCCCGTGGCGACCATTCGCCCGCCACCGCCATTGCCGCCGGGCCGGAGACCTTCGCTGCCGGCCTGCTCGAGGCTTATGCCCGCGCCAGCCTCGACAACACTCCGCCAACCCTCTACGTCTATGCCGATGCGCCAGCGCCGCCGCCGTTCGGCCCGCTGGCCGATGACGCCCCCGGCATCCTCGCCATTGCTCTGCTCATAGACCCGCTGCAACCTGTGCAACAACTGACGGCGCAATGCACTCTGGAAGAAAATGCAAAGCCATCACCATCGCAGGCATCCGCCTTTCTTGGTTGCCTGCAAAATGGCAAAACCGCCACCTGGGCTGGTGCACAACGTCGCTGGCAATGGTCATTGCGATGAGCCATTCAAGGCCGTTCAACGCGCTTTGGCGCCTGCTCGTCACTGGGCTTTGTTTCGCCGGTTTTGCCATCGGTGGCGGGCTGCTGTCGGCCATCATTCTGCCTGCTGTGGCACTGCTTCCGGGAACCCGGCAAGCCCGCCGCAATCGCGTCCGCCGTACCCTCGGCGCTGGTTATGGCCTGCTGATCCGCATTCTGTGTATTACCCGTACCATGACCTTGCAGGTATCAGGAATCGAGCGTCTACGCGCCCATCCCCGCAGCCTCATCCTGGCCAACCATCCCACCCTGATTGATGTCGTCGTTTTACTCTGGCTCTATCCGGAAGCCTGTTGCGTCGTCAAATCGACCCTATGGCAAAACCCCTTCTACTGGGGCATTGTCCGGCTCACCGGCTACGTCAACAATGGCGTACCGGAAAGCCTCATCAAGGACTGCACCGCCCGCCTGAACGAAGGCGAGTCGCTACTTGTGTTTCCCGAAGGCACCCGCACCAGGCCCGGCAAACCAATGCATTTTGTGCGGGGCGCCGCCTATGTCGCCATGGCCGCCAGTCGCCCCATCATGCCGGTCATCATCACCTGCGACCCGCCAACGCTGACCAAGGGAGCGCCTTGGTACCACATTCCGCCGCGCGCCTTCTGCATGACCGTCACCGTTCTCGAACCGTTGACAATCGAGAGTCTGGTGGCCCAGCCTGAAAGCACGCCCATCGGCGCCCGTCGTTTAACCTGCGCCTTGGAAAATTTTTTCAAAAATGAATTGATTAGCCACCAGCCAACGGCGCTCACAGGCACCACCAACTGAACCTCCCCGATGATCCTGCTCCCCGAAATCCTCACTGAGAGTTGCGATGGCCAGACGGCCCATCTCCGGTTGCGCGTGCCACCCGAGCTTGCCCATTTCCCTGGTCATTTCCCGTCAAACCCGCTCCTGCCCGGCGTCGTCCAGATCGATTGGGCGGTACGTCTGGCAGAGCGCCATTTCAACCTGCCGCGCCAGCGTTTTTCGCAATTGAAGGGATTGAAATTCACTTCGCCAGTCCTGCCCGGCACCGAGCTTGACGCCCAACTCACCTGGCTGGAAGAAAAATCCCGCCTCGAATTCACCTTCAGCGCCGGCAGCCGCGCCTGCGCTGCCGGGCAAATCGTTTTTTCAGCCTGCCCCGACCAACCTGCCCCGTAATCCTCAAATCGGACCTGCCATGAATACACCGCACCCCAATCTCACCACCATCGTTTCCGGCAACCGCAAACTCACGATCGAAGAGGTACTGGCCGTTGCCGAAGGCCGCGCTTTCGTCACTCTGCCCTCCGATCCTGCCTTCACCGCCCGTATCAACGCTGGCTCCCGTTATCTCGAACACCTGCTCGCCGACGGCGGCACCATCTACGGCGTCACCACCGGCTATGGCGATTCCTGCACGGTCGGCGTGCCGCCCGAACTGGTGGCCGAACTGCCCTTGCACCTGACGCGCTACCACGGCTGCGGTCTCGGCGAACACCTGAGCCAGGAAGCGACACTGGCAGTGCTGGTCACCCGCCTCAATTCCCTGACGCAAGGCTATTCCGGCGTGCGTTACGTACTGCTCGAACGCCTCGTCGACCTGATCAATCAGCGCATCCTGCCGCGCATTCCGGCTGAAGGCTCGGTCGGCGCCAGCGGCGATCTGACCCCGCTTTCCTACGTTGCCGCAACGCTGGTTGGCGAGCGCAACGTGCTCTTTGGCGGCGCCATTCGCCCCGCCGCCGAGGTGCTGAAAGAACGCGGCATTGCCCCGATTACCCTCGCCCCCAAGGAAGGGCTGGCGATCATGAACGGCACCGCCGTCATGACCGGTCTGGCCTGCCTAGCCTTTGCCCGCGCCGATTATCTGTCACGCCTGGCCAGCCGCATCACGGCGCTGGCCTCGATTGCGATGCGCGGCAACGCCGGCCATTTCGACCCGCGCCTGTTTGCCGTCAAGCCGCACGCCGGCCAGATCGAATGTGCCGACTGGATATGGAACGACCTCGGTGGCGCCACCAACGACGACGGCGCCCGCCTGCAGGATCGCTACTCCATCCGCTGCGCCCCGCATGTCATCGGCGTTGCCCGCGATGCGCTGAGCTGGGTTCGCCGCGATGTCGAGAATGAACTGAACAGCGCCAACGACAACCCGATCATCGACGGCGAAGAAGAATGGGTGCTGCATGGCGGCCATTTCTACGGCGGCCACATCGCCTTCGCCATGGACGCGCTGAAAACCGCCGTCGCCAACCTGGCCGACCTGATGGATCGCCAACTGGCGCTGCTCGTCGATGTGCGATACAACCACGGCCTGCCGCAGAACCTCTCCGGCAGCGTCGGCCCGCGCGCCCCGATCAACCACGGCTTCAAAGCGGTGCAGATCGGCGCTTCGGCGTGGACGGCGGAAGCCCTCAAGCTGACCATGCCGGCCTCAGTCTTCTCGCGCTCGACCGAATGCCACAACCAGGACAAGGTCAGCATGGGCACCATCGCCGCCCGCGATTGCCTGCGTGTCCTCGAACTCACTGAACAGGTCGCCGCCGCCGTCGTCCTCGCTGCCGTCCAGGGCGTCACCCTGCGCGGCCGTACCGACCCTCTGGCCCTGACCGCACCGGTGGCCGGGTTCTGCCAGGATGTTGGCAAACGCGTCCCTTTCCTCGACGAAGACCGGGCGCTCGAAAACGAACTGCGCGCCACCGTCGCCGCCATCCGCCAGCGCACCTGGGACTTGTACGCCAATGCATAGAATCAACGCCGAAGTCGAGATCGAAGTTCCCTTCCACGACATCGATATCATGTCCGTCGCCTGGCACGGCCATTACGTCAAGTATTTCGAAATCGCCCGCTGCGCCCTGCTGCGCCGCATCGACTACGACGTGCCGCAAATGCGCGATTCCGGCTACATGTGGCCGGTGGTCGATTGCCACCTCAAATACATCCGCCCAGCCCGTTACGCCCAGCACATCGTGGTGCGGGCGCATTTCATGGAATACGAAAACCGCTTGAAAATCGGCTACGAAATCCGTGACCGCGACAGCGGCGAGCGCCTGACCCGAGGCAGCACCGTACAGGTCGCCGTCGAAGGCCGCAGCGGCGAGATGCAATTCGTTTCCCCGCCAGCCCTCACTGAACGTATGGAGAAAGCCCTGTCATGTTCCTGATCCGCAACGATTACCACGACCGCACAAACAATTCCGTCAAAAGCGCCTTCCGCGTCAACTTAGCCAATGAGGATTCAGATTTCGTCCCCTCGCCCCTCGCGGGAGAGGGACAGGGAGAGGGGGCTGGCTTACGCATCAAGTCCCTGATCCGCCACCTGACCGTCCTTGCTTTATTCTGCTCTGCCGGCCAGCTTGCCGCCGCCCCAGCCGACGACATCGCCGCCCGCCTCGGTGCCCGTCTCGAACAGGCACCAGTGGTACGCGCCGAATTCGTCCAGACCAAGGAAATGGCCGCCTTCAAGAAACCGCTGGTCACCAGTGGCCGCCTCATCTTTGCCAAGCAGCAAGGCGTGCTCTGGCAAATCGAGAAGCCGCTGAAGCTGGCCTATGTGCTGCAGGAAACGCGCATGGTCGAAATCGGCGAAGACGGCGTGGCGCAAATCAAAACCTCGCAGGACGTTCCCGGCCTCGCCCAGGTCGGCCGTATATTCCGCGCCCTACTCGGCGGCCAGACCAAGGCGCTGGCCGACCTCTTCGACAGCACCGGCAGCGGCGACCCCGACCGCGCCTGGACCTTGACGCTGACCCCGCGCAATCCACAAGTCGCCCAGTTCATCAAACGCATCGTCCTGACCGGTGGCCAACACGTGGACAGCATCCGCATCGAGGAAGCCGGCGGCGACAACGCCACCATCCGTTTCAAGAACACTGTAGAGGCCAAGGCGCTGTCGGCGGAAGAAATGGCCCGCTTTAGTGCGAAATAGTAGGTGAACCCTATTTGCACTTAATAGTTTGTCGTCATCAACCAGTTTGTTTCGGAGGCTTCTAATGAGAGTTTTCTTGGTTTTGTTATTTGCTTCGTCTATTTCCATGGCACATGCACAGGGCCTGCCTGAATACCTTAGTGCCGCTCGCGAACTGGACTCTCTGGTTATCGAGGCTACCAATAACAATGCTATGCCCAGAGTCACAGACATCAAAGTTGCGCAACTGGTTTCAGTACTTTCCGATAGCGACCGCTTCTTGAATTCAACCGCTTATGAAACCAAGGATTTGGGCGATCTAGTTGAGATTTGCGGCAAAGCAAACGCCATCTCAATGAAATATGCCTTATTCGATCTAAAAAAAGCGATTGACCCAAAAACCGATCAAAAAAAGATTGTGCTTCGTGTACAACAAGTGATGGAAAAAAACGTCCTAGCATTTCAGGATGAGTTGGAACTTCTGCAACCATTTCTCATCAGGTGCATGGCAAAACAAGCCCCACTAATGAATGACTTCATGTTAAAGCTCAAACCTGAAGAGATTACCGAAATACGGGTGCAAGGCATCAGACAGGCAAGAAATGGGACGTACAACATGTACATGGGTTTTTTGCAGTCGCTCAATTTCAAAGGTATCAAAGCGTCTTATCGCTTGAAACTCCTTCGAGCATTGTCAGAAACCGCAGAACGCTATTCGGCAATATTGCAGCCAGAGGCGAGACAAAAAATCGGTGATTTTGCAAAGCTGGTTCAACTGAGCGCCCCCGAACCTTTTCGAAGCGATCTAAAAACGATCATTGAAGCAATGAGCGCCACAGCTTGTGACGGACTATGCAAACTCTAGATCAAAGGGGGCAAACTCGAATTATCAACAGTGCCAGCAAATTTTTATCACTAATGCCAAATCTTATTGTCGCGCAGGAGCAACACCATTCCACCACTAAAGATTTCCGCTAAATGGCTCGCCTGGCTGTGGCTGGCGCTGGCGCTTGCCTGCGGTGGCTGGGTGGTTCATCGCCTGACCACCGGCGCACCACTGGAAACCAATCTGCTCGTCCTGCTGCCGGCAACCGAGCGCAATCCGCGTGCCGAGGCAGCGGTCAATGCGCTGGCCGAGAGCCTGGGCAACCGCGCCGTCTTTCTCGTCGGCCATGCCGACGCTACCTCTGCCCACGCCGCCGCCCGTCGTTTTGCCGAAGAGCTGCGCGCCGCCAAGTCTTTCCGGCTAGTCATCGACAGCGCACCACCGGCCGATGTTCGGCAACTGACCGATCTCTACGATCCTTACCGCTCTGGTCTCTTGAGTCCGGCCGACCGGGCCGCACTCGCCAAGCCGTCATTCGACGCCAGTACCCATCTCACCCGTCGCCTGCATCAGCCGATTCGCACCGGTATCGCCACCGATCTTGGCAGCGACCCTTATGGGCTGATGCAGAACTGGCTGGGCAGCCTGCCGCTGATGCAGACGCGATTGATGGTGGAAGATGGCCAGTTGATCGTCAGCGACGGCAAGATGACCTGGGTGCTGATCCTGGCTGAATTGCCCGGCTCGGCGTTTGATCACGCGGTGCAGACCGGCACCACCCACGCTGTGGCCGCCGGCGAAAAAGTGCTGGCGCGCGATTGGCCGCAGGCCAAGCTGATGCGTACCGGCGGCGTGTTTTACGGCGCTCAGGCGCGCTCCAGCGCCGAACGTG
Source organism: Pseudomonadota bacterium (assembly GCA_018262285.1). GTDB lineage: Bacteria > Pseudomonadota > Gammaproteobacteria > Burkholderiales > Rhodocyclaceae > UBA1934. Next base: position 8,424 of record JAGTRX010000051.1, on the reverse strand, counting down.
AAATGAATTTCATCGGCGCCGGTTCGCTGCTCGGCATCCTTTTCCTGCTCTGGTTCTTGTTCCGCTCCGTGCGGCCCATGGCGCTGGGCATGCTCACTGTTGCCATCGGCATCGCCTTCGCCACCGCCGCCGTCTTTGCCGTCTATGGCAGCCTGCACCTGATCACGCTGGTCTTCGGCGCCAGCCTGATCGGCGAGGCCATCGATTATTCCATACAGGTATTTGCCGCCCAGCTTGAAGCCGGCAAGAGCTGGCAGCCGCAGGTCGCCATCCGTCGCCTGCTGCGACCACTGGCTGTGGCACTGGCGACTAGCCTGATCGGTTACGGCGCGCTGTCACTGATGCCTTTTCCGGCGCTCGGCCAGATCGCGCTCTTCGCCTTTGCCGGGCTGGCCGCCGCCTGGATTTCCGTCATTCTGCTCTTGCCCCGCCTGGCCACCAAGCCGCTCACCCGCGATGCCGCTGCGGCGACGCGCTGGCCGCGCGCTTTCCTCGATTTCTGGCGGCTACGCATCACGCCGCTGCGGGCATTCATCATCGCCGGCCTCGTCCTGCTTGTCTCGGCACCAGGCTGGTTCCACCTTGGCTCTAATGATGATATCCACCAGCTTATTGCCATGCCGCCACAACTGGTCGCCGAAGAAACGCAAATCCGCGAATTGGCTGGCTTCTCGGGCAGCAACCGCTTTTTCCTGATTGAAGGCGCCAGCAACGAAGCGGCGCTGCAGCGCGAAGAGGCTTTAACCGCCCGGCTGAAAGGTGCCCCAGGCCTCTCCGGTTATCTCGCCTTGTCGGCCTTCGTGCCTTCGGCCGCGCGGCAGGCAGACAACCATCGCCTGATCGGCCAGACCCTGCTCAACCCGCCCGACCGTGCTGCCGCCCGCCTTTCCGAAGCCGGTTTCCGTGACGACATTGCTGCCACCTGGCTGGCTGCTGCAGCCCGTGCCACGCCGCCGCTGACGCTGGAAACCTGGCTCGCCAACCCAATCTCCAGTGCCTGGCGCCACTTGGCACTACCCGGCGGCAAGGCGACAATGGTCGTGCCGCAAGGCGATAACGGCAACGCCAACTTTACCGCGCTGGCCCGCGACCTGCCCGGCGTCACCGTCGTGGATAAGGCCAGCAGTGTCACACAACTGTTCCGCCAATACCGGCAGTGGGGTGCCGGCTGGATGCCGGCAGCGGCGCTGATCGTCTTTGCTGTGCTTGCCTGGCGTCACGGGCTGCGTAACGGTGCAGTCGTTTTCCTGCCCACCCTGCTTGGCATCGGGCTGGCACTGGCCACTTACGGTTATATCGGCCTGCCGCTGACGCTCTTTGGTCTGATGGGCCTGTTGCTGGTGCTTGGTGTCGGCGTCAATTACTCCATTTTCATCGTCGAAGCCGGCGACCGCGCCCCGGCACCTTTTGCCGGCGTGCTGCTGTCGGCGGCGACAACCATGCTCTCCTTTGGCCTCTTGTCGTTTTCGTCGATGCCGGCGCTACGCAATTTCGGTCTGATGCTGCTCATTGGTGTCGCCACATCAGTATTATTGGCACCGCTAGCTCTCACGCTTTGGAAACCGCGATGCGCCTGACTTTTCTGCTTTTAATCAGCCTGCTGCTGACCGCCTGTGCGCCAGACAAGCCCGGCTGCGCCCGCCTGCCGGGCGGAGGTTCCTACTGCCTGCAAAGCGGCGCCGGGCCGAACTTCTCGACGCTGCAGCAAAGCGTGTTAAGCGCCGGCGATCAGCGCATGACCCTGCTCACCCGTATCGAGAACGATACGCGCGGCTTGCGGTTTGCCGGCATGACCCCGCTCGGACAAACGCTCATGTTCGTTTCATGGGAAAATGGCGTCCTGCGCGCTGACCTGCCGCCTGAAATGGCCTCGCGCCTCGATCCGGCCCTGTTTCCGGCGATGGTGCAGATTGCCATGTGGCCGCCGGAAATGGTGCGTGCCGGCCTGTCGCCGGAACTTGAATTGATTGCAGAACCCAATCGTCGCCGACTGCGCCTGAAAGAAGCCAGCGGCGATGACATTCTGGATATTTCCTGGGAGGGAAATTTGCCTTACCAACGGCTAAAGATCGTCGCCCCTGCCGGCATGCGTATCGACGCCCGCGCTCTTGACGATGCGGAGGATGCCAAGTGACCCCCTGCTTTCTCGGCCGTCCCGGTCTGGTCAGCGCGCTGGGTGAAGGCGTTGAGGCCACGCGCGCGGCGCTCTTTGCCGGCGACACTTCCGGCATGGTGCTCGAAGATGGCCTGCTGCCTGCCGCTCCGGCCCGTGTCGGCCGCGTTCGCGCCGCGCTGCCGGAAATCCCCGCCAGTTTCGGAGTAGCGGCGCAATCACGCAATAACCGCCTGCTGCTGGCGGCCATCGCCCAGATCGCCGACCAGATCGAAGCCGCCAAAGCCCGCTTTGGCGCCGACCGCGTCGGTATTGTTCTGGGCACCAGCACCTCCGGCGTTGCCGAAGGCGAAGCCGCGATTGCCGCCTTTCATCGTGACGGCTGCGTACCCGCCGGTTTCGACTACGGTCAGATGGAAATCGGTGCCCCAGCGCCTTTCCTGGCGCGTTATCTCGGTCTGCTCGGCCCGGCCTACACGGTCTCCACCGCCTGCACTTCCGGCGCCAAGGCGCTGGCTTCGGCGCGCAACCTGCTGCGTCTCGGGCTAGTCGATGCCGTCATTGCCGGCGGCGTCGATACGCTTTGCCGCCTGACCATCAATGGCTTTGCAGCGCTGGAATCAACAACAGCCGATCTGACCAACCCGCTTTCCGCCAACCGGCACGGCATCAATATCGGCGAAGCCGCCGCCGTGTTTCTCGTCACACGTGACGAAGGCGAAGTGCAGCTGCTCGGCATCGGCGAATCGAGCGACGCCCACCACATGTCGGCCCCCGAACCGGAAGGACGTGGAGCTGAACTGGCGCTGCGCGCCGCGCTTTCGGATGCTGGCCTGACGCCGAAAGACATCACCTATATCAACCTGCACGCCACCGCCACGCCGAAGAACGACGAAATGGAAAGCCGCGTCGTCTCCCGTGTTTTCCCGGATGGCGTGCCGGTGAGCGGCACCAAGCCGATGACCGGCCACACGCTGGGCGCTGCCGGCGCCCTTGAAGCCGCGTTCTGCTGGCTGGCGCTGACCGGCGACGGTCGCCTGCCGCCGCACGTTTGGGATGGCGCTGCCGACCCAGCCCTGCCACCGCTTTCCACAGTGCTTGCCGACCAACGTTTTGCCGACCAAGCCCGCGTCGTAATGAGCAATTCCTTCGCCTTCGGCGGCAACAACATCAGCCTGATATTGCGGGAAAATCGATGAGCCTGGATAAAGCATTTAACCACGGGGAACACGGGGAACACGGGGGAAACGGCCATAAATCAGATGCCTGGCCGCAGAAGCCTGAACGCCCTTCGGGTGATTGCACTTTTTCTGACCAGACTTTGTTTTACGGTTTTTCCCCCGTGTTCCCCGTGCCCCCCGTGGTTAAAAAAGGTTTTTGAATGAAACCACCATCCCCCCCAATCACTGAAATCCTGCCGCACCGCGGCACGATGCTGTTCATTGACACCGTCAGCCAATATTCGTCCACTGCAGCCACCTGCACTTATCAACCGCAGGCCGATGCTTGGTACGCCAATGAGGAAGGCAACATGCCGGCCTGGATGGGCATCGAAATCATGGCGCAGGCCATCGCTGCGCATGTCTGCATGGACTCCATCGCCCGCGGCGAGGTGCCGAAAATGGGGGCGTTGCTCGGTACGCGCAGTTACCAGAGCTCGGTTGTCGCCTTCGTCGCCGGAACCCCACTCAGTATCGAGGCCTTGCTTGAATTCCGCGACGACAACGGGCTGGGCGCTTACGAATGTTGCATTGAGGCCGACGGTCGCAAAATCGCCAACGCCACGCTGAAGGTTTTCGAACCGAAAGATTTCGATCAATTTATCGCCGCAGGAAAAACCGCATCGTGAAACGCATTCTGGTGACCGGCTCCAGCCGCGGCATAGGCCGCGCTATCGCCCTGAAACTCGCTGCCGACGGCTTTGCCATCGGCGTCCATTGCCGCAGTCGTCGCGAGGAAGCCGAAGCCGTAGCTGCCGAAATCCAGGCTAAAGGTGGCCGGGCCTGGGTGCTGCAATTTGATGTCTGTGACCGCGCTGCCACCCGCGCCGTGCTGGAAGCCGATCTTGAGGCTAACGGCTACTGGTGGGGGATCGTCTGCAATGCCGGGGTAACCCGCGACAACACCTTTCCGGCGCTGTCCGATGAGGATTGGGATGTTGTCATCGATACTGATCTTAACGGCTTTTTCAACGTCGTCCAGCCGCTGGTGATGCCCTTGGTGCGCGCCAAAAAGGGTGGGCGAATTGTTACGCTGGCCTCGGTTTCTGGCGTTATCGGCAATCGTGGGCAGGTCAATTACAGCGCCGCCAAGGGCGGGTTGATCGCCGCCAGCAAGGCACTGGCGCTGGAACTGGCAACGCGCAAGATTACCGTCAATTGCATCGCCCCCGGCCTGATTGCCAGCGACATGCTCGACAGCGCGCCAGTCGACGAGGCGCTAAAATACGTGCCGATGGGGCGCGTCGGCCAGCCCGAGGAAGTCGCCGCCACGGTGGCCTTCCTGATGTCGGAAGGTGCCGGCTACATCACCAGACAGGTCATCGGCGTAAATGGAGGAATGGCATGAAGCGTGTTGTTGTCACTGGCATGAGTGGTATCACTGCACTGGGTGATACTTGGGAGGCAATCGAAGACAAACTGCGCGCCGGAGTCAATGGCGTGCGCCACATGTCTGATTGGGATCGTTACGGAGAAGCACTCAACACACGCCTTGGCGCTCCAGCCGAGTTCACGACCCCATCCCATTACCCACGCAAGTCGCTACGCTCAATGGGGCGCGTTGCGCTCATGTCGGTGCGCGCCAGCGAAGTGGCGCTGCAACAGGCCGGTCTCCTCGACGACCCGCTGATCAAAAGCGGTGCCATGGGCATTGCCTACGGTTCCTCCACCGGCAGCATGGAACCCGTGCAAGTCTTCGGCCGCATGATGGAAAGCGGATCGATGCAGGGCGTGACGTCGACTTCCTACATCCAGATGATGTCGCATACCTCGGCGGTCAATATTGGCGTCTTTTTCGGACTGAAGGGGCGGATCATCCCCACTTCTTGCGCCTGCGCTTCGGGGAGCCAGGCGATTGGCTATGCCTACGAGGCCATCCGCTGGGGCCGCCAGAAACTGATGCTGGCCGGCGGCGCCGACGAATTCTCGGCCGCTGCCGCCGCCGTTTTCGACACACTGTTCGCCACCAGCACCAAAAACGACACGCCGGAACTGACACCCCGCCCTTTCGACGCCACCCGCGACGGTTTGGTGGTCGGCGAAGGCGCGGCAACACTGGTGCTGGAAGAATATGAACACGCCAAGGCGCGTGGCGCGACGATTCTGGCCGAAATCGTTGGTTTCGGCACCAATTCCGACGGCGCCCACATCACCCAGCCGGAAGCTGAAACGATGGCCATCGCCCTGCGTCTGGCAGTGGCAGATGCCAGCATCGACCCGGCAGCCATCGGCTACGTCAGCGCCCACGGTACCGCCACCGACCGCGGCGACATCGCCGAAAGCCAGGCGACTGCCGCCGTCTTGGGCAATCAAGTGCCGATCAGTTCGATGAAGAGCTACCTCGGCCATAGCCTGGGTGCCTGCGGTGCCATCGAAGCCTGGTGGGCCATCGAGATGATGAACCGGGGCTGGTTCGCGCCGACGATCAATCTGACGCAAATCGAGCCGGCCTGTGCCAGCCTCGATTATTTGACAGGCGGCGTACGCAGCATCAATACAGAATATGTCATGAGCAACAATTTCGCCTTTGGCGGCATCAATACGTCAATTATCATCCGCAGGGTATAAACACCTTTTTAATGAAAAGTTCTTTATGAAAAATTTACTTGGCCTCGTTTTCATCTGCCTGTCTCTGGTTGGCACCAACGCTTACGCCCAGCGGTCATCAGAACCTATCATCAACTACGAAAACATCTCTGTCATAACCGAAAGCGGCAAACCAACAACAGATGCCAACATCAAGGCCGCCATCACTCGTGCCGCCGAGAACCTGAACTGGAAAATTTCCGACGCTGGTGCGGGAAAGTTGCTTGGCACGCTGGTCGTCAATGGCAAACACACCGTGACAGTCACCATTCCCTATAGCCAATCGGCTTTCTCTATCCTGTACAAAGATAGTATTAATATGAAGTACAACCCTTCAATGGAAGCGCCGGACTTCCCTGGGATGTACCGTCCTGCCACCCCAATTTCAACCAAAACGTGGTCTGGCACCAAACCAGTTATTCATCCTTTTTACAATGTCTGGACACAAAATCTGCTTGAAAGAATCAAGCACGAAATCAAAAATCAATAATCGCATTACCCCAAATTGGCTACTGAGACACCTTCTCAGTAGCCATCATTCACTCCTTCCATAACAGATGGGTTCGGTCCTTGGTTAACCACCTCAGTTTAGAGACACAGATACTTTGATCGCAAAACAACAGGATGGCCGTCGCCGTGTCGTCGTCACCGGTTTGGGGATCGTTTCCCCCATCGGCAATGACCCTGTTCAGGTGACGCAGTCCTTGCGCCGTGGCCGTTGTGGCATCCATTTCATTGAGGAATATGCCCAGCTTGGCCTCACCAGCCAGATCGCCGGAATCCCCAGCCTAAGCAACGAACCCATCATCGACCGCAAGCTGCGCCGTTTCATGGCCGACGCAGCAATTTACGCGCACCATGCCATGCGCAAGGCCATCGACGATGCCCGCCTCACTGCCGCCGAAATTGCCCATCCGCGCACAGGGCTGATTGCCGGTTCCGGCCTTGGTTCGCCCGCCATGCATTTTCAGGCAGTGGATATTTTTCGCCAGCGCGGCTTGGCCAAAGTGCTTCCCTACTATGTGCCGCAAATCATGGGCAGCACGGTTTCAGCCTGCCTGGCGACGGCTTTTGGGCTACAGGGACCGAGCTACGGCATCACCTCGGCCTGCGCCACCTCAGCACATTGCATCGGTAACGCTACCGACCAGATTCGTCACGGCATTCTCGACCGTGCTTTTGTCGGCGGGGCTGAAGAGGTTACCTGGATCACCACAATGATTTTTGATGCGATGGGCGCTCTGTCGACCCTTCACAACGATACGCCCCAGCATGCGTCACGCCCATTCGACCGCGATCGCGACGGCTTTGTCATCGCTGGTGGCGCCGGCATTCTAGTGCTTGAGGCCGAGGAAACCGCCCGTGCCCGTGGCGCCCATATTTATGCCGAAGTTGTCGGTTTCGGCGCCAGTTCGGACGGCAAGGACATGGTACAACCCGACCCCAACGGCATCGTTCGCGCCATGCAGGCCGCCCTGGATGACGCCGGCCAACCCAAAATCGACTATATCAACGCCCATGCCACCTCGACGCCTTTGGGCGACACAGCCGAACTGGCCGCCATCCAGCAGGTGTTTGGCAGCACTGCCCCGCCTATTTCCTCTACCAAGGGATTGACCGGCCATGCCATCGCTGCTGCCGGAGTACACGAAGCCATCTACAGCCTGCTGATGATGGAAGGTGGTTTTGTGGCCGCCAATGCCAACCTCGAAAACCCTGACGCCTGCTGCGAGTGCTTGCCGATCATTCGGTCATTACGCAATGAGGCCGTCGACTGCGTGCTTTCCAATAGTCTGGGCTTCGGCGGCACCAACGTCTCTCTGGTCTTTCGCCGCGCCTGATTCGCCCCGGTGACCCGCCTGATTATCAGAAAAACGTGGTCTGTCCCCAATCAATTATTCGGGCGTTGCCCTGCCAGAAGCCGACTGCATCGTCAATTCCAACCAGCCCGACTACGCCCTTGCCTCCAAAAACCTAGCCGGCGTCGGCGTCATGTTCTACGTCATGTTGGCCTTGCGCGCCGAATTTCGCAGTCGCGGCTATTTTGCCGAGCAGCGTTCCGGTCTCTACAGCAATACAGAGAAATCGCTGGCTATAAGGTTGGGATGGCTGCTCAGAGTAGCGAACTGCACAGCGGAATCACCTCCAACACCGTCAGCATCGTAGTAGAGGTCCCCTGTTGTAGTGTCATAGATCAGGCGATCATCTACATCCAAAGCGCTTGTCATTCCAGCACCACTGGAAAATTGCCCTGCCGATACCGTTGATGAAGAGAATGCAGCGAAAATATCATTGTTGAGTACGATTTTGTCAGTTCCGCTAACAAAATCGCTGATTGTATCGACAGTTACCAAAGTATCGAATGAATCAAACACGAAGCGATCAGTACCCTCTCCCCCCGTAAAGGTATCATTTCCGGCGCCGCCAATCAGCGCATCATTGCCAGAAGATCCATCCAGCGTGTCGTTGCCGCTTCCCCCTTGAATGGTGTTGTTGAGTTCGTTA
>JAGTRX010000137.1 GCA_018262285.1 Pseudomonadota bacterium | reverse complement strand
GGAAATTGCCCGCCTCGGCTATATGGCGCCGCGCCTGCGCGAGGCGGCGAAGTTGGCGGGGCCGCAAGGGCGGCAGCGCAGCGGCGTCGGTGGGCGCGGTAGCGGCGAGTCGCATACCGAACTGGATAAACGCAAGATTCGTGACCGCATCGCTGAGCTACAGTTGGAGATCATCGCCATGGATGCCGAGCGCAAGACGCAGCGGGCGCGGCGGCAAGAACGTGAAGGGCTCGCCGGTGTGGCACTCGTTGGCTACACCAACGCTGGTAAATCGACCTTGATGCGGGCTCTCACTGGCAGCGAGGTGTTGATTGCCAATAAACTTTTCGCAACGCTCGATACCACCGTGCGCGCCCTTCACCCCGAAAGCGTGCCGCGCGTGCTCGTCAGCGACACGGTTGGTTTCATCAAGAATCTGCCGCACGGTCTGGTTGCGTCCTTCAAGTCAACGCTTGAAGAAGCGCTGGATGCTTCGCTGCTGCTCCACGTCATTGATGCCAGCGATCCCGGCTTTGAACGCCAGATCGAGGTTACCGACAAAGTGCTGGAAGAGATCGGTGCGAATGTCGTGCCGCGCCTGCGCATCTTCAACAAGATCGACCACGTTGGCGACGCCACGGCGCAAGCTGAATGCGAAGCGGCGCTGCGGGCACAGTATCCGGATTGCGTCGTGATGAGCGCCCGCCGCCCAGAAGACGTCGCGAAACTACATGCGGCCATTGTCACGTTTTTTCAGCAGGATCAGGTCGAGGACGAGCTTTTCCTGCCCTGGTCGGCACAACAACTGCGTGGGGAAATCTACGCGAACTGCCAGGTGCTGGAGGAGCGCGCCGATGGTGAGGGTGCATTCTTCCGCGTTCGCGGCGCGCTAGACGCGATGAAGGGGCTTCGCGAACAGTTTGGTCATCACCTGCTGCTCGGGAGTTGAGAGGATGCCCCGCCAGGGCGTCCGTTGTTCATCGTACTGCTGTCTCTCAAGGACCCGGCGTCAGCGTTAACCATTGGCGACAGTAACCCGATTGCGCCCCCCGTTTTTCGATGCGTACAGGGCAACGTCGGCACGGGCAACAAAATCGGCGGCCAGTTCACCTGCTTTATAGCTGGCGACACCCAGCGAAACCGAAAAGTTCGCCGGCGCCCAGCTATCCGATGAGCGCCTGATGCGGGCCCGCTCGAAGTCGGTGCGGATCATTTCGGCGAGTTGGCGTGCGTCATCGGTGGACGTGTCGGGCAACAGGACAACGAACTCCTCTCCGCCATAGCGCGCGGATTTGTTTTTGCCCTTGACGTTGTTCTTCAGAATTTGCGCCACGGCGCAAATCACTTTGTCGCCGAATACATGACCGTAGCTATCGTTGATTTGCTTGAAGTGGTCGATGTCCGCCATGAGAAGACTTGGCCCGCATAGAAGGGGGTCGGAGGCCTTCAAACAGGCAGACAATTCCAGGTCGAATCCGCGTCGATTCGTCAGTCCTGTCAGGCCGTCGGTTAGCGCGTCTTGGCGCGCCTTTCCCACCGACTCTCGCAACTGCTCGATTTCATTGAGGCTCTCATCAAGGCGACCCTTGAGAGAGACGATGGAACCCTGCATGTTGCGCGTCAGGCCGAGAATGGAGGCGACGTCGTGGTTGGCGCCTGGATTGGACGACGACCGCTCGGTACACCATTTTTCCAGCGCATTGCCATACTGTCCGGCTTGATCGCCGGCCTGCGCGGCGGTACTCGACATTTCGGCCAATACTTTCTGAAAACCGTCGCTGAACTGTTGCGCGACCTGCTCGTTAATCTCGGCAACGTGCTTGTTGTAAAGGTCAAAGGTAAGTTTCTCATCGAGAATCTCACCGTTCCGGAGGTGTTCGTCGATGGCCGCCTTCAAGCCAGGGTTGCCGCCTGCAACGTATTCGTACCAGACCGCAAAGCTGACCGGATGCATCGCCGTTGCCTGCTTTGACATCAATAACAGAACCTGTCCGAGATATTCAGCGCTCTTTTCAATGCTGTCGCGATATTTCATGGTGTCCTATTTTTTTTCTCGCCGCCATCCCAATATTCCAAAGAGATTCATGCAAGCGATTCAGTGAGTGGGATTCCGTCTGTGCCTGATGTTCTCCAGCGTTGCAGGAAGTCTACGCGCAGTGCGCTATCCGATCTGTTCGCTGACACACATAGAATGGTTCTGTCGAAAAGATTTGCCGATGCCTATCTCAGACTATATTGGCAATGAACACTCAGAACAGCCAACCACGAAAACTTGCCCCGTTAGCACTCTGCGAACTAGAGTGCTAAAATGTGATCAAAGAAATTGTTTTCAGGAGCTTAGACCATGACACAAGCGTTAATGCCCGCTCTGCCCCTGTCGCTTGGCAACCTTGACGCGTACATCCACTCGGCGCATCGCTTTCCGATGCTGTCCGAGGCAGAAGAGATGAGTTTGGCCAGGCGTTTCCGTGATGATGGCGATGTCGATGCCGCCCGGCAACTCGTCCTGTCTCACTTGCGACTGGTCATCTCGATTGCTCGTGGTTATCTGGGCTACGGCTTGCCGCATGCTGACCTGATCCAGGAGGGCAATATCGGTTTGATGAAGGCGGTCAAGCGTTTCGATCCTGATCGTGGTGTGCGGCTGGTCTCTTTCGCTATCCACTGGATCAAGGCCGAAATTCACGAATTCATCGTCCGCAACTGGCGGCTGGTCAAGGTGGCGACGACCAAGGCGCAGCGCAAACTCTTCTTCAACCTGAAGAGCATGAAGAGCGGTTATGAGGGCGTCGAGACTTTTTCCCCCGCTCAGGCCGCCGATGTGGCGCATCGTCTCGGCGTCAAACCCGAGGAAGTGGTGGAAATGGAAATGCGCCTTTCCGGCCGTGAAATGGCGCTGGATCGGCAAACGGACGATGCTGATGACGCTTTTGCGCCCATCGATTATCTGGCCGACTCGCGTTATGAACCGACCCAGGTGATTGAGGGCAAGGTCAAGGCGCGTTTGCAGGACGAAGGCCTGAAGTCGGCGCTGGAAAGCCTGGATGTGCGTAGCCGCCGAATTATCGAGACGCGCTGGCTCAATGAGGGCGAGGCGGCAACGCTGCACGAACTGGCTGCAGAGTTTGGTGTGTCAGCCGAACGCATCCGCCAGATCGAGGCCAAGGCCTTGCAGAAAATGCGCGGTGTTTTGAGCGCCTGATTCGGCGAATTGACCGAAAAAAGCCGCCATTTGGCGGCTTTTTTCGTAATTAGCTGCTTTCTTTCCGCTTTCTCTCCCGCTCGATGGCGGCTTTGATGACGTCGGCTTCTAGAACCGTGGTGTCGACACCAAAGCGGGCGGACATGACAATTTCTTCGTAAGCGGGTTTTTCGTCCGTGGCATCGGAAGGTGGTGCCGCCCGCTTGCCATTGCGGTGCGCCTGCCATTCGGCGGCGACCAGCTCCTGAACGGAGAGCCCGGTCTGCATGTCGGGTGGCACTTCGGCGCCTTGCTCGACCAGTAAGCGCACAACCTCCGTGTGCTTGCCGCGCAGAGCCATCGACAGCGGCGAAGCAGGGTGGTGATTGTCCGGCAGATTGGCCTTGGCGCCTTGCTGCAGCAGTTCGCGGACAATATCGACGTAGCCCATGAAGCAGGCGATACCCAGTGGCAGTCCGGGTTCGCCGCGACCGTCGTTCAGTTCGACCGGCGCACCCGCCGCCAGCGCCCGGATCACTGCTGATAGCTTGCCGGTGCGAATGGCCTTGATGAGATCTTCGCTAGTTGCCACTGTCCATCTCCTGAATCGTTTTTGCCTCCACTGGTTTCCGAAAAGTTTCCAGTTCCTGCAGGTATTGGTCAATGGTCTTCGTCAGGCGGTCAGTCTCGCCAGTAGTTTGCCGTGTATGCCATTGAAGCCGCCATTGCTCATTACCAACACATGGTCGCCGGCTTGCGCCGTTGCGGCAATCGCGGCCAACAGCCGGTCGAAATTATCATCCACGACAGCCTTTGCGCCCAGCGGCGCCAGGGCGCCCGCCGCATCCCAGCCCAGATTGCCGGCGTAGCAGAAGACCATGTCGGCTGCGGCCAGGCTCTCCGGCAGGCGATCTTTCATGACGCCGAGTTTCATGGTGTTGGAGCGCGGCTCCAGTACTGCCAGTATGCGAGCCGAGCCGATTCGGCGGCGCAGTCCGGCCAGTGTGGTTTCGATGGCGGTGGGGTGATGGGCAAAATCGTCGTAAACAGTGATGCCTTTGGCGCTGCCGCACATTTCCAGCCGGCGTTTGACGTTTTCGAAGCGGGACAAGGCTTCCAGTCCGCGCCCGAGCGGGACACCAACGTGCTGGGCAGCCAGTAGCGCAGCGCAGGCGTTGGCGCGGTTGTGGTCGCCGGTGAGATGCCAGCGCGTGCGGCCGATTTCGCCTTTGGCACCGTGCAGGATCAGTTCGCCGCTGGCGTCGTCGCCATCCAGGCGATAGGTATCCTCGGTATTGAACCAGGTGAGCGGTGTCCAGCAACCGCGTTCGATGACACGCTTCAGGCTGGCTTCCTGACCATTGGCGATGATCAGGCCGGATTGCGGCAAAGTGCGTACAAGGTGGTGAAATTGTGTCTCTATCGCCGCAAGATCGGGGAAGATGTCAGCGTGATCGTATTCAAGATTGTTGAGTACCGCTGTTCGTGGCCGATAGTGCACAAATTTGGAGCGTTTGTCGCAAAAAGCCGTATCGTATTCATCCGCCTCGATGACGAAAAAAGGTGTACTGCCGAGGCGGGCCGAAACGCCGAAATTCATCGGTACACCACCGATCAGAAAGCCCGGCCCCATACCGGCATCTTCCAGTATCCAGGCCAGCATGGAGGATGTCGTGGTTTTGCCGTGTGTACCGGCAACCGCCAGCACCCAGTGTCCGGCCAGAACATACTCGGCCAGCCACTGTGGGCCGGAAACATAGGGCAGACCACGGTCGAGAATGGCTTCAAGCAGTGAATTGCCGCGCGAAACGGCGTTGCCGACGACAAAAATATCCGGCGATAGCTCGACCTGATCGGCGTCGAAGCCTTCGATCAATTCAATGCCGGCAGCGCGCAACTGGTCGCTCATGGGCGGATAAACATTGGCGTCGCAGCCGGTGACGCGATGGCCGCAAGCGCGGGCAAGCTGGGCGATGCCGCCCATGAAGGTGCCACAGACACCGAGGATGTGGATGTGCATAAAGACAAGACCCGTTAGAATGGCCGTGATTGTAACTCGCCGGAGCTTCTGATGCCTCGTCACGCAAACACACGGCAGCAGGCCGGTGCGCGCGCCCGCATTGCCAGTGCGGCAGCCCGGCTGATGGCCGAGGACGGCATTGCCGACTTCAGTCTGGCCAAGAGAAAGGCGGCGCGCCAGCTTGGTCTGACCGATAACGCCCCGCTGCCCGATAATGCCGAGGTGGAAGCGGCTTTGCGCGATTATCAGGAGCTTTATCAGGGTGACGAGCACAAGGATTGCTTGCAGGAATTACGTGAAACAGCGCTGGAAGTCATGGAATCACTTGCTGTTTTCAATCCCTATCTGACGGGATCGGTACTCGATGGCAGTGCCGGCCGCTATGCTGATATCGATATTCTGTTATTTGCCGATAACGCCAAAGAAGTCGAGATTTTTCTGTTAAATCACGGCATCGTCTTCGAACATGCAGAACCGCCGAATGATCGTGTCGATGCTGTCCTGGTTTTGGAAACCGAAGCTACTGATGTCCGGCTGGCAGTGCTTGACCCCAATCTGGAACGCACGGTTTTTCGCGCCCGTGATGGACGTGTGCGCGAGCGCGCCCGCATCGAGGCCGTGCGCGCTCTGGTGAGCGCCGGTGAGGCAAGCGAAGTGGAAACGTAAACCAGTTAATACTGGACAACGTGCAGCGATTTGCGGCAAACTTGCCGCCATGTCGAAGCAAAAAAAGAATTCAGCCAACCTCGAAAAGCCCCGACTTCTGGTCGTGCATGGCCCCAATCTCAATCTTTTGGGAATGCGCGAGCCGGAACATTACGGCTGTGTGACGCTCGAGGACATTAATCTCGGCTTGGCGCGCCGCGCCGAGGTGGCAGGGATAGCGCTGGAAACCTTTCAGAGCAACCATGAGGGTGCGTTGATTGAGCGTGTTCACGCCGCCCGTGAGCAGGGTGTGCGTTACATCATCATCAATCCGGGCGGCTATACGCACACCAGCGTCGCCTTGCGTGATGCTCTGGCCGGTACTGCGATTCCCTTCGTCGAGATTCATCTGTCCAATATCCACGCCCGCGAATCTTTTCGCCAGCACTCCTATTTTTCCGATCTGGCTCTGGGGGTCGTCTCCGGTCTGGGGCATGAGGGCTACTTGCTGGCGCTTGAATATCTGCTCAACAAAATCAACACTGACCAATAACCACTAACGTCTGCAGCGCAGCATAGTTGCGCCGTTTACTCGGGAGAAATCATGGATTTGCGCAAACTCAAGAAGCTGATTGATCTGGTTCAGGAATCGGGGATTTCCGAACTGGAAGTGACCGAGGGCGAAGAAAAGGTGCGCATCGTCAAACATTATGGCGCGCCCATGCAGATGGCGCAGACCTATTCCCTACAGGCGCCCATGCCGATGGCGGCCACGCCAGCGGCAGGCGCTTCGGCGATCGATGATGAGGACGACGAGCCGCAAGGCCATGCCGTCAAATCGCCCATGGTCGGCACCTTTTATCGCGCGCCTTCGCCTGGTTCAGATGCCTTCGTCCAGATTGGCCAGACGGTGAAGGAAGGCGATACGCTGTGCATCATCGAAGCCATGAAGCTGCTCAATGAAATTGAAGCCGACGCCTCCGGCACCATCAAGGCCATACTGGTCGAGAATGGCCAGCCGGTGGAATTCGGCGAACCGCTTTTCATCATCGGCTGAACATCATGCCCATGTTCGACAAGATCCTGATCGCCAATCGCGGCGAAATTGCTTTGCGTGTCCAGCGCGCCTGTCGCGAACTGGGCATCAAGACGGTCGTGGTGCATTCCGAAGC
>JAGTRX010000224.1 GCA_018262285.1 Pseudomonadota bacterium | reverse complement strand
TGATCGATATCATCGATTTCACCGCGTCCGTTGCGCAGCTCGACGAGAATCTTGATCACTTCAAGAATGTCACGCGGCGACAAGGTGTACTGATCACAGACCTCGACGTTGGCGCCCAAGGATTTTAGCTTGGCAGCCAAGGCATCAGCCTCTTCGCGCTGAACATTTTGAATCAGCGCGCGCGGGCCATAGGAGAGTTCGCTGGCCAATTGCTGAATGGTGGCGAGAGGCAAACCCGAGCCTTCCGCCAGGTTTTTCAAGGCTGCTTCGGCCTTAGATGCCAAACCGCGAACCATGACCTTGTATTCGACCACATCAGTGCGCTCAAGGCGGCGATTGAACTTCATGCGGCCAACACGCGACAGATCGTAGCGATCATCCGAGTAGAACAGGCCATGGAACAGAATTTCGACGGCCTCCTCTGTCGGCGGCTCACCGGGGCGCATCATGCGGTAGATAGCGACGCGCGCCGCTTGTGCACTCGCTGTTTCGTCTATACGCAAGGTCTGGGAAATAAAGGAGCCACGATCCAGATCATTGGTGAACAAGGTGCTCAGTTCCTCAATGCCCGCTTCGCGCAGCTTTGCCAGCAAGGTTTCGGTGATCTCATCATTGGCATTGGCAATAATTTCGCCAGTGGCCTTATCAACAATAGTCTGCGCCACAACCCGACCCAGAATAAAGTCTTCATTGACCAGCAGGCGCTTCAACTCAGCCGCCTGCATTTCACGGACGTGCTTGGCAGTAATACGCTTGTCTTTGGCAACAATGACCTTGCCATCGGTGGCCACGAAATCAAAGCGCGCCATCTCGCCACGCAGACGTTCTGGCAACAAGGCGAACTCAACCTTGTCCTTGGTCAGGTAGAAAGTATCGAACTCGAAAAACTGCTGCAAAATGACGTCCGGCGTCATACCCAAGGCTTTGAGCAGGGTGGTCACGGGCATCTTACGGCGGCGGTCGACACGGAAGAAGAGGGAATCCTTGGGATCAAATTCGAAGTCCAGCCAAGAACCACGGTAAGGAATCACCCGTGCCGAGAAGAGCAATTTTCCGGAGCTGTGGGTTTTGCCGCGGTCGTGTTCAAAAAAGACACCAGGCGAGCGGTGTAACTGCGAAACGATAACGCGCTCAGTACCATTGATGACAAAGGAGCCGTTCTCGGTCATGAGCGGAATCTCGCCCATGTAGACTTCCTGCTCCTTGACTTCCTTGACGATGTCGGTCGCTTCGCGATCCATGATGACCAGCCGCACACGGGCGCGCAGCGAAGACGCAAAGGTCAGTCCGCGCTGCTGGCATTCCTTGACGTCGAAGGCCGGCTCGCCAAGCATATAGCTGACAAACTCCAGACGGGCATTGCCAGAGTGCGACGAAATGGGGAAGATTGAGGCAAAAGCTGCCTCCAGGCCCTCGACCTTACGTCTCTCCGGCGGCACCTCCGCCTGCAGGAAGGCCGCAAAGGATTCCAGCTGGGTGGAGAGCAAATACGGAATATCCAGCACGCTGACGCGCTTGGCGAAGCTTTTGCGGATACGCTTCTTCTCGGTGTAAGAGTAAGAATTGTTGGAACTCATGGTCGCTCCGGAGTCGTAAGGACGATTGACTGGCTAACAAAAGCCGGCAAACGCAAACCCGCTCCCTTTTCCCACGATGGGAAACAGGAAACGCCGCTTGCGTTTGACGGTGGTACAAGACTGATAGCTAGAATATTGATCGCCTGTCTTGGTTGAAAATAGGACGAACTGGCGGCAAACGCCGCCAGTCCCTGAAACACCTGCGTGATTACTTGACTTCGACCTTGGCGCCAGCGTCTTCAAGTTGCTTCTTGAGAGCTTCGGCATCGGCCTTGGAAATGGCTTCCTTGACAGGCTTCGGCGCACCATCCACCAGATCCTTGGCTTCCTTGAGGCCAAGACCAGTTACAGCACGCACCACCTTGATCACTTCCACCTTCTTCTCGCCAGCCGCCATCAGGATGACGTTGAACTCGGTCTGCTCTTCAACGGCAGCAGCCGGGCCTGCACCAGGCGCAGCAACCGCCATGGAGGCAGTCTTCTTTGCTAATAGCCATTTCTTGATACTCCTAAATCAGTTCAAATGCAGTAAGACTCAAGCAGAAACTTCTTCGCGTTGCTTGGCGAGTGCAGCCAGTGCGCCGGCAAATCCGGACACCGGAGCTTGCATGACACCCAGCAGCTTGGCGAGCAGCTCATCACGGCTCGGAATGGAGGCAAGCGCCTGCAGCCCGGCCTTGTCAAGCACCTTGCCGGCATAGCAGCCAGCCTTCAGTTTCAACTTGTCGTTGGTTTTGGCAAAATCGTTCAACACCTTGGCGGCCGCCACCGGATCAGCAGAGACGCTGTAAATCAGCGGCCCGACCAATTCGCCAGACAGCCCTGCAAAGGGCGTACCTTCGACGGCGCGACGCACCAGGGTATTTTTCAGCACGCGCAGATACACCCCAGACTCGCGTGCCTTCTTGCGTAGCGTGGTCAGTTGCACGACCTCGATACCATGATATTCGGCGACGGCGATCGTCTGGGCGTTGGCTACCTGTGCCGACACCTCAGCCACGACGGCTTTTTTATTATCCAGATTGAGACCCACGGGTCTTTCCTCCTTTCAAGTCCAAACACGACGGGAAAATCCCGCCGCACCTACGGCGACCTGATCCAGGAGAGCTGCCGTCTTGCAACGGACAAAAATCCTGCATTGAGAGCACCGTCTGCGCAGGCCGCAAAGCCATTAAGTCCCACCGGAAGGCAGGTCACCTGCGGTCTTTGACGACCCCCGGCTGAAGGCAAAACACCGACAACCGGGGCTCAAAGTTCTATCCTGCCCAATTCAGGGCAGGGAGCTACCTCATTCTTACTGCGCCAGCAAGGAAGCCTGGTCAATACGAACGCCAGGTCCCATCGTCGCGGCAACAGCAATCTTTTTCAGATACTGCCCCTTGGCTGCTGCCGGCTTGGCCTTGTTCAAGGCATCAACCAGTGCGCGCAGGTTGGCTTCCAGATCCTCAACCGCAAAGGAAGCCCGGCCGATGGTGGCATGCACGATACCACCCTTGTCGGTACGGTACTGCACCTGACCCGCCTTCGCATTTTTAACGGCAGTGGCAACATCCATGGTCACCGTTCCCACTTTCGGGTTCGGCATCAGGCCGCGCGGGCCAAGAATCTGGCCGAGTTGGCCGACGATCTTCATGGCGTCCGGCGTAGCAATGACCACATCGAAATTGAGATTGCCGGCCTTGACCTCGGCCGCCAGATCATCGAAACCGACAACATCGGCACCGGCCGCCTTGGCCGCCTCGGCTTTTTCGCCTTGCGCGAAGACAGCAACGCGGACAGTCTTGCCAGTACCGGCAGGCATGACGACCGAACCACGCACGAGCTGGTCGGACTTACGTGCATCAATGCCGAGATTGACCGCCACGTCGATGGATTCATTGAACTTTGCAGTCGCCGTTTCCTTGGCCAGCGTCAGCGCTTCCTTGAGCGGATAGGGCTTTTGCGCCACAACCTTGCTGTGCAGAACTTTTTGTCTTTTGGTGAGCTTTGCCATGATCAGAGTCCCTCCACCGTAATGCCGATCGAACGTGCCGAACCGGCAATCGTCCGCACGGCAGCGTCCATATTGGCAGCCGTGAGATCAGGCATTTTGGCTTTGGCGATTTCTTCAGCCTGAGCCCGGGTAATTTTGCCCACCTTGTCCATATGCGGCTTGGGTGAACCCTTTTGGATTCCCGCCGCTTTCTTGATCAGAATGGTTGCTGGCGGAGTCTTCATCACAAAGGTGAAAGACTTGTCGGCAAAAGCGGTAATCACCACAGGGATCGGCAGACCCGGCTCCAAACCTTGCGTCTGGGCATTGAAAGCCTTGCAGAATTCCATGATATTGAGGCCGCGCTGACCGAGCGCGGGACCGATCGGTGGCGACGGATTCGCCTTTCCAGCCGGCACTTGTAGCTTGATGAAGCCAACAATTTTCTTGGCCATAATTACTCCTTATATGAGTTGTAACGCGCTTTCGCAAAACTTTTGCTCGACTACTTGCGCTCCTCTTGCCAGCATTCAACCAGGCTGCTGGCTTGCCCGAAAACTTTAAGCCTTCTCGACCTGGCCGAATTCCAGTTCAACCGGCGTCGCCCGCCCGAAAATGGTGACGGATACGCGCAAGCGGCTTTTTTCGTAATTGACATCTTCCACCGCACCGTGGAAATCGGTGAAAGGGCCTTCCTTGATGCGCACCATTTCGCCATTTTCGAACAGCACTTTGGGACGGGGTTTCTCGACCCCTTCCTGCATTTGCTGCATGATTTTCTCGACTTCCTTCTCGGAAATCGGTGTCGGCTTGGTGGAAGTACCACCGACAAAACCAGTGACCTTGGGCGTATTTTTGACCAGATGCCAGGAATCGTCGTTCATTTCCATTTCCACCAGCACATAGCCGGGGAAAAACTTGCGCTCGGTAATGGATTTCTGGCCGGACTTCATCTCGACCACCTCTTCCACCGGCACCAGAATGCGGCCAAAGGCATCCTGCATACCCTGCCGGGTGAT
>JAGTRX010000223.1 GCA_018262285.1 Pseudomonadota bacterium | reverse complement strand
CAGGCCTTCGTCGCGGAGAAGGTTCGATGGCCGCTTTCGTAATTGATAGCTTTCACTCAATATGAGTGCCGATTGACGCCAGTTCGGCCACGGCTGGTCGTGATGGTCAAGTGCGATTAGCCTGAATAGGCGTTTCCTCACCTATGGCCCGGAAACCCGGGCCTTTTCCTGTCGGCTGGCATGCTGCCTCGCCTTTTTTTCGGCGGCGTTTCCTTATATTTGACCAACGTGCATGGTGCTGGACAGTTGCGATGTGCGTTGGTTTATTGGTTGAGTTACAGCACCACAGGTCCATCCGGCATTTCATTCCGGTCGGCACCGGAACCAGGAAAATGTTGGATCAGATGCTGTGTCACCGCCAAGATGCCGCTGAGCAGGCCGTCTTCGAACTTGCCCTGTTTAAAGTCAGTTTCCATCATGCGGCAAATTTTTTCCCATTCCTCGGCGTCCACTTTCGCATCAATCCCGCGATCGGCAACAATTTCGACATCCCGGTCGGCCAGTAACAGATAGATCAGTACGCCGTTATTGTGTTCGGTGTCCCAGATGCGTAATTGTGAAAAAACGTCGATAGCGCGTTCTCGCGCCGACTGGCCCTTGAAGAGCGGGACGCCATCCAGTGCGCCTTCCACCACGAAACGGATTTCTCCGGCATGAGCGGTTTCGCTGGCTTTGATAGCGTGCTCAATGGCACTCAAGGTCTGCCGGGGAAAAGTCCGGTCGACTTGCCCCTGGGTATGCAGGAGATGCTTCGCTATGCGTTTGATACTCATGGTTACCACCGTCCCGATGCGCCACCGCCGCCAAATCCACCGCCGCCGCCCCCAAAGCCGCCACCCAATCCCCCGCCACCAAACCCACCGCGACGACCGCCGATACCGGGTCCGCCCATACCACCGCTGAACAAGGTGAACAAAAGCGCAAGGACGCCAGCAATCAAGGCGATGGACAGGGCGCCGGCAAATAGCCACGCGGCAACACCCACGGCACCGCCGGTTAGCAGCGCGCCGGGGAAGCGGCCGAGCAAGGAGCGCAGCACCCCGCCCACCACCAGTGCCAGCATGAAAATGATCGGAACGTACTGCTGGATATCACCCATGCCGCTGCCAGCAATTCGGCTGGGTTCCGGCAAGGGCTCGCCGTCGATGACACGGATGATCTGGTCGACGCCAGCAGTAATGCCGCCATAGAAATCTCCCTGCTTGAAGCGCGGCGTAATAATCTCGCTGATGATGCGCTTGCTGGTCGCATCATTTAGCGTGCCCTCCAGTCCATAGCCGACCTCGATGCGCAGTGCACGATCAGTCTTGGCGATGAGCAAGAGTGCTCCGTCATCAACTTTCTTGCGCCCCAGCTTCCATTGCTCCGCAACGCGCAGGGCGTATTGCTCAATCGTTTCCGGCGCTGTGGTGGGAACGATCAGAAGCGCGAGCTGACTGCCTTTTCGCGCTTCAAATGCTTGCAATTTTTGCTCCAGGCTGGCCTTCTGCTCAGCGGTCAGCAAGGAAGCATGGTCGGTAACGCGCTCGGTCAAGGGGGGAACCGGTATCTGCGCGCCAACTAAAAGAGACCAGCCGAGCGCGATTGCCAGCAATGACGCCCTTGCCGTGCGCATGAGCATTACCTGGCGGCTCCTTGAGCCTCGCCCGGCGATTTGCTCGATGCCGGCGCGAAATCTACGCTCGGCGGCCGGGAAATTTCCTTTTCATTTTCCACCGTGAAATTGGGCTTTGTCTTATACCCGAGCACCATCGCGGTCAGGTTGGAAGGGAAGGATCGAACCGTTATGTTGTAATCCTGCACGGCCTTGATGTAGCGATTACGGGCGACTGTGATGCGGTTTTCGGTGCCCTCAAGCTGTGCCTGCAGATCGCGGAAACCGGCGTCGGCTTTTAGCTGCGGATAGTTTTCGGCCACCACCAGCAATCTGGAAAGGGCACCTGACAGTTCCCCCTGGGCGGCCTGGAATTTGGCAAATGCCTCAGGGTCGTTGATCAGTTCCGGACTCGCTTGAATGCCGCCGACTTTGGCGCGGGCGTTGGTGATACCCAACAAGACGTCTTTTTCGTGAGCGGCGTAACCCTTCACGGTGTTGACGAGGTTGGGAATCAAGTCCGCACGGCGCTGGTACTGGTTCACCACCTCGGACCAACTTGCCTTGATCTGTTCATCGTTGCTCTGAAATGTGTTGTAGCCGCAGCCAGTAAGACTTAGCGTCACCAACGTTGCCAGAACTATCCATAATTTACGCATCGGGTCTCTCCAAAATTAACGGGCTTATCGCGGACCTCGCACGACCTCCGTGCAAGTCGGGAATTGGTAATTACAAATCGTTGCTGCATTCCCGGCGTTGCCATCGTCCAATCCTGGTAAAGGCGGTCGCTGGCCCTCCATGGATTGGTACATCTTCAGGAATTAATAGCGTATCACCTAAAAACAGTCTGTGCCTCAACGCACACAGCTAGAAAACGACAGTTAATCTTGCAGATCGGGTTTAACAAAGAAGACGGGATAAGGGGTTGTTCGATCGAGGTGCCATCAGGGCGTGTTCTGAATTTAGTTCATCCCAATGATCGGTCTCGTAGCTATTGCAATCGGATTTTGGATTCGCACGAACGAAGGCTATGGCCGAGTTGATCGCATAGGCTGTTCGGCAGGTTTTGGAGCACTTCAGCTATTTGAAGGTCAGCTAAGCGGAAAACATGGCCGGGTACCGAAATAGAGGTCGGCGCGTCCGACGACTGGTGCTAGCTGGATTGCAGCCGCTCAATCCAGAAATCAGGTTCACGAATGCGAGCGGCAGCTTTTGAAATTTGCATTCTTTCGGCGAACGACGGCTTCCGATTCCGGCCAATGACAGCTCAGGGCACGCTCCTGCCTGACAGCGCCAAAACCTGAGTGGCTCTTGTCAGTCTTTTGCTGACGCCTGATCGGCCGGTTGTGGCCGATTTGAGACCCTTGCTCAACAACCCACATCAGATCAACTCTGAGTCTCTGCAACCATTCTGGTCACTGCCTACACATCAGCGGCGGCGGACCTCTCAAGCTTCCCGCTACTTCTTCTCGCCCCAGACCTCGGCTACCCGCCCATCGCGCCCGCACGCGGCACGGTAGTAGCTGTAACGCAAGGGGTTTTTCCTGTAGTAATCCTGATGGTATTCCTCGGCCTGCCAGAACATCGATGCTGGCGCCAGTTCAGTGTAGATGTTCCGGAAACGGCCGCTTCTTAAAAGCATCTCGCGGCTGGCTTCGGCGACTTCACGTTCCGCCTCGTTCTGCCAGTAGATGCCGCTGCGGTATTGCGGGCCGACATCACAGAACTGTTGATCCCTGACCGTCGGATCGATATGTCGCCAGAAGTAACCGACGAGTTGCGGGTAGCTGATTCGTTGCGGGTCGTAGATCACCCGGATTGCTTCGGTGTGTCCGGTGTAACCGGCGCTGACTTCCCGATAACTCGGGTTTCTGGTCCACCCCGCGGTGTATCCGGATTCCACTTCGACGACACCGGGCAGCATTTCGAAATCCTGTTCCATGCACCAGAAGCAGCCGCCCGCGAAAATTGCCGTGGCAACCGGGCCGGCATGGGGCGGCCGTGGTTCCGGTTCGGGCATCTGGGCATGCGCGGTGAGCGCGACGATGGCGACGAGTGCGGTCAACTTGATAAAAAGGGGTATTTTCATGTGCGCAGCGCCGGCAAGGGCGCGCCCTGGACGACGAAGGCCAGCGCC
>JAGTRX010000050.1 GCA_018262285.1 Pseudomonadota bacterium | reverse complement strand
GCCTTGACCGTTGTTGGTCATGAACCAGGCGTCAAGGAAAGTCGGTTTTTGTTCAGTTGCCACTTCGATCGGGAAGAAGGCCTGAAAAGCATTGAGAATTAAGGTTGTCATGATGTGAACTCCTCTAATCGTTAAAAAATTAGCCCTGACCGTTGTTCGATTGTTCCCAGGCATCCAGGAAGTTGGCCTTGCGATCAATTTCAGATTCGGCCGCGACAAACAAAGTCCGCACAGCGTTTGCAACGGGGTTGGTGACCTTGTTTTCCTCAAGGGTTTCAACGTAGTCGCGCGGGTGAGTCAATGTGATGTTGGTCATGATGATTTCCTTCTATGGGTTTAAAAATCGTTGTTGTATTGCCTATCTCTGTATCGTTGAGTGAACAATATCACAATGTGAAACATTTCACAATGTGAATTTGTGAACAAATGCAAAATATTTGTGAAATTATTCACAGTGCTGACTGGTGTGCGCGTTTTGTAAAGTGCAGCTTGGCGATAGCGCTTATTTGGCGGGGCTTCTCTCTTGATTGCTTGACAAGCGTAAGGCGCTAAAATACCCTCCGGGGCTGTTGGAGAGGATGACTCTGGTGGCTCAACTGGTCTTCAAAACCAGTAGAGGGCGGATAACACCGTCCTTGGCAGGTTCGATTCCTGCCCTCTCTGCCAAAACCTAGATAGGGGGAGCTGGTGCTCCAGATCAGTTTTCTGGTCGGCGTTTTGTCAAACAGGTTCGATTCCTGTCCCGAACGGATGTCCGATGTTGCTGGAAAATTTGTGCCATGAAACTGAGTTCAGTCGAGCCTGCTTGCAGGTTTGCTGTTCATTGCTGCGGATTTTCAGGCCTGTTGCGGACGACGGTTTTTTTAGTCCTTAGGAGGAATAATGCGTCATCAAATCTCGGCTTTTTTTGCTTCGCGCTGGGGCACCGTTTTTGTCGGCCTGGTCATCGGCGTACTGGCGGCTTGGCTGGTTGTACTGGGTAATCCGCCCAATATGGGCGTTTGCGTCGCCTGTTTTGAGCGTGATCTGGCCGGAGCCATCGGCTTGCACCGTGCCGATGTGGTTCAGTACCTGCGCCCGGAAATTCCGGCCTTTGTTCTTGGCTCGCTGGCAGCGGCGTTATTGTTTGGCGAATTCCGCGTCCGCGCCGGATCGGCGCCGATCGCACGTTTTTTTCTTGGCGCCTTCGCCGCCATTGGCGCGCTGGTCTTTCTCGGCTGCCCGTGGCGCGCCATTCTGCGGCTTGCCGGTGGTGATCTCAACGCCTTGATTGGCTTCGCCGGTTTGGCTTTCGGCATTGGCATCGGCGCGCTGTTTCTGAAAAACGGTTTCACCCTTGGTCGCGCCCGCGAGGCTTTGAAACCAGTGGGCTGGATCATGCCCGGTTTGATGATTGGCTTGCTCATTCTGGCCTTCGTGCAACCCGCCTTCATCTTTGCCAGCGTCAAGGGGCCAGGTTCGCTGCACGCCCCCATTCTGATTTCACTCGGCGCGGGTTTGCTGATCGGTTTTCTGGCGCAGCGCAGCCGTTTCTGCACCATGGGATCGATCCGTGATGCCCTGCTAATCCGCGATTTTCATCTGCTCTACGGTGTGGTGGCGATGCTGGTTGCCGCTTTCGCCGTCAATCTTGCGGTGGGCAAGTTCAATCCGGGCTTTGCGGCGCAGCCGATCGCCCACAGCAATACTTTGTGGAACTTCCTCGGTATGGTGCTTTCCGGGCTGGCCTTTGCGCTGGCGGGTGGCTGCCCTGGCCGGCAATTGATCTTGTCGGGTGAGGGTGATACCGATTCCGGCGTCTTTGTGCTGGGCATGATTGTCGGCGCTGGCTTTGCCCACAACTGGCTGTTGGCGGCTGTACCGGACAAGCTGGCAGAAGGCGTGCTGACCGTTGGTGGTCCGGGCTTCAATGGCCAGATTGCGGTCGGCATTGGTCTGGCGTTCTGCCTGATCCTTGGTTTTGCCATGCGCGAACGTTTTGAATGATTGGAGAAATGGAATGAAAACAATTGACACAACCGGACTCTCCTGCCCGGAGCCGGTGGTCAGGACACGCGCAGCCCTGCAAAATCTTGCGGCAGGCGAGGTGCTGCAGGTGCTGGTCGATACAGTAACCGCCCGCGAAAATGTCCTGCGCACGGCACGCTCGCTCAATTACGATGCGGTAGCCGCCGATCAGGGTAGTAGCATGACGGTAACAATCACCAAAAAATGAGGCAAACCGGCAGCACATCGTCGATGCGCTGCCTTTTTTGTGTTCTTTCAAGTGGATCGCAGCTTCTTCTGGATAAAATGGTGTTTTTCTCAGGATTAACAATATGACACAGCAGGACATCAAGCTCACCCATCTCGTCAAAGCGGCGGGCTGAGCCGCAAAAATAGGCCCGGGGGGTCTTGAAGCTGCTTTGTCCGGATTGTTTGAAATACCGGACCCCAATCTGATCGTCGGCCCGGAAACGTGTGACGACGCTGGGGTATACGCTATTTCCGAGGACTGTGCCCTGGTCGAGACGACCGACATCATCACGCCGCTGGTCGATGATCCTTACCTGTTTGGCAGCATCGCGGCGGCCAACGCATTGTCTGACGTCTATGCCATGGGCGGGCGGCCGGTGACGGCAATGAATCTGGTGTTTTGCCCGCTGTGCAAGGTTC
Organism: Pseudomonadota bacterium; assembly: GCA_018262285.1. Lineage (GTDB taxonomy): Bacteria > Pseudomonadota > Gammaproteobacteria > Burkholderiales > Rhodocyclaceae > UBA1934. The sequence continues at coordinate 15,417 of JAGTRX010000050.1, read as the reverse complement.
CGATGGAATCGCTGCGGCAGATCATGGCAGGCGGCGCCGCCAAAATGCGCGAAGCAGGTGTCTGCCTGGTGGGCGGGCACAGTATTGAAGATGAAGAAATCAAGTATGGCTTGGCGGTGACCGGCCTGATCCATCCGCAGCAGGTGGTGCGTAATTCGACGGCAAAGCCGGGCGACCGGCTGATCCTGACCAAACCGCTGGGAACGGGCATCATTTCGACCGGCATCAAGGCGCAAATGGCTGATGAATCGGTGGTTAGCGAAGCCTGTCGCTGGATGACAATGCTCAATGCTCTTGCTGCCAAGCTTATGCTCGAAAGCAGCGCGCATGCCTGCACCGATATTACCGGCTTCGGGCTCATCGGCCATGCCACGGAAATGGCGCGTGGCGCCGGATTGACCTTCGTCATCGAGCGTAGTTCGATTCCTGTCATGGCCGGTGTTGCGGAATTGATCGACAAAGGACTGATTCCCGGTGGTCTTTACCGCAATCGCGACCATTACGCCCCCATGATCAAGGCGATTTCGCAAACAGAGGATGACCTGCTGCCCCTCTACGATCCGCAAACTTCCGGCGGACTGCTGATTGCGTTGGCGGATGGTGACGCGACCGCCTTTCTGCAGCGGGCGGCGGAAAGTGGCTGCTTTGCAGTTGAAATCGGGCAAGTTGTGCCGCAAGAGGCTTATGCCCTGTTGATACGCTGAGAAAGATTCAGGTCGTGACCGCGCAAACTCCGCTCTACCTCGACAACGCCGCGACTTCCTGGCCAAAGCCGCCGGTGGTCGCGGCCGCCATGCTGCGTTTCATGCAACAGATTGGCGCCAATCCGGGTCGCAGCGGCCATCGTCTTTCCATTGAGGCGGGGCGGGTGATCGATTCGGCGCGTGAGAGTGTGTGCTCGCTTTTCAATGCTCCAGACCCGCTGCGTGTGGTGTTTGGCGCCAATGTGACGGAAGCGCTCAATCTGGTGCTCTACGGTTTTTTGCGGCCGGGCGACCATGTCATCACCACGTCGATGGAGCACAACTCCATGATGCGACCCTTGCGCCATCTGGAGCAGGAAGGGGTGGAACTGACGGTGTTGCAGTGCCGACCGGATGGCACGCTCGATACCAGCCTGCTGCAACCGGCCATCCGCCGCAATACGGTGCTGATTGCCATGATGCAGGCCTCAAACGTGGCCGGCACCCTTTTGCCGGTGGCCGAAGCCGGGCGCATCGCCCGCCAGAATGGCCTGCTGATGCTGGTCGATAGCGCAGCAACAGCGGGAGCGATGCCGATTGACATGGCCGAATCCAATATTGACCTGCTGGCCTTCACTGGCCACAAATCGCTCTTCGGGCCGACTGGCACTGGTGGTCTGGTCATCGGCGAACGGGTCGATCCGGGTCGCATCCGGCCATTGATCAGGGGTGGCACTGGCAGCCGTTCGGAATACGAGGAGCAGCCGGCGTTTTTGCCGGACAAATTCGAGAGTGGCACGCTCAATGTGGCCGGTCTGGCCGGGCTGAATGCCGGCATCGGCTGGCTGCTGGAGCGTGGGGTGGCGTCTGTTCAGGCGGAGTTGCGCGAAAAGACACAGGCACTGATTGATGGCCTGAAGCGTATTCCGGGCGTTCAGGTGTACGGTACGCAGGATGCGCGGCAGCAGACGGCCTGCGTTGCTTTCAATATTGATGGCCTGTCGTCTTCCGAGGCCGGATTCCGGCTCGACGAAGAGTTTGATATTCAGGTGCGCATCGGCCTGCATTGCGCGCCGGCTGCGCACCGCACCTTCAGCACTTTTCCGGCCGGTAGTGTGCGTTTTGCGCCCGGCCTATTCACCAGCGCCGCCGATATTGCACGCGCCATCGCTGCGGTAAGGCAGATTGCACGATGAGTGCTGGTGAGTTTTCTGTCCTGATTTTTCATACCAGCAACCACGCTTTTCGGGCGGAGAAGGTGCTGAAGCAGGCGGGCATTGCCTGCAAGCTTGTGCCGGTGCCGCGCCATTTGAGTTCGGAATGCGGCGTCTGCCTGCGCCTCGCGCCGGAAGATCAGTTCTCGGCACTTGAAATGCTGAAAACGTCGCGTGTCGAAGTCGACCGGGCGGAGAGAATCTGATCTGGCCTGATTCGCACCGCCCGCAATCCGGAGGGCTTAGCGGTAATGTTGCCGATAACCGCCACTACGGTAGCCGCCATGATGACGGTTGTGATACTGATATCCATGTCCATAACGCGGGCCGACATAAACAGGCGCCGGAGCGTAATAAACCGGAGCCGGTTCATAGTAGCCGTAGGCAGGCGGTGCGGCATAGACCGGCTGGTTGGCAGCGGCAACGGCACCGATCAAGCTGCCGACGACGATGGCCGCCGCCACTCTGTCGCCGCGATGGCCGGCATGGGCAGAGCCGACGATCCCCAGTCCGAGAACCAGTACCAGTGCCGCTGTTTTGATTGTTTTCAAGTTTGTCATGATGATCTCCGATCCAGGTTGTTGTCAGGAAGGGTTTTCTTCCTTCCACGGTTCCCATCTTAGGGGCGGAGTGTAAGCAGAGAATTTCACTTTTCGCGGCAAATGTAAGCACACGTTTCTGCCTGCGCCATGATGAGAACCCAATCGGCGTAGTCGAATACCGGTAAAATCGGTTCCTCTGAACATGACGAGAACCGCAAAATGAGGGATGCCGAAGGGGTGCGCATGGCAGCCAGCGCGAGGCTGGCAAACGTGACACAGATCGGCCAGTTCGACACACTCATTGACGTGCGTTCGCCAGCCGAATTTGCCGAAGATCATCTGCCTGGTGCGCTGAATTACCCGGTGCTGGAAGACGCTGAGCGGGCGCAGGTCGGAACGCTGTACTGTCAGGTCTCGCCTTTTGCCGCACGCAAACTGGGCGCAGTGCTGGTGGCGCGCAATATCGCCCGTCACATTGAAGAGAGTTTTGACGATAAGGACAAACACTGGAAACCGCTTGTTTATTGCTGGCGCGGCGGTCAGCGCAGTGAGGCGATGATGCACATTCTGGCGCAAATCGGCTGGAAGGCGGCCAAGCTGGAAGGTGGTTACAAAACCTGGCGGCAGATGGTGGTCAAAGCGCTGGAGACCCTGCCGAAACAGTTTGATTTCCGCCTGATCGCCGGCCCTACCGGCAGCGGCAAGAGCCGCCTGCTGGAAGCGCTGGCGGCGCAGGGCGCGCAAGTTCTGCATCTGGAACAACTGGCGGCGCACAAGGGTTCGGTTCTGGGAGGCTTGCCCGATGTGGCGCAGCCCAGCCAGAAAATGTTTGAAAGCCGCCTATTCGCGGGGCTTTCCGCTTTTGACCCCGGCAAGCCGGTCTATGCCGAAGCTGAAAGTCGGCGTATTGGCTCGGTTGCCCTGCCCAACGCCCTGCACGCGGCGCTGGCGCAAGCGCCTTGTCTGAAAATCGCCGCACCCTTGCCGGCGCGGGTTGAATTGCTGGTGGAAGATTACGACTGGGTCAGCAGCGCGCCGGAATTGCTGCGCAACAGTTTGCTGCGCCTCAAGGATATGCACAGCAGAGAAACCCTGCAAAGCTGGCTGGCGTTGGCGGAAGCCGGCAGCTACGCGCAACTGGCGGCGGAATTGCTGGCGCAACATTACGACCCGCTCTACCAGCGTTCGCAGACGCGGCAATTCAGCCAGTTTGCGAAAGCGCCCGAGTTCGAGGTTGCGCGTCTCGACGCCGCCAGCCTGCAGGAACTGGCAGCGGCCATTCTTGCGGGAGACCTTGAGCGCTAAGCCGGCGGAGCAAAACCGTGGTCTGTCCCCTATTAGCCGATGCTGAAATGGCTGAACATGCGGCGCTCAAGTGACGAATAAGCATCCGATTCCTCAAGCCGTCTTTGGAACTTCTGCTCCGAAGTCTTTCATGAACTGATTTCTGGTCAGCCAGCAGGTCGTGCCTGCCTTGCCGCCGGCGTAGTCATCGATGGCCACGTTGCCGCAGACCGGGCACAGAAAAGCCGCTTTCGAATGCTGCGTCCAGAAAGGCTGCACCGGCTCACCGCGACTGAAATCCCAATTGCCACAAGTTTCGCACAAGGGGTGAATCTCCTCCTCCGGCTGCTCCCAGGGGAAATGCTGATAACAGCCGCTTGCATGCATGTCAAGCAGGCGGGTGCGGTTGAAGTCCAGCGGGTAAGGAAAGAAGAAGACGCGGCTGGTGTTGTACAAGCCTGCGTAATGAAGGGCTGTGGCTGTTGCCTGCTCCCTGTCGTTTTCGTCCCAAAGCGCCGGAAGTATGCCCTTCAACCATTGTTCCGGCGTGATGTGTTTTCCTGTTTTGCAGAAAAACCGCAGTCTGACCTTGACCTTGGGGTAAATGGGCTTGCGTGGTTTTTGAGGTTCGTTCATTTTGATCTGATTGCGGCATCCAGGCACCTGACCAGCGCCAGCTTAAGGATTCTGTCGTCGCAGCTATCCTGCCCGGAATGAAACTTGCCGCCTCGCCCCGATGGTCAGAGCCAGATCACCGGCCGCCAGCGGGAAATCGCTTGACAGATTGAGGTGGTTGGCATTTTGGCGGCGCAGGCCCATGACGACATGGCCAGCACTGCTTGCGGCCTTGACCAGATCGCCAAAGCGGGCGTCTGCATTGGCTTCGATGGGGGTCAGGTAGAACTGTTGGCCACCATCGTTACTAAGCAGATCGCCGAGAATGTCCTGCATGCCGGGGTTGAGCAGTTCCTGGCTGACATACAGGGCCTCGAAGCGGGAACTGCAGACGACATGATCGCAGCCGGCCTTGCGCAGCAGTTCTTCGGTACCGGGATCAAGGCATTCGATCACGGTTTTGACTTGTGGCGCACGCGCCTCGATGGCCAGGGCGATGGTGACATTGATGGCATCAGCGGCGACATCCTTGCCGCTGAAGACAATAGCGTGGCTGGCAGTGTTGATCGCGGCACGTAGCAAGGTTGCGTCGCGGGCCGGATCGCCGCGCACATAGTGCAGTTTGCGAGCCAGCAGTTCCGGCGGCAGTTCTTCGAGATCGCGGTCGATCAGCACGATTTGGGCGTCGCGGCCGATGGCTGGGTCGTTGGCGATCTCGTCGAGTAGCCGCAGCAGTTTGGCGATGCCGGGGAAATTGACGAGGACAACGTGGCGGGAAAAATTGAAACAGCTCATACCCTTCAGCTCCTTGCTCTTGGCGGTGATCAGCGCCGAAGCGACGACAGACAGAATGAAACCCAGCAGGCCGATGCCGATGAGCATCAGCGGAACGCCGACCAGAAAGCGTCCGCCCATGGTCTTGGGGAAGAAATCGCCATAGCCCACTGTGGTCAGCGTCACCAGCGTGTACCACAAGCTGTCGCCCCAGGTCAGATCGGGATTGCCCGGCAGTTCGAAATAAAGAAAGCCGCTGGCGCCGTAGGCCAGCACGGCCGCCAACAGGACCAGCGCGCGCAGGGTGACCGAAGGGTTGATGATCAGGTGGCGCGAAAAGAGGCGCATGAGAATCTGGATCATGTGCTCAGCCTCCCTGTTTAGCCCATTCACGCATCAGCGCTTCGGCTCTTGCGCTGACTTCGGCGTCCGTCCAAAGCCCGAGATGCTTGCTGCGCGCCTCGTTCTGCGCCTGCAGGTAGAGTGGCATGGAGGGGAAGGGATAAACCGAAAAGACCAGGGCGTGACCTTGTGCCACCAAGGCGAGTCCAACATCCTGGTCGCCGGCATACAGGGTGGCCAGGGTGCGGCCGTGACGGTCACGTGGCGGGTTGTTCAGCAATACGCGCATCGGCTGGTCGCTGATAATGCGCTTCAAGGCTTCTTCGGAAGCGCGGCCAAAAACGGCCGTTTCGTCCTTGCCGTGCTTGGAGGGCAGGGTCTTGATGCCGAGCAGGCGGATGGTAACGCTGCCTTCGCTGCCCTTATTGACGACGATGGTGTCGCCGTCGATAACCTTGGCCAGTTGCACCAGATCGCCATTTTCCAGCTTGGCCTCGCGTGACTGGTTGGCGCTTTGTTGGCGATAAACACCGACGCTGTAAAACGCCGTGGCGCCCAGCAGGCTGGCGACCAGAAACCAGAAAGCGAAAGTCAGGTGGTCCAAAATATTGGTGGAGAGCGGGTTGGGAATTGCGCCAGTTTAGCGCAGCAACAGCAAGTCTGCTTCTGCAGATTGCACAATGGACGGAACATTTCTGGACTTCGCCTGCCTTGCCCGCCTCGCATTTCTTTCCATCTCTTCTGGCAAGAGCCTGTGCTGGGCCGCATGAGAATATGCTATAATCATGTTTGTCATATTTCCGGACTTTTTCTTGGCCTTTCATCCGATAGATCGAGACAATAATTTTCTGCTGCTATCGGAACTTTGCTCATGATTACCCTTAGAAACGTCACGCTACGCCGTGGCACCAAAGTGCTGCTTGATAGCGCTTCCGTGACCCTGAATCCTGGTGAAAAGGTCGGTTTGGTCGGGCGCAATGGCGCCGGCAAATCGACCCTGTTCGCGCTGTTCAATGGCACATTGCATGAAGATGGCGGCGATTTCAACCTGCCGTCGCAGTGGCGCATGGCGCAGGTGGCGCAGGACATGCCGGAGACCAGCCAGAGCGCTACCGACTTCGTCATCGAAGGCGATACCGTGCTGCTCGCTGCCGAAAACGAAGTGCATGCCGCCGAAGCCAGCGACGACGGCGACCGTATGGCGCACGCCTACATGGCGCTGCACGATGCCGGCGCCCATGACGCGCAGGCGCGGGCACAGGCGCTGATCCTTGGCCTCGGCTTCAAAACCACCGAATTGAACAATCCGGTCGACAGTTTCTCCGGCGGCTGGCGCATGCGCCTGCAACTGGCGCGGGCGCTGATGTGCCCGTCCGACCTGATGCTATTGGATGAGCCGACCAACCACCTTGACCTCGACGCGCTGGTCTGGCTTGAAGCCTGGCTCAAACGTTACGACGGCACGCTGATCGTGATTAGCCACGACCGCGAATTTCTCGATGCCATCACGACGGTGACGCTGCACATCGACTGCGGCAAGCTGACGCGCTACGGCGGCAACTACAGCACTTTCGAGGACATGCGGGCGCAGCAGATGGAACTGCAGCAGAATTCCTACCTCAAGCAGCAGGATAAGATCGCCCACCTGCAAAAATTCATTCAGCGCTTCAAGGCCAAGGCCAGCAAGGCCAAACAGGCGCAGAGCCGGGTCAAGGCGCTCGACCGCATGGAACGGCTGGCGCCGGTGCTGGCCAGCGCCGACTTTACTTTCGAATTCAAGGAACCGGCCAATTTGCCCAATCCGATGCTGTCGATGGAAAACGCCTGCTTTGGCTATCCGCCGTCGGAAGAGGCTCCGGCCGGGACGCCGCCAACAGTCATTGTGCGCAACGTCAACAAGTCAGTAATGGCCGGCCAGCGCATCGGCATTCTCGGCGCCAACGGTCAGGGCAAATCGACGCTGGTGAAAACCGTGGCGCGGGCACTGACACCGACCAGCGGCATCGTCACCGAAGGCAAAGGACTCAACGTCGGCTACTTCGCCCAGCAGGAACTTGATGTGCTGCGCCCACTCGACAACCCGCTGGAACACATGTTCCGCCTCGCCAAGGAAGTCCTGCCGGCTGGGCAGAGCGGTCGCGAGCAGGATCTGCGTACCTTTCTCGGCACTTTCAATTTCGGTGGCGATATGGTCAAGCAGCCGGTCGGCACCATGAGCGGTGGCGAAAAGGCGCGCCTGGTGCTGTGCATGATCGTCTGGCAACGCCCGAATTTGCTGCTGCTCGACGAGCCGACCAACCACCTCGACCTTGCCACCCGCGAGGCGCTGTCAATGGCGCTCAACGAGTTTGAAGGCACGGTGATGCTGGTTAGCCACGACCGTTCGCTGCTGCGTTCGGTGTGCGACGAATTCTGGCTGGTCTCGCGCGGTGGGGTCGAGCCTTTTGATGGCGATCTTGATGACTACCAGCGCTATCTGCTCGACGAAGCCAAGCGCGCCCGCGAAAGCCTGAAGGAGTCCTTGAAGAGCCAGAAGGAGGTTGCCACCCAGGCACCGCATCCGGTCACGGCCATCAAGAAGATTCCGGAAAACCTGAAAGCGCTCAAACGTGACCAGGGCAAGCTTGAACAACTGATGCTCGACCTGCAAACGAAGAAGCACGGGCTGGAAGCGCGCCTATCAACGCCCCTACAGCATCAGGAAATCAGCGAAATCGGCACGTTGCTGAAGAAAATCGATGAGGAGCTTGCCAGCCATGAAGAACAGTGGCTGACCGTTTCCGAGCAGATCGAGGCGGCAACGCTGGGGTAGAGGTGTGGATTACTTTCAGACGGCGCGCCAGAGCGCTGAATTCCTCAAGTCTGGTTTAGGCCGCCAGTTCCTGAGTAACGAAGCTGGAATGCTTATCTTTGGTATGACGGAACGTATTTCTCGACGCCCTCAGGCGACTCTTTGAGGGCTGAGATCACGCTTCCGAGCGCGCGCTCGAAGATGTTTTCACCTTCGATCAATATCGCCGTACCGTCACGCAACTGAATAGTGAGCGCGTTCGGTGAGATGGGCACCGCCCTGTCGTCGTTGTGTTGCATGAAAACGAGTAGGCCTTTTTTCGGGCTGATCCATTTGAGCGTGGCGCGGAAAGCGTCGTCGGTGCCAGTCTGAAATTCGATCCGGTCGCCACGCTGCAGGGCCTGAACCAAGGCTTGGGCGGCGATGTCTTCTTGGTACCCTACGGCAGTTTGCCCACCAGCGTGATTTCTTCGACCTCGATTCCCCGGCTGACATAACGGGTGTGAACCAGTTCGCCGTGGCTGTCTGCATCGTTGGGAGGGGAAGGGATGTAGCGCGCTTCCGAATCAGGCAAGGGAAAATAGGGGACAGACCACTGTTTTCCGTTATCAGAAAAAGCCTGTTGTATCAGCGTTCCGTTTATCCGATCCCTCAGCAACGGGAAGTTACATCAGCCTGATAAGAATGACAAACGTTCTCCATTAGAACCGTATGCGCTTTCAAGTTTTCCGGATTGGTGGTTCGTTCGCCATTGCGCCGCCAGCCTGTAAATTGGCCGCTACCATTCTCGCCATTTGAGCGAAAACTGGCGGGGCGCTTTGCATTTGTGGCTTCCTTCGGTAGCATCGCCCCTTCCCTGGCATCTTTGACTTGGCATGGATAAAAAAGAACTTCAAGCGCGTTTGCGACAATTGCCCAGCGTCGACCTGGTCTTGAGCCAGGCGGCCATCCGGGCGCTGATGGCGCAGCATGGCAGCGATCTGGTGACTTTTGTGATTCGGTCGGTGATCGAAAACGCCAGAAAGGCCATTCTTAGCGATGGGCACGAACGCCCCCTCTCGCCAACCTCTCTCCCGCAGGGGGTGAGAGGCGATTTATGTGACTTGGAGGAGATCGTTGGTCAAAGCGCGGAAGCTATCCGGGTGATTACGCAGCCGCTGCTGAAACGGGTGATCAACGCTACCGGTATCATCATCCATACCAACATGGGGCGGGCGCCGCTGGGGCGGCAGGTGCTGCAGGATCTGGCCGACGTCGTGCTTGGCTACTCCAATCTGGAATACAACCTGGACAAGGCCGAGCGCGGTGAGCGCGGCGAACATGTCGTGCCGCTAATCAAATACCTGACTAACGCCGACGATGCGGTGATCGTGAACAACAATGCGGCCGGCGTCATGTTCGCCCTTGGTACCTTTGCCAAGGGCAAGGAAGTGATCGTCTCGCGCGGCGAACTGGTCGAGATCGGCGGCTCTTTCCGCGTGCCGGACATTATGGCGGCTTCCGGCGCCATCATGGTCGAGGTCGGTACGACCAACAAGACGCGGCTGTCAGATTACGATAAAGCGATCACGCCCAACACGGCGATGATCCTCAAGGTGCATCGTTCCAATTTTGAAGTCGTCGGTTTTACCGAAGAAGTCTCCGTCGCTGAATTGGCCGATTTTTCGCGCCAGCAGGGCTTGCCTTTCTTGTACGATATTGGCTCCGGCCTGATTCGCAAGCCCAAGAACCTGCCACTGGAGAAGGAGCCGGATGTCAAATCGGCTATCGCCGATGGCGCCGATCTGGTTGCCTTCAGTTGCGACAAACTGTTGGGCGGCTGTCAGGCCGGCATTGTGGCCGGACGTAGCGAAGTCATCGCTAAGTTGAAGAAGGCGCCGATGATGCGGGCCTTGCGCGTCGACAAACTGACGCTGGCGGTGCTCTCCAGCGTCATCCGCAGTTACTTCAACGACGAGACCCTCGTCAGCCAGATTCCCTTGTTCGGCATGCTCGAACAAAGCGCGGAAACCCTGCGCGACAAGGCCGAACGGCTGCAGCAGGCGCTGCAGGCGCGCAATGTCGTGGCGCGAGTGGTTGAAAGCGTCGGTCGTTGCGGTGGCGGCACCCTGCCTTTGCTGGAATTGCCGAGCTTTGCCGTAATGCTGGTGTCGGCCAGCAAGTCGCAGAAGGAGCGTTCGCAATTTGCCGAACGGGTCTTCCTGGCACTACATCGCGCTGAGCCGCCGGTCGTCGGCATCCTGCGCCAGGGCGAAGTGTTGTTCGATGTGCTGACCTTGTCGCAAGAAGAGATTCCGCTGGTGGCTGATCGCATCGCGCAAGTGCTGGAGGCGCAGCCATGAAGCACCTGATCATGGGCACGGCCGGCCATGTCGATCACGGCAAGACCAGCCTGGTTAAAGCGCTGACCCGCATCGATTGCGATACGCATGTCGAGGAGAAAAAGCGCGGTATCACCATCCACCTCGGCTTTGCCCATCTCGACCTCGGCGATGGCGAAACGCTGGGCATCGTCGATGTGCCGGGGCACAAGGATTTCATCCACACCATGGTCGGCGGCGCCAGTGGCATTGATTTTGTATTGCTGGTCATTGCCGCTGACAGCGGCATCATGCCGCAGACGCGCGAGCACCTGAACATCATGCGCATCCTCGGCATCAAGCGCGGCATTATCGCCCTGACCAAGGCTGATCTGGTCGATGCGGAATTGCTGGCCATGGTGCGAGAGGAAGTGAGCGAACTGGTGGCCGGCACTTTTCTGGAAGATGCACCGATCATTGACGTTTCGGCCAAAACTGGTGCGGGGCTGGAAGCCTTGCAGGACGCCATCCGCACCCTGGTGCAACAAAGCGAAGCCAAGCCCGAGGCCGGCGTTTTTCGCCTCTTTGTCGATCGCATCTTCACGGTCAGCGGTTTTGGCACTGTCGTCACCGGCTCGGTTCTCAGCGGCAAGGTCAAGACTGGCGACACGCTCCATCTGCTGCCGGGCAAGGAAGACGGCTACCGCGTGCGCCGGCTGGAGCGGCATGGTGCCGAAATGGGCGAAATTGTTGCCGGTGACCGCGCCTCGATCAATCTGGTCGGGCTGGAAAGGGCCGATTTCCGGCGCGGCATGTTGTTGTCAGATCGCCTCCTGCGCCCCTCGACCATGATTGATGCGCGACTGGAAATTTACGAGCCGGAAGTGGCGCTTGGCCACTGGTCGCAGGTGATCTTTCACGTCGGCACGCACGAACAGCAGGCGCGCCTGCATCTGCTCGACAAGGACAAGCTCAAAGCCGGCGAAACGGCGCTGGTGCAAATCCATCTGCGCGAACCCTCCGTGCTGCAGCATGGCGACCGTTTTGTCATCCGCAACAGCTCGGACGAATGGACGCTGGGCGGCGGCGAAGTGATCGACATTGCTCCCTTGCATCATCGCAGGCGCAAGGAAAAAGTCATCCAGGAAGTCGGCAAACTGGCCGAAGGCAAGATGAGCGAAATTATCGGCATTGAAGTGCGCAAGTTCTACCGGGCGACGACGCCCGTAGAAATTGCCGCCAGCCTCAATGTGGCGGTTGAAAAGGTCGATGAAGCGCTGGCGCGCAAACTGCCTTCGGACATCGTCCGCCAGGAAGGTCGCAGTGGCGTGTTGTTGATGACGCGCGACGGACAGGAGGACATGCGCAAGGGTATCAACAAAGCCATTCAGGCCTACAAGAGCGCCAATCCGCTGGCCGGGCGCGGCGCCGATTTCGACGAAATCCGCAGCTTCCTGCGTCTCGACCGCAACACGCCGGGCGAGGAAATGCTGCGTGTCCTGCTGGTGCAACTGACCGAGAAAGGCAAGCTACAGGAAAAGGACAAGACCTGGCAACTGGTCAGTGATCTGGGCGAAATCAGCGACGAGCAGCGGCAGCGCATCGCTGCCATCGAGAGCTATATCCAGTCCTGCGGCCTGCAGGTGCCGCTGATGAGTGTGATGGAAGACGTTGCCGCCAAACAGAACATGAGCGACAAGGATCTGAAGCAGGTGCTGCATCATCTGGTGGTCAATGGCGCCATCTGCCGCGTGCAGGATGAGGTGATCTCGCGCCGCGTCGTCGATGACTGCCGCCAGAAGCTGGTCGAGCGTTATGCCGGCGACAAGCAGGGATTCACGGTGGCCGATTTTCGCGATCTGACCGGCAGCAACCGGAAAACCTCACTCCTGCTGCTGGCCATTTTCGATCAGGAAAAACTGACGCGCCGGCAGGGCGATTTGCGGGTGGTGAAGGCGTGAGTGGGTTTTGCCTACCTCACACTTAGCGGCCAGACCCAGAGAAGCATCGGCATGCTGACGGCGATAGCAGAAAACCGTGGTCATTAGTTCCTTCTATTGTTCGCTGCCTATTTCAGATTCTTGGCATTAAAGCATCGGAACGAAACTCTCATATTGGAAGCCAATGTGCCGGGGCAGGATCGCTCGCAAATCGTATGGTCCTTGTACGACTTGCCGCCAGCGCCCTTGCGCGCGGAATCGCAAACCCAGTCGCACCCTGCTTTAAGCCTGTCCCGGGCCGCGCGCAGCACTTTCAGCCCTGCCTCATAAGCCGCAACTTCTTCCTTCGCAAGGCTCCGGGCCTGATCGGCCTTTTTGGCATCATCCGGGGTCATCTTCTTGATCTTGAGCCCGGCAAGATCATGATATTTTTCGTGTGCAACCGCTGATTCATAATCATCCCTGCAGATCGCCGACTTCTTGTATTGGTCCATCTTGCCCTGGTCGGCCCTGTCACTCTTGGCATCTCTGGAAATTCCTATGGTGTCGCCGTATCCGAACTGCTTTTTCAATTCATTCGGCAGTCCCTTGGTGGCAAAGTACGTATAGTCATCCGCCTGAACGACAAGCACTATGGGGGTCGGATCCTTTTTCTCGTACTCCTGCACCTTTTCAGAATATCTTTGTTTTGCGTATTCGTCTGCCTTGATCGTTTTCATGATGCTTTTCAGATGCTCGCAGCTGCATGGAGTCTGCCAGTCCGCAGACGCTGGCAAGGAAAAAAAAGACAAAGCTACGCCTATGGTTCCAATGGCAAGTCCACGGCACATTAAGTCATCCATCGTAATTGCTCCCTTAACAGGCTGTTGAAATTTTAAGGATAGGAAATTCAAGCGCATTCCCCCAAAGTATCCCTGTGTACGCTGCTCATCGTCAACCAGCAAGCGTTGTCCAATCAGCGCGCGAAAGGGGTCATTTTCACTTTCCTTAAAATCCGAAATCTGACTGGCCGGGCAGCACCATGGGCACTGTCTCTTTTTTTTCGCCGGTCGCCCGCGCACTCCGGTGTTTCTGCGGATGCCTAATTGCGCGCATACCGTTTCGGCAAACCGCCCTTGACCTGGCGGCATACCCAGGGACAGCGCCTCGCGGATGGTTTCTGCCGCAGCTTGATCCAGTTGCGGACGAAACAGTGCGCGATAGGCAGCACCGCGCGTTTCCGCCGTCGACCCGAGCCCAAGGTAGAGCGTATGCGCAGTCAGCCGGCTATCGCCCATTTGCAGGCCGTTGTGCCGGTAGCTGCTCCAGCGGTATTGCCCCGGATCATTGACCATGCCCGCCCGCACCGGATTGAGTTCGATGTAGCGCTGGCAGGCCAGCAGATAATCCTCCGCATTGACCACGCTCGATTTGTAACGTCCTTCCCACAGGCTTCCAGTACGGCGCTAGAAGCGATTGACGTACTGCACATAACGTCGCCCGAGTGATTGCATGAGTCGAGCCGGCGTTCCTGATTCTGACGGTGTGAGCAGCAGATGCACGTGATTGGTCATCAGAACATAGGCGTGTATCGCACAACCACACGATTGCGCCGCTTCTTCTAGCCAGTGCAGGTAACAGTGATAATCCTCCTCTGCAAAGAAGCAGGGCTCACGGTTGATGCCACGCTGGACAATGTGCAGCGGATATTCAGAAAGAAGAACGCGGGGACGACGCGGCATGGTACTTGCCTCAAAAGGCTAAATGACTCTGACCCCTTTGGTTTTAGGCGACATGGTGTTCGGCTCGTTGGGTGGGGTCTCGGTGAGCCCAATATTGAAGCAGAATGACCATTAGAAATAGGCTAGCTAACGCAGAGGCAACCAAGTGAAACGGAGCTCCGTTCCCGGGTGTGAAGACAATTCCGACGATCATGGCGGGAACAGGAATGAGCAGTGTAAGTGCAACCCTCCACGGGAAATAGGCCACCGCGATTGCGCACATCAGGACAATGGAAAGCGGAAACAACGCGAAGCAAAGAAGGAAGCTAACAACAATATCTCGTGGTGGCCACTGCCAAGGGGAGGTGGCGTCGGAAAACACGCCATAGGCGATGATGATCCAAAATACTGCACCAATGACGTACATAGGTAGCGCCACCGTGACGACCGCCGCCTTCGATAAAGAGTGATGAAGTGTGGGTAGGGGCATGAGGCCAGCGCCTAAAGTTGGAATTAACCCGCCGCAGCCACAGCGCTGATGCGGAAGCGAGAAAGCACGTACCCTGCGGTCGGGTTGATTGACTTGTTAGGCGAAAGACCCTGGAGATGACTGGTCATGGAAGTTGTATAGGCCTGCAGCGACAAATAGAGGTTTTAGAGCTTCAACTGCACCGTTGTTCTTATGCCAAACAATGAAAGTGTAGTCCCAATCTTCAGTCAGCACGCAATCGAGTTCTGGTATGACCAACTTGGTAAATAGTGATGAGTCCTTTTCCAAAGCTTGGGCGAATGTTTGAAGAATTGGCTTCACATTTGAAACGGGAGTACAGGTCTTGCGCTCACAGTCTGCTAATTGAATTGAATATTTCTCTGAGATTAGTACAATCAGCCTATTAAACTTTTCCCAGTCGCATTCATTCACTTCGTCAAGCTTGTGAAGGTTATCAACACCCAGCCAGCCTTCAAATATGCTGACGAACTCCTTCATGAATTCCGGCCTGACTTCCCAATCTTCAAAATATCTTCCGAACATGGGACGCCTAACGTTGGAGATAACCCGCCGCAGCCAAAGCGCTGATGCGGAAGCGAGAAAGCCCGTACCCTGCGGTCGGGTTGATTGACTTGTTAGGCGACGCGGATTCACAAAGTAAGTGCAACAAGTTCTCCAAAAAGGTGGGGAGCTGAGAGACTAACGGCATCCCATTTCCACCAAGAAGGAGGATGCCATGTTG
>JAGTRX010000222.1 GCA_018262285.1 Pseudomonadota bacterium | reverse complement strand
TATTTACTCTTTCTCCAGCCATGAACCGCCAATCTCTGACTCTGCTTGGCTCTACCGGCTCGATTGGCGTCAGTACGCTAGACGTGGTGCGGCGGCATCCAGGACGTTACCGGATTTACGCCCTGTGCGCCCATACCCGGATCGATGAGCTGTTTGCCCAATGCGTCGAATTCCGCCCCGACCACGCTGTCATGTGCAATGCGCAATTGGCAGCGCAACTGGCTGATCGTTTGCAGCAGGCAGGGATAAAAACGGAAGTATCCAGCGGCGTTGACGCCCTCGAACAGGTGGCTTCGGCGCAGGAGGTGGATACCGTGATGGCCGCAATAGTCGGTGCGGCAGGTCTGCGGCCGACCCTGGCGGCGGCGCGCGCCGGCAAAAAAATCCTGCTTGCCAACAAGGAGGCGCTGGTCATGGCTGGTGCCCTGTTCATGCGGGTTGCCAAGGAAAATGGGGCTTGCCTGTTGCCGGTTGATAGTGAACATAACGCCATTTTCCAGTCACTGCCGCGCGATTTTTCCGACGATCTGGCCAGCCAGGGGGTGCGCCGCATTCTATTGACGGCTTCCGGTGGGCGCTTTCGCACCACGCCTTTGGCTGAAATGGCTGACGTGAGCCCGGAAATTGCCTGCGCCCATCCCAATTGGGTCATGGGGCCAAAAATTTCGGTCGATTCGGCAACCCTGATGAACAAGGGGCTGGAAGTCATCGAGGCGCGCTGGCTGTTCAACATGGCACCGGAAAAAATCCAGGTGGTGGTGCATCCACAAAGCGTCATTCATTCCATGGTGGAATACGTCGATGGCTCGATCCTGGCACAACTGGGCAATCCTGACATGCGCACGCCCATTGCCCATTGCCTGGCCTATCCGGAACGCATCGAATCCGGAGTAGAGCCGCTCGATCTGTTCAAGATTGGCCGGCTGGATTTTGAAAAACCCGATTTCGAGCGTTTTCCCTGTCTTGGTTTTGCCTATGAGGCGCTGGCTACAGGTGGAACGGCTCCGGCCATTCTGAACGCGGCCAATGAAGTGGCGGTGGCGGCGTTTTTAGAGCATCGCCTGCCATTTCTGGCAATTCCCAAAATTATCGCCGCGACACGGCAAGCAGTTGCGCTGGCGAAGGGGGACGAACTGGAAGCGATTTTTGCGGCGGACACCCAGGCGCGCGCTGTTGCCAGCGATTTTGTGGCGGCTTACGGCAAATGAGCAGCTTTTTCTCTACCGCAGTTGCCTTCCTCGTCGTTCTGGGTGCGCTCATCATCGTGCATGAGTGGGGGCATTTTATCGTGGCGCGACTCTGCGGCGTCAAGGTGCTGCGCTTTTCGGTGGGATTCGGTAAACCGCTTTTGAGCCGCAAGTTCGGGCGGGACAAAACCGAGTGGGCGCTGGGCGCCTTTCCTTTGGGTGGCTACGTCAAAATGCTGGACGAACGCGAAGACGAAGTTGCCCCGGAAGAATTACACCGCGCCTTTAACCGGCAGTCTATAGCCAAGCGTAGCGCTATTGTCGTAGCTGGGCCAGCCGCCAACTTCCTTCTTGCCATTCTGGTCTATTGGGGGATTTTCTGGACAGGCAGCGAGGAACTCATGGCCTTCGTGGGCGCACCACCGGCCGGTTCGCCAGCGGCAGTGGCAGGTCTCGTCAATGGTGAACAGGTGCGTGCTGTCGGTGGGGTCAAGGTCGAAACTTGGCAGGACTTTGGCTGGCTGGTTCTACAAGGGGCGGCTAATCAGGATAGCGTCGAGCTTGAAGTCATCAACGAAAAGAATGAAATTGCTTTCCGGCGTTTGCCACTGGCGGCGGTTCGTGAGCAGGGCTGGCAGGGTGATGGTATTGCTCGCCTGGGTCTGACGCTCTACCGCAAAAACCTGCGACCCTTTTTGCACAAAATTATGGAGGGTGGCGTTGCCGAGCAGGCGGGATTGCGTGTTGGCGACCAGATTCTGGCGGTAGATAACGTTCCGGTGATGGCGGTGTCGGAGGTGGTTGCCAAAATTCGCGAATCGGCTGATCGGTCGCTGGTGATGACCATTCGACGTGGCAAGACGGAGTTTGCCATCAATCTCAAACCGGAAATTTCCGGGGAGCAGGACGAAAAGATCGGCCGCATCGGCGTCGGAATTGCCGAAGGCGGCGAGGTAGTGCGTTCGGTAGTGCGTTACGATTTCCTGGCGGCAGGTGCCAAGGCTTGGCGTGAGACCAGGGAAAAGTCGGTATTTACGCTCGTCATGATGGGAAAGATGCTGACGGGCGAGGTGTCTTGGCGCAATCTGTCGGGGCCGGTGACCATCGCTGATTATGCCGGCCGCTCAGCGCGGATGGGTCTCGATCACTATCTCAGGTTTCTGGCGCTGGTCAGTATCAGCCTCGGGGTGCTTAATTTGCTGCCCATACCGATATTGGATGGCGGACATTTGTTGTATCATGTCGCCGAAGTTATCAAGAGGAGCCCGCTTTCCGAACGGGTTATGGAGCTTGGTCAGCAGATTGGTATGGCCATCTTGCTGGTTTTGATGGCTTTTGCCTTTTTCAACGACATTAATCGCCTCTTCTCTGGC
>JAGTRX010000136.1 GCA_018262285.1 Pseudomonadota bacterium | reverse complement strand
TGCAAGTCGCGGCACTGCTGTTTGGTGTTGCAGAAGGCCAGCGTGCTGACCGGGCGGTAGTGCTTGAGCAGGGCGCCGACAGCCTGCAAACGCTCTTCGCGCTGCACCTCGTAGAAACGTTGGCGAATCTTGCTGCCTTCGTGTTGTTCGAGCAGCTTCACTTCCTGCGGCTGGCGCAGGAAGCGGCTGGCCAGTTTGGCGATGCCTTCCGGGTAAGTCGCCGAAAACAGCAGGGTCTGGCGCTCTGTCGGGCAGCGCTTGGCGACGAAAACGATGTCGTCGTGAAAGCCCATGTCGAGCATGCGGTCGGCTTCGTCAAGCACCAGGGTGTTGAGCGCCTCCAGATTCAGGCTGCCGCGCTCGATGTGATCCATGATGCGGCCTGGGGTGCCGACGACGATGTGGGCGCCGTGTTCCAGACTGGCTATTTGCGGCCGTATGGTCGAGCCGCCACATAGGGAAAGGATTTTGATATTGTCGGCAAAGCGCGCCAAGCGGCGAATTTCCTGCGTGACCTGATCGGCTAATTCGCGCGTCGGACACAGCACCATGGCCTGCACCGCAAAGCGTCGGGGATTGAGATTGGTGAGCAGTGGCAAGCCAAAGGCGGCTGTCTTGCCACTGCCGGTCTTGGCTTGTGCGATCAGGTCGTATCCGGCCAGGGCAATCGGCAGACTGGCCGCCTGAATGGGCGTCATGGTCAGGTATTCGAGCTGCTGCAGGGTGGCCAGCATGTCGGGGTGCAATGGCAGTTCGTTGAAAGAACGACCGGTCGTGGGTGGTGCGGGCTGCAGTGTGGCTTGTTTTGAATCTTTCATGACGTCTTTCCAAATTTGCGGCGTGCGGGTGCCGGTTTGCGCTGTCGCACACCGGGGCGTTCGTCCTCTGCCACTTTTGGTTTTGGCATCAGCAGATTTTTTACTTTGCTTTGTGAGGAAGCGCGGTGCTCCAGAATGGCGGCACAAAGCTGTGTTGTGGTCAGCACGAGGGGGGCGCTGTCTTCCTTGGCATCTTTGAAGTAATGAGCGGAAAGCTTTTCCTTGATGCTGGCGATGCGTTCTGCCGTTTCGCCCTTTTTGGGCAGGCTGGCCATGATTTTCTGCGCTTCCGGCGTCAAGGCAAAGCAGCCCTCAGCCTCGCTGATCAAAGCGTTTGCTGCGAGCCGGCGAAATGCATCAATCAGCCGTATTTCCGAGGGAACGGGCGCTTGAACAAAGTCGATTGCGGAGATGATTTCAATCAGCTCGGCCGGCCGTCTTTTTGCAGAAAGCGCCAGAGCCATCAATAGGAGGGCATCAAGTTCATGAATTGGGGGCATGGAAAGTGGGGGTCCAAGAGGGTTGAATCCAGGGGTGGAGCAAGAGGCGCGGGACAAGTATTCCCGGCAAGGGAAGCGGCTCTGGAAATTGTAGCCTGCCCTATTTTAACGCTTAATTGGTTTTATACGCCCTTCGGTAAGCACGGTGCTCGGCTCAAGCGAAACGAGTAGATCAAGCGCCATTGTCAAAGGCTTTCGCCAACGCCCATTGCCATGGGTTTCGGCGTTGTCGCCGGCGGCACGTTCAAATCCCGCAATACACTTTCTGGCGATCACTGCGGCCCGTGACGTATTTGAGATTGGCCTTGAAATAGAGCATTTCGTCCATGACATTGAATGCAGTTTGATTCCCTATCTTTCCTTCAATAGGCTATACATCCTGTGGCCGGACTTCTGGTTTCCCTTCCAGTGCGGGGCTTATCCTATATTGGTATGGATGAGGTAAGGCGCTACCCTCTGCAGGGCAAATTAATTAGTGAGAATTCATGACCGTGCTCCTGGCCGAACAATCACAGTGGATTCAATCCAGCATCGACGCCATGCGCGTCGATGACCCCGGCCACTGGCCGTCGCGCGTCTGCAAGGAAAGGTTTAATGCCTTGCCGCTGGCCGGAAACTCTATTTACCTATGGGCGTTGCGGCCGGACGGATCCCTTGTCTGCTTCGATCACGAGGCTTTCGGCTGGCATTCCGAGGTTGAGACAGACCCGGTGGTGATTTACGCGGTCATGCGCCAGGGAGCGCAGAAGTATCCCGAATTGCGCACACTTATTCCCGAAATACCGTCCGATGCACGCCGATGTGACTCGTGCGATGGAACCGGCATAGCTGAGCGCGATGGCCGAACCGTGTCCTGTCTCGGTTGCAACGGACTCGGTTGGTATAAAGAAGGCGCGTGGTGACGGTTCCGCTGCCATCTGATTTTTCGCATTGCTCAGTCGTCGCCTGCAGTCTTCTTGTATTCCTGGTGGCGTGCCCGTAGCGTTTGCCAAATTGCCTCGGGCACCAGCGCTTCGACGGCATTCTCGAGCATGGGAATGACTTGGCGATCATCCGCTCCCAGCTGTGCCGGAATTTCGATTCTGCGCCCCCCTTCCTCGAACACAAAGTTGCGCAAGCTGCCGCCGACGGCGTGCGACTCGACCTCGGTCCAGTCTCGCTGCCAGGCTCGGCTTTCAGTCAGCGCCTGTTGGAGAGCTGCACATGCGTCCGGGTCGATATCGAACTCTTCAATCCAGGTCGGAGTATTCTCCATGGCATAGCCCGCTACAAACACGATCCGACACCGGCCGGCGGAAGAGCCCGTGATGCTATAAGCGTAGTGATGCGGTGGCGGCATACTGCCGGCGCGCCAATGGTATTCGAACTGCAGTTCCGTGGAAGCGGGTTTCATGGCTCATCCCTTTCAGTCGCTGCTGCTATGATGATCGAGCGTATTGCCGAAGTACAATACCATTTTGGAAGCCATCATGCTTAGTAGCGACTTCGACACTGCTGGTGAGGACGATCTGCATATGATCGTGGACGCTATGAAGCAGGCGGCGACTATGTGCATTTCTCCATCCCGGTGAGGCGAGCTGGGCAAGGCTGGTAAATCCGCCAGGACATCACCACAAATGTCTTTGCACGAGTTCCATGTCCTGCTGGTTACGATGCTGGTTTTTCGGTCTCGCCTTCATCCAAAATTGACAAACCACGCCTCACTCCCCCTGTTCGGGGGGGTGAAACTTGTCGGTTTCAGGAAAACAATATCCTCATCAAGCTGTTCAACCAGAAAGAATTGACCGGACGAGAGGTGACATCATGAAAGTAGTCGGAATTTGCGGCAGTCCGCGCCGCGGCGGCAATACGGAATACGCCACCCAGTACACGCTGGATCGCATCGGCGAAAAGGGCATCGAAACCGAACTGATCCGCCTGTGCGAAAAAAATGTGCATTACTGCACGGCTTGCTACAACTGTGTGCAACAGAAACGTTGCACCATTAACGATGATCTGGAAGAGATTTTCCTGAAGATCGAAGCCGCTGACGGCTTGATTATGGCCAGCCCGGTTTATCACGCTTCGGTCACGCCGCTGATCAAGTCGCTGATGGATCGTCTTGGTTTTTCCGGACGCTGGCGCGATAACCCGATGCAGGCCACCGACACCGCTTACAAGTTCAAGGGCACGCCGTTTTCCGGCAAGGTCGGGGCACCGATTACCGTCGCCCGCCGGGCTGGCACAACTTCGGCCTTTTCAGACCTGTTGCTGTGGTACACGGTGAATGACTTCATCGTTGTCGGTTCCAGCTACTGGAGCATGCTGCTGGCTGGCAAGGGCGGTGCCATCAATGCGGCGGAAGACGCCGAAGGTCTGGCCAACCTTGATCATCTGGCCGAGAACATGGCCAATCTGATCATTAAGCTGACCAAGGCGAAATAAGGCCGATCCGTCAAGTCATTGCGAGCATCGCGAAGCGATCCAGGATTGCCACGGCCTGCGGTCTCGCAATGACCGGGTTGGGCTGCGTGCAAGGCGATTAGCCCAGAACGCCCATTTTACGGGCAGTTTCGACCGCTGCCATGCGGCTGGTGACGCCCAGCTTGCGATAAAGCAGCTTGAGATACCACTTGACGGTTTCCTCGCCGATATAGAGGAGTTTGCCGACATCGCGGTTGCCATAGCCTTGCGCCACTAGCCGGATAATCTGCAATTCGCGCTGCTGTAGCGCCACGCGTTGCTCTTCGGCCGGTTTTTCGCCAGCAGCCAATTTTGCGTACCCGCCTTCCTGCCATTCCGGAAACAGTTCCAGAACGCGCGGCGAAATCACCCGCAACGGCCGTACAACGCCCCCGGCATCCGCTTCCGCCACCAGCGCCCGGATTTTTTCCAGCCCTTCAGGCGTCGGATTTAACTGATATTCCGACATCAGCATCAACATCTCGAATTCCAGTCCGCGCCGGCGCTGGCCAAAGCGTGTCGCCTGCGCCAGCCTTGCCGTTGCTGCTGCTCTCACCTCTTCGTACTCGCCGCGCTCGAATTGCAGCCGCAAGCGCACGCTGGCGACCATATCCGCTGTTTCGGAATAACGTTCGGGCAGGCTCGGTTCGCTGGCCGGCATCTGGTCGAGTTCGCTCTGCGCGGCATCAAGCTCGCCGTGCCACAACAATTCACCGGCTCTGATCAATGCCGCTTTTTGCACCACCCGCCGCAGGTTGCGTGACATGCCGTCGAATACGGCGCTTTCGAGATCGACTTCGGCTTCGGCATTGCGCCCGAGTGCAAACAGGATCTGCGCACGCGAGGCCAGCGCGACTCCAAAAAAGGAGCGATTGTCGGTCGTTTCCAGCAGGACGATGGCTTCGCTGATCTCGTTCAAAGCCTCGTTCAGACTATTCCTTTCCATGAGCAACAAGGCCAGCATGGTTTGCATGAAGGCCACGCCAGAGTAGCGATCCCACCCTAGTGATGCGACATCGCTCAAGGTGGCACGTGTGTACTTTTCCGCCTCTTTCAGTTGCGCCTTGAGGTAGAGCGTGTAGGCTACGTTGTAGCGCGCCAGCATGTTTGGATTGGGCGCTTCCGAGGTCATGCTGACGGCAGAGTGATATTGCGCCAGCGCCTTGTCGAGGCCGACTTTGCGCCGCGTGAAATAACCCAGGCCGGTATAGGCATAGCCCAGAATATCCATGTTGTCACGCGGCAGCTCGCTGATCAGCGCCGGTGTCAGCTCGACGTCGCCGGGGTCGTGTGTTTCGACGACGCTGATCCACAATGAGATCACATCCAGTTCAGCCCGCAGGCGCGAGGCATTGGCAGACTGGTGCGCATTTTGCCGGGCAATGTGGACACGCTCGCCGACTTCCGGGAATTTGCAGTACATCAGCAATACCCAGGCATAGAGGGTCGACAAGTCGGGATTGCAATCGAGCAGATGTTCCGGCAGGGCTTTTATCCATTTGTACAGCTCCAGAAAACCGCCGGCGCGCAGCAATGTGCGTCCTTTGGTCAGCAACAGTTCGATGGCCAGATCGTACAATTTGCCGCGCATGGCATAATCGAGCGCATCCCCCAGCAGATTGTTCTGGTTACACCACTGAGCCGCCCTGGCAAACAGGTCGGCAATCCTTTCGGGATGTCTTCTTTCCAGCATGCCAAACAAAAAACCGGCAAAAAGCTGGTGATAGCGAAACCAGGTGCGCGAGTAGTCGAGGCGGACAATAAACAGATTTTTGCGCTCGATTTCGTCGATGATCGGCAGGCAGTGTTCGATGCCACTGACGGCGGTGCACAAACCCGGAGTCAGGCGGTTGAGAATGGCCGTTGCCAGCAAAAACTCGCAAACTTCTTCCGACTGATTGCGGAAAATGGTCTCGAACAGATAATCCGAAATATCGATCTGGCGCCCGGAAAGCTCGGCCAGCGGCGCCAGTGATTCGCCATCGCGATGTGCCGCCAGCGACGCCAGCTTGATACCGCCGATCCAGCCTTCGGTGACCTCAAACAGGGCATTGACCTGCGCTTCGCTGATATTGACACCCTCCAGTTCCAGCAGATATTTGCGCGCCTCATCCAGGCTCAGGCGCAGATTGTTCCAGCTCACTTCCGCCAGCATCCCCTTCATGCTCTGCTGTTCTAGCGAAAGGTTCGGACGCCCGCGCGAGGCACAGATTACCCGTACCGAATAGGGCAGGGAGCGGAAGAAGGCATTGAGCGGCCCGCAGATTTCGCTTTCCTCAAGCACATGAATATCGTCGAGAAAAATGGTGAAGGGCTTGCTCAGGGCGGCAAAGCCATCAATCAGCGAAGACAGCACGGCGTCGGGCAGTGCGCTCGGCGCTGCCGCGATGATCTTGCGGGCTTCGGTCGCAATGGCATCGTGACCGACTGCAATGGCCTCAATGAAGTGCGCCAGAAAACGGCTGGGCAGATTGTCGGCCGTGCTGATCGACATCCAGCCCACTAGGCCGCCACTGGCCTTGACTGCGTGATAGCACTCCGCCAGCAGCATGGTCTTGCCAAACCCGGCCGGGGCATTGATCAACTGCAGCCGCTTGGAACGGTTATCGAGAATGCGCGACACCAGATGCGGCCGCGACAGCAAGGTGCTCTCGAGTTTGGGTGGATGCAGTTTCGTGACAACAAGCCGCGACGTGGCCATAAGGGTTCCCCGAAATTGAGGCAAAGCGTCAGACCCCGTCATTCTGCCAACAAATTCAAGGCAATGGGTCACTCCTCTCGTTCCACCCCCAATTCCCCACTCTCGGGGGGGAGATCGTTGACTTGCTGGTTCCTAAGATGAACACATCGCAAAACCACTCACATTGGAGAGCAACATGAGCGGCGAATACAGCTTCAAGAGCAAGGTTATCAGCATTGACGAAGCGCTGTCCAAGATCAAGAGCAACGACTGCGTGATTTCGGCGCTGGGTGCTGCCGAACCCAAGGCAATTCTGGAGCAGTTACACACCATTGCCGACCGCGTCCGCGGCGTTACCGTTTCCACTACCCTGCCGCTGCACAATGGTCGCTGGTTCACCGACCCGGCGATGAAGGGCCACTTCATGCACCAGCCCTGGTTTGCCACGGGAGCTTCACGCAAGGCCGATGGGCTGGGTACTTGCAGCTTCGTGCCGTGCCACCTGAGCACTGCCGGTCAGGATCGCCTGAAATATCATCTGCCTAACGTCTTCCTCGGTACTTGTACGCCACCGGATCGCTTTGGCTTCATTTCCCTGTCGCTCTCCGCCACCTACGAGCGTGAACTGATGGAAGCCGCCGACATCGTCATCCTCGAAATGAACGACAAGATGCCCTGGACTTACGGCGACACCATCATTCACCTCGACGCCGTCGATTAC
>JAGTRX010000221.1 GCA_018262285.1 Pseudomonadota bacterium | reverse complement strand
GCCTATGTGCCCTACAGTTCGTTGGAGAGTGTGATCGAGTTCAATAAGGAAGCCTACTATCTGGCGCTACGTCAGACCCAGGGCACAATCCGGATCAATGCCCCCAATTGGCAACCTTGGCTGATATTTTTCCTCCGTGCCTTGTCCGAGCAGGTGAAGCGACTAGAAAAGAAGGTAGAGCGCGAGAAGTTGGTCTTGGCAACGTTGCCGGAACTTTCGTTGCAGATCATCGAATTTGTCCGAGAACATGGGCGCATCACTATCGGCGAGGCCATCAGCCTGACGGGAGCCAATCGCAATACGCTCAAGCAACATTTCCGGGGCTTGGTCGAGCGAGGCCACCTAGAGTTACGTGGCAGCGGTCGAGGTGCTTGGTACGAGTTGCGGTGATTGGCATTATCGCCAATGACTGTTAGGACAGGATTCAACCTTTGCGGGCTTGACAGTTTGTTGTGACATACCTTCTGGCCTGCCAGTAAATGGCCGCAAACTCTCTGCGGCCAAAACGGATACCCCGCTAGACGCCAGTCTTTGCGGGGTTTTTCGTTTTTACCTGTCGACCAAGTTTGTGTTGGCATACGTCTTGGTTTCGCTAGGGACGCCAACGCGAACAATCTGGTTGATCGAGAGAATGGCCCATAGCCGCTATAACGTAACCGACCGCCAAACTCATCTATAAAAACACGATGAACCTGTAGAAGATGGTGTCCCCCAACAAGGAGAGTGGACACCATGGAAGCAGAGCAACAGCGTCGCCGGAAGCGTAGGCACAGCGAGGAATTCAAGCGTCAAGTCGTGGAAGCCTGCTGCAAGCATGGCGCCTCAGTTGCCGGAGTGGCGCTGGCGCACGGCGTCAATGCCAACTTGGTGCGCAAATGGATCATCCGATACGGCGCGGTTCCGGCCAGTCGGCGAATGCCGGTCGTGGTGCAAGAACAGCGCACAAAGACGGCACCCTTGGAATTTCTGCCGGTACAGATCGCCCCCACCCCCTCTGTCGCCATCGGTCTTCAGATTCAGCGTGGCGACGCCACACTCAAGATCGACTGGCCCGTTGAAGTCGCAAGCGATTGTGGTGCCTGGCTGCGGGAATGGCTCGCATGATCCGCATCGACGCCCTGTGGCTCGCTGCCACCCCGACTGACATGCGAGCCGGCATTGACCGCCTGCTCGCCCAGGTCATCCTCATCTTCGGTACCGCCCAGCCGCACACTGCCTATCTCTTCGCCAACGCCCGCGCCAGCCGGATCAAACTCCTCGTCCACGATGGCTTCGGCATCTGGCTCGCCACCCGCCGGCTCAATCAAGGTCAGTTCATCTGGCCCAAAGGTGGCAATACCGTCAGCCTCACCCGCACCCAGTTCGACGCCCTCATTCTCGGGCTCCCCTGGGAACGCCTCAGTGAGGGCGGAATCATCCGGATATTGTGACATTTGTCTATTCGGAAATTCCCCAATAGCACTTGCCAGTGCTGGTCTGGCATCATTTCACCCATGCTGATTCCCGCCAGTCTTGACCACCTCGATGCCGATGCCCGTCAATGGATGCAAGACCTTCTGACGCGTCTGCAAGATCAGGAGCTTCGCCTGACAAACCAGGATCAGGAACTGCACTGGCGTCAGAGCAAGATCGACAAGCTCACCCATGAACTTGCCGTGTTGAAGCGCCAGAAATTCGGTGCCCGCTCAGAACAATACATCGGCGAACAAGCGCAACTCTTCGAAGAAACTCTCGACAGCGACCTGGCGGCGCTGGAAACCGAGATCGAACCCCTCACGCCGACTCGATCAGGCCAAGAGAAGCGCCAGCCCAAACGCACACCGCTGCCGGCCGATCTGCCGCGCACCGACATTCATCACGAACCGGATTCCACCACCTGCGCCTGCGGTTGCCAACTGAAGCGCATCGGCGAGGATGTCGCCGAGAAACTCGACTACACCCCGGGCGTCTTCACGATTGAACGCCACATTCGCGGCAAGTGGGTGTGCGCCAGTTGTGAAACCCTGACCCAGGCGCCGGTACCGGCGCATGTGATCGACAAGGGCATTCCGACTACCGGCTTGCTGGCGCAGGTGCTGATTGCCAAATACCTGGATCACCTGCCGCTCTATCGTCAGGAAGCGATCTTTGGCCGCGCCGGACTGGCTATTGCACGTTCGACCCTGGCGCAATGGGTCGGGCAATGCGGCGTGGCACTGCAGCCACTGGTCGACGCGCTGAAAGATGTGATGCTCACCTACCCGGTGCTGCATGCCGACGAGACGCCGGTCGCCATGCTTGATCCTGGTGCCGGCAAGACAAAGCGGGCTTATCTGTGGTCTTACAGTGTCGGTGCTTTCGAACCGATTAAGGCGGTGGTCTATGATTTTGCCGAAAGCCGAGCCGGGAAACATGCCGAGGCCTTTCTGGGTGATTGGCGGGGTACGCTGGTTTGTGATGATTACGCGGGCTACAAGGCTTTGTTGGCCAAGGGTTTGACGGAAGCCGGCTGCATGGCGCATGCGCGGCGTAAGTTCTTCGATCTGTTCCATCAGCATCAAAGCCAGATTGCCGGCGAGGCGCTGGAATTCTTCGGCAGACTTTATGCGGTCGAGCGGGAGGGTGCCGGGTTATCCACCGACGAGCGTTGGCGAATTCGACAGGAGAAAGCCCGACCCATTGCCGATGAGTCGCATGCATGGCTGATCCGGCAGCGGCAACTTGTCCCGCATGGATCGGCAACGGCGAAAGCGATCGATTACAGTCTGAAACGCTGGGTGGCGCTGACGCATTATCTGACCGACGGACAGGTGCCGATCGATAACAACTGGATCGAGAACCAGATCCGGCCGATCGCGCTCGGGCGCAAAAACTGGCTCTTCGCCGGCAGCCTGCGCGCCGGCCAGCGGGCGGCTGCAGTCATGAGCCTGATCCAGTCCGCCAAGTTGAACGGGCATGATCCTTTTGAATACATCAAGGATGTCCTGACCCGGCTGCCTACACAGAAGGCTAGTCGTGTCGGCGAACTCCTGCCGCATCGCTGGCAGATCGAAAAAAACTGCTGATACCTCCGCAGTCAATAGGGGATGACCGGTCGGTTACATCGTTACCATCACCGCGGCGTCTACAACTACCACCAAGGAGGCCGCCATCACAGGCGTTAAGGCTAG
>JAGTRX010000049.1 GCA_018262285.1 Pseudomonadota bacterium | reverse complement strand
GCCCCAACATGGCGCTTGGCGGCATTACCCCGAAACAGAAGTCAGCACTTTTAACCCTCTCTACTTCTGACCGTTGCTAAAAATGGGGGGATTACCCCTCTGCGAGCGCAAGAGGGCAAAAACCAAGGGCATCATTGCCATCAGGCGCTGGCGCACAAGCTGGCGCGATTCGTTACGATGCAGCAGATGGATACGAAAGAATGGCGGCTGACGCCGCCACCAGATTGCCTACTCGCTTGACACGGGTCGGCTAATGGGTGTCCCCTGTTTCAATTGTTTATTTTCTGCAGATTAGTAGGCTACCCTGCGGCAATGTCTGTAGCCGCGATGATCTCTGGAGCAGACAGTCCGGTAACGATAGCCATGACGGCGATGGCCGTTATCCACATGATGGCAAACCCGCTGGCCGTGCCTCCAATAACAACGGGTGGCGGCTTCGGCGTCCTGCGCTGGCAGAGCAAAAGCCCCAGCGATAAACATTGCAAGCAATCCGGCTTTTATCAGCATTCTCATTATGTACTCCCTCAAAATAGGAGGCTTGATTCTCCACCTCACAATCGTTTAGTGCAAGCCTCGCCGGAAACGGCGTCCCCGGAAACTGAGAATGACGCCATCCTCGGTAATCTGTTCAAGTTTTAGGCCGGGCGCAACTTCGTCGCCTTCGTGCAGTAGTCGGCGGTTGATGCCGGCGATTCGTTCGCGGGGATTGGCGGAATAGGCATGCACCGTGATCGAGACATTCGGCAATTCCGGCTGGCTTGGGGGCTGCGGTTTAGAAATAGGGCTAGGAATAGGTGGCACGAGAACAGGGGACCGACCACGGTTTTCTTCAGAAAACCGTGGTCTGTCCCCTGTTTTAACTGTTTCACTTCCCGCTACTTTAGGGGCTGCAGGTTCGGCTTTGGCTGTGGTTTGCACTACCGTTGCAGGGGCGATGGCGGGAACCGGTGCAGTTATTGCCGGCTTTGCCGAAATTGCCGCCGGAGCTGGCGCTGCTTCGTCCTGTTGCCAGGGGCGTAACCAGCCGATCGTTACGCCTGTACCGATGAGTGCAATGGACAGCAGGCCGATTGGCAGCCATGCGGTTTTTTCTTGTGTGTATGCGCTTGTTGGCGAAATGATTGGCGCCGAGGAAAGCGTTGGTGCCACGCCATGCTGGCGTTGTTGGTCGGATTTGCGCAGGGCGTCGAGAATGTACGACATGTCTATTTCTTTTCCGGGTTCGGTGATTCTGTTGGCTGACTTAATTCGCTTGCGCGTTTGAGCATGAGCGACGAGCTTTCCGTGTCCTCGGGGTGGTGGGGAATGACCGTTTTTCCATTGTCTTTGACGGGTGTTGTCACTGTTTTTGGATGGTTTTGGCCGAGTCGGTAGATCAATACTCCAAGCGCCAGGCCTGTCGCCAGGATCAGAATGGTGGCGAGTGTGTACAGTCGATTTTTGCGCTGATCGCCGCTCGGCTGGAAGAGTACTTCGCGCGCGGCCTGTTCAAGCGTTGCCGTGTCGACACGTTCCTTGCCCTGAACATAGGTTCCCAGCAGGGCGCGGTCGCAGAGGACGTTGATCAGGCGCGGGATGCCACCGCTCAGACGGTAGAGGCGACCGATCAGTTGCTCCGGGATGAGATGGCTTTTGCCGCCCGAGACTTCCAGTCGGTGGCGGACATAGGCAGCGACTTCCTTTTTTGAAAGCGGGTCAAGGTGATAGCGGGCGACGATGCGCTGACTCAACTGCCGTAGTTCGCGGCGCTCGAGCATGCTGGCCAGTTCGGGCTGGCCGATCAGGATGATTTGCAGCAACTTGCGTTCGTTGGTTTCCAGATTGGTCAGGAGCCGCATCTGTTCGAGCACGTCAGCCGCCAGGTTCTGCGCTTCGTCGATGATCAGCACCGTGCGCTGACCCTTGGCGTGGGCGCGCAGCAGATGGGAGTTGATGAAATCAATGAAAATCTTGATGCTACGATTGCCCGGTGGGTAACAAATACCGATTTCCAGGCAAATGGTCGATAGCAGTTCCTCGACCGTCAGCTTAGGATTGAAGATATAGGCAACATCGCAGTTGTCGGGGATTTGTTCGAGCAGGCAGCGGCAGATGGTGGTCTTGCCGGAGCCGACCTCGCCGGTGAGCAGCACAAAACCGCCATCCCCATTGACGCCATAGAGCAGGTGAGCCAGCGCTTCCTGATGGCGCTGGCTCAAATAGAGAAAACGCGGGTCGGGTGCGATGGAAAATGGAGCTTCGGCAAAGCCAAAGTATTGTCGATACATGAGAATCAGACAGAAAGCGTAGCGCAATATTGTAGCAGCGCGCTTGTGAGGAATATCGCAGGATGGAAATCAACCACGATGAGTTTTTCGTGGCGTAAATCGCCTTCCCAAAAATCCGGAAAAAACGAAATTTTTGAGGTGCGAAAAATTGACTGGAAAACTCCCCCCCAAACAGGGAGTTACATCAGGCTTTTTGCAGGAGGGTTGCTTCGTCGAAACGACCTAGTACGCATCGATTCCTACTCCCCAATTAGGGGGTGAGGCCGGATGGTAGTGCCTGTGAGTTTGGCTAAAGATATAGAGGTGATGGCGCGATGACTTTTCTTAAATCCTTGCCGGAGATTTGTAAAGCATAGAATAAACAAAGGGATGAAAGGAATTATTTGCAATCTGCCGGGATGATAAATGCGAAAAAATTGGCTTTGTCGTTCCGACAAATAATACGTTCACAAATACATTAATCCGTCAATGGGGGGTTTCCCTTACATACTTCGACCTTGGCGGATGCTGAAATGAATCGTCGCAGAAGTAAAAATTACTCAATATATTCAAAGGAGAGGTCATGAAAAAGTTCAAGTCATTTTATCTGTTAGCCGCCTTGGCTGCATTGCTGATGGCGCCCTTGTCGAACGTTTGGGCTGCCTATACAACCCTGACGATGTTCGATCACCTTTACTACGACGTTGGCCCGGTCAGCAGTTCTGACCGCTATGCGGTGTGCGGATATTGGGGTGGTCTGTACGCAACCTATGACTGGCTGCCGCGTGGTGCTGTGGTTGTTGCCAAGCCCAATCAGTCTGGCGTCACCAAAGGTACAACAGCCGAAAACATGGTCATCACCAACCAGGTCAAGGTTATCGTGATTGCCGGTGTCGGTAGCAGTCCTCTTGGTGCTCTGGCTATGGCTAAGCAAGCCGCCAACATTCTGAATGTGCCGGTAGCGGGTATTGTGGCTGGTCAAGGTGGCTACGAAGTCACTTACGACGCCATGATTGGCCTAATGAATAATTCCACCAACAAGTGGAATTCCTTTGCCAGCGGCGCCTACATTTCGGGCATCCTGTCTTCGGAAAAACTCTACACCCTGTATTCCAAGGGCGCCCGTCCCAAACTGATCATCGGCCACAGCAAAGGCACATGGGATTACATCAATGCCCTGTGGAAAATGAACAACCTTGGCAAGGCTTCGTGGTATGCCGGTACCAAGTTTGTAAGTTTCGGCATGAACGGTATTGTTCCGGGTAACGTGGCCAACTTCAGGGCTTATATCGGTTCCGCCGACCTGCTGGGGATGACCAATTTCGACTCTACCAAGAACCTGACCTGGGTTCCGTCCAAGAAGCATTCGCTCAATCGCCATGCACTGGATTCTTCAATAAGCTATTCGTTGCCGCTGCTCGCACCTGAAGGCAACCCGGCGACTGCAATGCCGGTAGAAATCTACCTGCCCAAGGCCGTTGCAGAAATGGGCGTAACGTTCTGAACTAGCACTACTGCAAGGTAAGAAAATCCCCGCTGCGGCGGGGATTTTTTCGTGGTGGAGAGCGGGAATGAATGAGGCAGACTTTATTCCCTCACAAATTTGCCCGACTGGTCGATATAGAAACCCTTGTTGGCCTTAACCACTCGTGCAACCTCGCCATCGAAAGAACTGACATCGTCAAATTGGGGTTCGATCACGATTTTGCCGCTGTGATTGATGAATCCCCACCGGTTATCGACTTTTACCGCAGCCAGTCCTTCGCAGAACGACCAGGCGTCGTCGAATTCGGCAGCAAAGGCCTCCTTGCCGGTCTTGTCAATATAGAAGCACTTTTCGCCATTCTTAACCCTGGCCAGACCTTCAAAAAACGGCCAGGCTTCATCGAATTGGGGGGGGATGGCAGTCTTGCCTTTGCCGTCGACGTAGCCCATCTTGCCATCGGCAGTGACCGTGGCCATTTCTTCATAATAGGTGGAGAGATCTTCAAAAACAGGTTCGACGACGACGTTTCCTGACTTGTCGATAAGCCCGTATTTGCCATTCATCTCGATCTTGGCAAAACCATTCTCGAATGACCAGGCGCGGTCGAAACGGGGTTCGATGACGATTTTTCCCGCAATGTCGACAAAGCCGTATTTGCCACCGACAACGACGATGGCAAGGTTTTCGGTCATGCCATCCCGGTCGTCCGTTTTGAACTGCCCAATATATTTTCCTAGCATGTTTTCTCCACGCGATGAATTGATGGCACATTGAAACACATCATGTGCCGTCTTGCCATTTCAATCGCTGCCGCCATCACCAGATTTTTCCTGGCGCAGACGTTCGGAGAAAGCAACCAGGCCGGAAGCATCCGGCGCGTTGCCGGAATTCTTGTTCAATTCCGCGATCCAGGCCGTGGCAATGGTATGTGTCCAGGCGATCAGATCGATAATTTCGGGTGTGACATCGAGTTCTTTTCTGATCCACAGATTGAGTGTCTGCTCGATGCTCCAGGCGACCTCGCCAAAAGATTTGAGGCCGACCATGCGGCCACTGCCCTTAAGCGTGTGACTGGAGCGCCGGATATTGGTCAGCGCTTCGATATCGTGGGGATCTTCGCGCAGTTTTTCCAGTTCTTCCTGCATGGAAGCAAGCACTTCATTGGCTTCTTCCAGGAAAATTTCAAGGAATTCGGCCTCCAGTTCTTCTTCGCTGGCCTGGACGAGCTTCAGGGTTTCCGCTGAAGGGGCAGGGGTTTCGGAGACTTGCGGTGCGAGTTTGGCGATGAGGTTTTCTTCGAACGCATCCGCTTCCTTTGTGCCGGACTCCAGCGCCGACAGTGCCGCCTTGGCGGTTTCGCCCAGAGCGTGGTCGTCAACCAGATCAGCATCGACCTGCAATGATTGCAGGTTTTGCTTCAGTTCGCCGCGTATACCAGCATCTTCAGGTGCTTCCTTGAGAGCTTCGAGTAGCGCCTGTGTTTCTTCTTTCTTCTGCGCAATTTCAACTTCGACGGTGGCTGGCTCTACTGCTTTTTCGGCCGGAACGTGTTCGCCCTCACCCATGCTGCGGACAAACTCGTCGTAATCGACAGTGCCGGTTTGCAGAGCATCGACAAACAATCCAAGCATCGAAAGTTCGTGGGCGACGACAACGAAATCGTCCTGCGCGGGCTGGTAGCCGGTTTCCGAGAAGCGGGCAATGTGCTGACTGCACTTGTCCAGACTTGGTTGCACCTTGTCGTGGCCAAGCATGGAAAGGGCGCCCTTGACCTGCTTGAGCGAGGCATGGGTCTGCTTGCCTTCAAAACCATTATTTGGCGCCCGGAAGAAGGTGTCGAGCTCCTGCTCGATCTGCGCCAGGCAGCTCTGGATTTCCTTTGTTACCTGGACAATCAGCATGCGCTCCTGGGCGCGGCGCGAAATATCGTCGAGCAGCGGCACGGCCTCATCATTGGAGGAAGGTGTGCCGGCAATGCAGTTTTCCAGACGGGCAACCATCAGGTCGACCTGGGTGGAATAATCCGGACCCAGACGGCGGAAGTTGGCTTGGGCGTTTTGCAGCAAGAGGATGGCGGTCGCCACTTCCATGGCAACATTGTCGGAATTGCGCGATGGCAATTCGGCCAGCCAGGTGGCGATCTTGCCGAGCGCTTGCCCCAGCCGGTCGACATCGGCGTTGTCTAGTTTCTGTGTGGCCTGCGCGCAATTCTGCGCCTGCTCGGCAAAAACCTTGAGGGCTGCGGTGTTGCCGGCGCAGAACCTGTTCCAATAGCCTTCCGTCGCGTCGACGCATTCGCGCAGGTAGCGCAAGGCCTTTTCTTTCAAGGCGGTGGTCGGCTCGATTTCCGATTTGGGAATCAATTCATCAAGACGGAAAGTGCGGCGAACTTCAGCACCCAGCGAACCTTCTGGCAAATTCGCCTGGCCGATGAAATACAGGCCGTCGCGCAAGAGACGCTCGGCCAGGGTGGTCGAGCCTTCCAGCAAGCGACGAATCTGCAGGTCGATGCGGGCGCAAAGGCGCTTGGAATCATTCTGCGAAATGACTTTGAAGTCGGCGAGAGCATCAATAAAGCCGCGCGATACCCACCAGAACGGGCGGGTGTCCTCCTGCGTCGATTCAACCGCCCTGAGCGCCTCGCGCATTTGATCAAGAGCGCCGGCTGACTGTGGCGTCCCCGGCGGGTTACGCAGCAGGGCGAGCAGGCCTTTCTGATAATTGAAGCGCTGGCGCTTGAGATGCGTATGCAACTCTTCACCAATGAAAGGCTCAAGCAATTCATGGCGTTCGGGTGGGTTGATGCTGAGATCCGGATAGAAAAGATCGGAAGCGCGGAAAGGTTCGTTTCCCTGCAAATTATGGAGGTTGCGATAGACCGGCAGCAGGCGCAGAGCCTGATTGGGTTCGCCGGCCATGAGGTCTTCAAGGTATTGCCCGATGGCTGCCAGCGCCTGCTCGATGCTGGCCTGCGTTTCAGCCGAAGCGTCAAGCTTTTCTTCAGCAATCGAGGTGAGAACCTTTTCGATCAACTCGCTGACCTGTTCCGGACCCTTGAGGCCAAGCATGACCAGAGCGCCGTGAATTTGATGGGTGAGCGTCCGACACAGCTTCATCTGGCCGGCATCACTTGTTTCGCCAAATTTTGCGATGGCCTCGGCGGCACGATGAAGCGAGACATCAATCTCGCTCTTGACCCGGTTCAGTGTTCCTAAATCGAAATTGCCAGCGTCATTCATGATTTGATCACCCATTAAGGCTTACCGAACCCCGAATAGTACGCGGGGCGACAAAGTTTCTTTGAGCATTTTAGAATAAATGCCACGGAATTTAACAATGAACTATAAGCTTTTTTGCCAAAATACTGTTTCCAATGGATAAACACCAACAGAATTGCTGCTGCAGGCCGGCAGTTGGATGATCGGCTTGACCATGCAGTGACTCTCTATGCCTACGGTGGCCAAAAAGGGGCTGATCTTGGCGAGAGAAAGAAAACCGGCAAGTCGCTCAACACTTTCCCCTCTCCCGAAAGCGGGAGAAGGTGGCCGCAGGCCGGGAGGGGGTGGGGCGATCCACATGCCCTTGCTGAAAAAAGGAGGTTCATCCCTTGTCCGCTTGTCATTATCGACAGCGCAGACCTGAATTTTTCAGATTTTTCGGTCATATTTCCTGTGGTTTATTGCTTGAAAGTGTAAAATCAAGAGTTGACAATGGTTGCTTAGGGAGGGGATTCCCATGAACAGAAAATTGACAAAACAGCATACTCGGCCGGGTTTGCGTTTGCGCCCAATCGCTCAAAACCTGATGTTTGCCCTCGGTGTTGGGCTATACGCCAGCAACGGCTTTGCGCTGCCGCAAGGCGCGCAGGTCGCGGCCGGGACGGCCAATATCGTCCAGCAAGGCAATGTGCTGACGGTGACCAACAGCGCCAATGCCATCCTCAACTGGCAGGCATTCAACATTGGTGTGGGCGAGACGACGCGTTTCATTCAACCGAGCGCCGTTTCGGCGGTATTGAATCGTGTCGTCGGTGGCGACCCCTCCGCCATTCTCGGCATGCTCTCCTCCAATGGTCGGGTTTTCCTGATCAATCCGACCGGGATTATCTTTGGCGCGGGTGCCAAAATCGACACCGCCGGTTTTGTCGCTTCCACCCTCAACATTACCGACCAGAACTTCCTGCAAGGCAAACTGCAATTTGAAGGGCAGGGCGGTCGCATTCTCAACGAAGGCGACATCAAGGCCATTGGCAATGTATATCTGGTGGCGCCGGACATCCAGAATTCCGGCACGATAAAGTCCGAGAACGGTTCCGTCGTGCTGGCGGCGGGGCAAAAGGTTCTGCTTTCGGACGCCGACCCCAATCAGGTCGTCTTTGAAGTGCAGGCTCCAGAAAGCAGCGCCCTTAATCTGGGCAATATCGAAGCCAGTAAGTCGGTAGGCATTTTTGCTAACAGCCTGACCCACAGTGGTGCCATCAAGGCGGTTGATATGGTCGCCGGTGAAGGTGGCAAGGTTGTTTTGACTGGGGCGAGTGTCAAGCTCACTTCGGGTTCGAGTATTGATGTCTCGGCACCGAAAAAGGGCGGTACGGTGCTGGTCGGCGGCGATTATCAGGGCAAGAACCCACAAGTTCGCAATGCCACCACCACGCTCATGGAACGCGACGCGACGATCAAAGCCGATGCCACGCAAAACGGCGACGGCGGCAAGGTCATTCTGTGGGCGGACGATAACACTCGTGCCTATGGCAGCATCTCGGCGCGTGGTGGTGCAGAGGGCGGCAATGGCGGGTTTATCGAAACTTCAGCCCACCATCTCGATGTTGAAGATATCCGCATTGATACCCAGGCGCCCCAAGGTAGCACAGGTATGTGGTTGCTCGATCCAACCAACATCTATATTGCGGACAACGTAACAAACGCCCAGTCAGCCGGAATGGTTGGTGGTGATCAGTCAGCCGCTAGCACTTGCCCTGCGTGCCAAGCTTCCGGGGCAACCAATGACTCCTTGGTGGAAGTGGTGACACTTCAGACGGCGCTAGGCTCGTCGAATGTCACTGTAACCACGTCAAACATATCGGGCGCAGGATTGGGAGATATCAAGGTAGTTGATCCCGTCAGTTGGGCAAGTAATAACAAGCTTACATTGACGGCTGAGCGCAATATCGAGGTCAATGCCAACATCAATGCTACAGGCGTTAGCTCGTCGCTTGAATTCATTGCTGGCGGCACGCTGAGTGGCGCTGCCAGTATTAACGCAGCGACGGCTACTTTTAGCGCCAATCAGGGGATCAACCTGACTGGCGCCAACAACATTCCGACCGTCACCCTCAACAACACTGGCGCGGGTGCGGCGGGCAATGTTTTCTATAATGGCAGCAGCGCAACTCTCAATATTTCTGGTGTCAACTCAGCGCCAAGTGGCAGTTTCAAGGTTGTAACAACCGGTTCACTGAACGTTTTCGACAACCTCTCGACCAACAACGGCATGGTTTCGCTCAATGCCGGTGGCGCCCTTACCCAGACCCCCGGCAAAGTGATCGGGGCAACCTCGCTGCGCGTCAGTGGGGCGTCGGTTAACCTGCCCGAGGCCAATCCGGTTGGCGTCATTGCTGGTGCTGCTGTAGGCAACTTTACATATCACTCGACTCACCAGGTTACTTTGTCCACCGTCGATGGTGTAGCCGGGATTACTGCGGGTTCCGGCGGAAATGTCACTTTGTCGTCCGATCAGGGCATTGACCAGCAGTCGGGCGCCGTGATTACCGCCAGCAATTTGAGCACAACAGCCGCTACTGGCATCAATCTTAATCTTGAAAACCATGTCAGTAGCTTTGATGCGCAAGCCTCAGGTGGTGATATTTTCTTGCGCAACGCCGGAGGTTTGTCGATTGTTAATCCCGTTCGTGCCACCAATGGGGAAGTCACAATCGATACATTGAGTTCTCTGATCAACGTTACCGGGAACTTGCCTGTAATCGAGGGATATAACGGCGTTAATCTCTACGCTGGTTATCTCTATATGGATGATTCCGGGTCTACCCAAACGATCAGTTCCGTTAATGGTCCGGTTTCCATCGTGGTCAATAATTTCTGGCTGGGTGGCAGCAGGACGATCAATGCGCCCAGCGTGCGTATTACGTCGCTGGAAACGGGACGGCCGATCAATATTGTAAGCAATGCTGCTTATTCTGGGTGTCAAAGTGGCGGGACATCGCTTTGTCTTGATGCCGCGCAGCTTGATTCGAGCCGCATCACTTCTGCCGCTTTGACCATAGGTAGCAATGTTTCCGAGCCGATTCCGGGTTCTGTGAATTTTGGGCCTTCTGGGGCGATTACCATTACTGACACCGTGAATCGTAGTGCTTTTGATCTATATTTGCTCAGCGGCGGTGATATTAGCCAGACTGCTCCCATTCAGGCCGCGACACTAGGTGTTGCATCGTCTGGTGGAAATGTAAATCTGGTCAGCAGCAATAGTGTCAGTAATATTGTGGGCATGGTGCCTGATGCCAATAGTTTCAATTTTGTTAGCAGTGGCCCCATTACCGTTTCAAGTGTCACCCCGTTTGGTGGAACCACTTATAGTGGGATCAAGGCTGGGGGGGTGTCGCTGAATTCGATGAGCGGATCGATTTCAGTTAATAATCCAATAGTTTCAAGTGGATATGTTTCTCTTGAGGCCTATGGAGATATTAATGGTTCCGCCCTTATCAGCGGTACCGATCTATTTCTAACCTCAACCATGATGGGTAACCTGGGGCCGCTTAACACGGCGGTTTCCACCTTGGATGCAAGCGCCAGTTTTGGGACGATTAGTGTCAGCAATACTGGCAATCTGACCATCCAGAATCAACTCGAGACCATGGGGTCGAGCATCAACGTTACGACAACAGGGGATCTGACGGTTGCAACGGAGACTTTGGTGTCTGTGGGTAGTGGGAGCGGAGGCTCTACATTGGAGCTGACCTCCACTGGCGGCAAAATCGACATTCTTCCTTTGGCGACGCTTTCGGCATTGGGTGGTTCGATTAATCTTTCGGCCAGTAGTGACGTCAACATCGGTATAGGGGGGACGGTCGAACCGAATGTGGCAACCATTGATGCGACAGGCGGAACGGTGACGGTGACTTCGGCCAATGGCATCATTAACCGCGATCCGACAGCAGTGATTCTCGGCACCTACAACGAAGTGCTGCCACCCCCAGTTATTGTCCCTCCATCAGGCACATCCTCGGAAAGCGAAACTGTGCAGGCGCCAATGACGCAAATCGTTGCCTTGACCGAAAACACAACCAACAATACCGTTTCAGGCACAGGAACCTCGACCACTTCGGGTAGCGAAGGAGGGACGACGGAAATGACTGAAGAAGAAAAGCGCGCGGCAGCTGAAGCTGCCGGACAGACTTCCGGTACAGGAGCCTCAACAACGACCAGTGCGGGGGTGCCAGCATGTCAATAAGAATGAATCGTGCCATTTGGGCGCTATTGATGTTTTCAAGCTGCGCCGCAACATCCCTGCCTGCGCTGGCGGCGGATGCTGGCAAGGTGCTGACTTCGCAGGGCGTCACTACCTTGCAGCGTGCTGGAACGCCCGCCCGTATTACCGGCGCTGGTGAGGCGCTGCTGGTGGGCGATGTGTTATCCACTGGTCCATCCAGTATCGCGATGATTGAACTGGCGGATGGATCGCGCATGACCTTGCGGCCGGCAACGGTGTTCACCGTAGAGCAATTTTCGATTGAGGCGGGTAAGGAAGCTGCGGTTTTGCGGCTTTTCAAAGGTGGCCTGCGAGCCCTGACCGGCTTTATTTCAAAGCGCCGGCCGGGTTCGGTGAGTGTGGCAACGCAGACGGCGACCATAGGTATTCGTGGCACCGATTTTGATGCCCGTTTGTGCAGCGGCAAGGAATGCCAGACGCAAGCGACTGCGCCTGCCGCCAA
Source organism: Pseudomonadota bacterium (assembly GCA_018262285.1). Lineage (GTDB taxonomy): Bacteria > Pseudomonadota > Gammaproteobacteria > Burkholderiales > Rhodocyclaceae > UBA1934. The sequence continues at coordinate 6,728 of JAGTRX010000049.1, read as the reverse complement.
GGTCTTGCCCATTATTGCCCGAGTTGCTCTGGCCAAGGGCAAGGTTCAGGCGCTCTCAACTGACCAGCAACGTCGTACCCTGGCGGCGGGTGACGCGCTGTATTCCGGCGAAATGGTTGAAACTGCTGCGTCAAGCCTTGCTGTCATTGCCTTCGCCGACCAGACCCGCCTGACGCTGCAGGCGGATGCACAGTTCAGGATTGAGGAATTCCAATTCAAGGGCGCGGCCGAAGAAGACCGCTCAGTCTTCCGCTTGTTCAAGGGGGCCATGCGCATGGTGACCGGCTTGATCGGCAAGGCGAATCCGAAGAATGTTGCGGTCAATACGCGGGTGGCGACCATTGGTATCCGTGGCACCGGGCTCGATGCGTCCTGCGGCGGCGCTTGCGCGGCGCAGACACCGGCGCGCGGCCAATCCAGCCCGCAGTCCGGGCTCTTCCTGCATACCTGGAGTGGAGCAACGCAGCTGACCACGCCACAGGGAACGCTGGCCCTGCCGGCGGGTAGCACTGGCTTTGTTGGCGCCATGACCGCGCCACCGGTTCCGCTGCCGTCGCTCCCTCGTTTCATGGCCAACAACCCGACGCCACGGCCGGATACTGTTCCACCGCCGCCGCCCAGCCAGTTTGGCACCGGCCCGGGGGGTGCGCCGCAGCCCCCCCCGCTTGGCTCTGGCTCTGCCGGAGTACCACCACCTGCCGGCGGACAGCCAACACCCCCGGCGGGAACTCCGGGTGCTGGTGGCGAAGGCTTGCACGTCTGGGTGCGTGAAGGCGAAGTGACTCTGCAGCAAGGTGGTCAGTCGGTTTCATTGGGGGCGGGGCAGGCTGGTTATGCTGGGCCGTCAATGACACAGACTCCGATCATGTTGCCCGCACCGCCTGTTTTCATGCGCCTTGATCCGACACCACTACCCAGTTCGCAGAGTCTTCCAGGCTCAGGCTCGGCAACGCTGAACCGGCCGGGCAGTACTCAATCCCCCACTTGCCAAGTCAGATAATGTCGAAAAAATTCACTCTTTGTTTATTGAGCCTTCTTTTCCTCAATTTGCCTCACGCCTTGGCCGCGCCCGAAGCACCGGCGCCGGTCAAGCTCAATGTCACCAACTTTGTGGTGGAAGGCGACAATCCGCTGCCGCCTGAAGAAACGCGGCGCCTGCTCAGCCCATTTCTAGGCCAGCATGTCGGTATCGAGGGTCTGCAGTCCGCTGCCGATGCCCTTGAACAGGCGATTCGTGCCAAGGGCAACGCTTTTCACCGTGTTGTCCTGCCGCCGCAGGAAACCAGCGGTGACATCAAGCTCAGGGTAGTGGTTTTCAAAATTGCCAAGATGGAAGTTAAGGGGGCGCAGAACTTTCCTGAAGAAGTTGTCCTCAAGAGCTTGCCTTCGCTCAAGCTGAATGAAGTTCCGGATAATCCGCAGTTGGGGCGTGAGATTGCCGTCGCCAATGAACATCCTGCTCGCCAGGTGGCCGTGTTCATGCGCGAATCCGAGACTCCGGATAGTCTGGTGGCGGAAGTTCGGGTAACTGACGAGAAGCCGCAATCCTTTTTCACCAACCTCAACAACACCGGGCCGGGCGGCGCAACCGGGCGCTGGCGGCTTTCGGTTGGTGTCCAGAAGAGCGATCTTTTCGATGCTGATCACGCGCTGACGGCAAGCTATACCACTTCTCCCGACAAGGTCTCTGCCGTTTCGCAGTATGGTTTGTTCTACCGCATGCCTATTTATGCAGCGCATAGCTGGCTTTCATTTTATGGTAGTTATTCCGATGTGAATTCCGGTAGCTTGGCATCGACCATTCCCGGCAGTCCTTTTGAGTTGAGCGGGCAGGGTCGTTTTTATGGCATCAAGTTGAGTCATCGCTTGCCGGCGTTACAGGACTGGAAACATGTGGTCGAGTTCGGTGTGGACGACAAGTACTTCATTAACGATACCCGTTTTGCAGGCGTCAAAATTGGTGTTGATGTGCGCAGCCGGCCACTGACGCTGGGTTATCAGGGGCAGTATCTCGCCCCCGGTTTGTCGCTTTCGGCGGGTATTGAGTACGCCAGAAACCTGCGCAGTGGCGAGAACAACAATCTGGTCGCTTATATGGCCAACAACCCCGATGCCAGCCCGAACTGGTCACTGTGGCGCAGCAATTTTGAAATCGGCCAGGACATCGGCGCAGGCTGGACGGCCACCGGAAAATTGAGACTGCAGCAAACCGGAAAATCGCTGATTGCCGGCGAGCAGTTCGGCATCGGTGGTTCACGCTCGATACGCGGTTTTGAAGAACGGGAAGCCAGTGGCGACAAGGGCTGGTCGGTCAGCGTTGAAGTGGCTTCACCCCTGTTTTGGCAAGGACTGCGCTGGCACGCTTTTGTTGATGCTGGCGAAGTCAGGCTTAACCGTCCGCAAGCCGGGCAACTGGCCAAGGACAATGCCGCCAGTCTGGGTATGGGCTTGAGCTGGCAGATGGGCAAGCGCCTGCAGATGATGCTCGATGTTTCCCGCATTATCGATCCTCTCAGTGGCTCGACCATTAACAATCACAAGGGCTGGGGCAAGACCAATTTCGGGCTTTCTGCCGCATTTTGAGGCAAGGTTTACGGCAAAGTCGGCAACACCCCGTAAATCAGAACGTGGCGCTGTAGCTCCCGGTCGAAATCGGCCGGGACAATGGCCAGTGGGTGTTCTTCAGCGCTGCTCTCCTGCTGCCTGAGCCAGTTTTCGGCGGCGGCAAAGGCAGCGTCGAAGCTCTCAAACAGGGCGTTCAGTTCCGGGTCACGGACGGATAGGAAGCAGCGGTGCTGACGATCAAGCAGCGTATCGCTACCCAGATATTGCACCGCGTAGCCGCTGCCGGGGCGCGCCAGCGGCAGTTTTGCAAGATCAAAACGGTCGCCGAAAGTGTCTGGCGGGTAAGCGTGTGAGATTGGCAAAAATGAACCCGAACCTGCCGGTTTTTCCGGCGGGTTTTGTGAAAAGTCTTGCAGGATTAAGCTTAGGCCGGTATGTCCGGCGTTAGCGAATGTTCCAGATGCATGATGCGGTCTTTCAGCATCAATTTGCGTTTCTTGAGGCGCCGGATGAGCAGTTCATCCGGTGTCGTGGCGGCTTCAAGATAGTCGATGACCTTGTCAAGGTCGCGGTGCTCGACCTCGTATTCGTAAAGCCGCGCCTTCATTTCCGGGATATCGGTTTCCGAGTCTATCTGCTGATCCATGAGCTTCTCCTGACGAAAGTTCCCAGCTGCTAGAATAACCATAAATTGCAACTTGTTGGAGAGAAAATGCAGCATCGCCTCTGTAGCCTCGTGACCATTGGTGTGCGCCTGTGAGCCGCGCCTTTGTGCGCGAGTCAGAGAATGATGACGAGGAAGATCTCGAGCATCAACCCGCTTTGCCGCTTGGAACCGCGAATTACATTACGCCGGTCGGCCATGCCTGCCTCAAGGACGAACTTGAAGAACTCGTCAAGCGTGAACGGCCGAAGGTGGTCGAGGTGGTGGCCTGGGCGGCCTCGAACGGCGACCGTTCTGAAAACGGCGATTACATTTATGGCAAGCGCCGTCTGCGCGAAATTGACCGCCGCATCCGCTTTCTGACCAAACGCCTCGATATTGCCCAGGTAGTCGATCCGGCAGCGCGGCAGTCAACCGATCAGGTTTTTTTTGGCGCGACGGTGACGGTCTGCGACGATCTGGGCGTCGAAAACACCTACGCCATTGTTGGTATCGACGAGACTGATGTCGCCAAAGGCCGCATCAGCTGGATTTCGCCGCTGGCTCGCGCCATGCTGAAAGCGCGCGAGGGCGATACGGTGCGTTTTCAGAGCCCCTCCGGCTGGCGCGAAATCGATATCGTCGAAGTGCGCTACATCCAACTCGACTAACTCTTGAAAAAGCAGCCCGTAGGGTGTGCGGCCTCTTGAAATGCCCGAAAGCGTCTCCATCTGGCGTCCCATCATTCGTTTTTTAACACGGGAGCTTCAAGCATGTTCGACCAGAAGGAAACCCTCGGTTTTCAGACCGAAGTCAAGCAACTGCTGCATCTGATGATTCACTCCTTGTACAGCAACAAGGAAATTTTTCTGCGCGAACTGATTTCCAACGCCTCTGATGCCTGCGACAAGCTGCGCTTCGAGGCGCTCAATAATGCCGCTTTGTATGGTGACGATTCCGAGCTGAAAATCCGCCTTTCTTACGATAAGGAAGCGCGTACCCTGACCATCTCCGATAACGGCATCGGTCTTTCGCGCGAGGAAGCGATTGAGCATCTCGGCACGATTGCCAAATCCGGCACGCGCGAATTCTTCTCGGCGCTGACCGGCGATCAGGCCAAGGATGCCAATCTGATTGGTCAGTTTGGGGTTGGTTTCTATTCCTCGTTCATCGTTGCTGACAAGGTGACGGTGGTGTCGCGTCGCGCCGGTCTGGCGGCGAATCAGGCGGTGCGCTGGGAATCGGCCGGCGAGGGCGATTTCTCGGTCGAAGTGGTCGAAAAGGCGGGTCGCGGCACCGATGTGACTTTGCATCTGCGCGAGGGCGAGGACGATTTCGTCAATGGCTGGAAGGTAAAGTCGATTATTCGCAAATACTCTGACCACATCACCTTGCCCATTGTGATGAAGAAGGAGGAGTGGAAAGAGGGCAAATCGGAACTGACGGACGAGGATGAGACCGTCAATCAGGCCAATGCCCTGTGGGCACGCAGCAAGAGCGAGATTACGGAAGAGCAGTACAAGGAGTTTTACAAGCACGTTGCCCACGATTTCGACGAGCCGCTGGCGTGGACGCATGCGCGTGTCGAGGGCAAGCAGGAATACACGCAACTGCTCTACATTCCGGCACGGGCGCCATTCGACCTGTGGGATCGCAATGCCCGCCACGGCATCAAGCTCTATGTGCGTCGTGTCTTTATCATGGACGATGCCGAGCAGTTGATGCCGCTTTACCTGCGCTTCGTGCGCGGTATTGTTGATTCCAACGATCTGCCGCTCAACATTTCGCGCGAAATTCTGCAGCAGAGCAAGGATATCGAGTCGATCAGAAATGGCTGTGCCCGCAAGGTGCTGGCCATGCTCGATGATCTGGTGGCGAACGATAAGGAAAAGTACGTAAAGTTCTGGGAAAACTTCGGTAACGTGCTTAAAGAAGGCGTCGGCGAGGATTTTGCCAACAAGGACAAGATCGCCAAGTTGCTGCGTTTTGCCACGACGAATACCGGCACCGAAACACAGGACGTTGCGCTCGACGATTACATTGCCCGCATGAAGGAAGGGCAGGAGAAGATTTACTACGTCACCGCCGAAACCTTCAATGCCGCCCGCAACAGCCCGCATCTGGAAATTTTCAAGAAAAAGGGCATCGAAGTGCTGTTGCTGTCTGACCGGGTGGACGAATGGGTGGTCGGCAATCTGACCGAATACGAAGGCAAGCAACTGCAATCAGTGGCCAAAGGCGGTCTTGACCTTGGAAAACTGGAAGACGAAGCCGAGAAGAAGGAGGCCGAAAAATCGGCTGACGAATACAAGGACTTGCTGGAGAAAATCAAGAAGTCGCTCGACAAGCGGATCAAGGAAGTGCGGGTGACGCATCGCCTGACTGATTCGCCCTCTTGTCTAGTGGCGGACGAGAACGATGTTTCCGGCAATCTGGCGCGCATGCTGAAGGCGGCTGGACAGAAAGCGCCAGATGCGCAGCCGATTCTCGAAATCAACCCGAATCATCCGGCCGTGCAACGTCTCAAATATGAAGAAACGCGTTTCGACGACTGGGCAGCGTTGCTGTTCGAGCAGGCATTGCTGGCTGAAGGTGGCCATCTCGATGATCCGGCCGGTTTCGTCAAGCGCATCAATGACCTGATGCTGGCCTTGTCGGCGCGTTGAAATCCGGCAAATTTGATCAACAAAAACCGCCCCGATCAGGGCGGTTTTTTGTTGTCTGCTGTTTTGCCGGAGTGTGGCAAAATGAGTCATGGTGTTGAGGGAGGAACTGCAGATGAAGATTACTCGATTGGTTTTGTTGTTGCTTGCTCTTGTTCCGGGTCTGGCGAGTGCGACTGACGTTGGCCTGGTTGGTGTCATGGGGAGCAAGGCGCTGCTTTCCATCAACGGCAGTGAGCCGGTTCCCGTGGCGGCAGGGCAATCCTCGCAGGGTGTTCGGGTTATTTCGGTTCAGGGGCAGCAAACCATTGTCGAGGTCGACGGCAAACGCCGGACATTGCGGGTGGGGCAGCAAGTCGGCGGTAATGCCGCCGCTGAAACTGGTGGCGCTAGCGGTTCCGGCAGTAGCACGGCGATTCTGAAGGCGGATGGTGCCGGCCACTTTTTTACCACGGGCGCCATCAATGGCGCGGCGGTGCGCTTCATGGTCGATACCGGGGCAACCTTTATTTCGATTGGCGCTGCCGAGGCAAAGCGTATTGGTCTGAGTCCGGCCGGTGGTCAGCGTGGCATGAGCCATACGGCCAACGGTCTGACCGAGGTGACCAAGATCAAGCTTGGTACTGTGCGGGTGGGTGAAGTGACTTTGCACAATATTGACGCGGTCATCCACGGTAATGATTTGCCGGTGACATTGCTCGGCATGAGTTTTCTCAACCGCATGGAGATGCAGCGCGAGGGATCGACCATGACGCTCAAGAAGCGTTTTTGAAATACTGTATCCGGCTATTGCTGGAAGAAGGAGATTGCCATGCCACATCGTGACCAGGAAATAGCGCTGCTGAGAAAAGAAGTCG
>JAGTRX010000048.1 GCA_018262285.1 Pseudomonadota bacterium | reverse complement strand
TTCAGCCATCGTCGTTTCCCCTCTTATTGGGCAGCCGCCCGACATATTGGGCTGAAGTATACCCCTTTTGCCAGCCTCTTCCACGCAACAAGACGTGTCAAATCATGGCGCTAATCGTTTTTCTCACCGAAAGAAACAAAAGACCTTACGCGGCCTTGGCAAACAGGAGTTGAACCCCAAAAAAGCAGAGAAGATCAATGCAAATTCTGTTCTATCTCTTGACCCGAAAAACTCTAGCGCAGATACTCTGCACCCTGGATGGATAATTAGAGCGGGCTGTAGCCTGTATATTCTCCAGCCCAACTCGAACTTTACAAAAAGGCGGCCGTTAAAATGAACGAGGGTGCATATAAATTCGGCAGAATGACGAGGCGCATGGCGCCCATGTTCATCGTGGTGTTTTGTTTTTCTCTGCTGCTCAACGCTTTCCTCGACTATTCGAACTTCAAACGCAACCACACGGAAATCGAGCGCTCTCGCTTCGCCGTGGTCATCAACGACCTGCAGGACACCGTTGAATACGCATTAAATCTGGGCGTAGCGATTCAGGATTTCAGCCAGTTGCAACAAATGATCGAGAATACGCAAAAGCGTTATCCTGAAATTGACCAGATCAGCGTCATCGACACCTCCGGGAACTCAATCTACGACACAAATAAATTACAGATCAGCAAGAAAACCGGTAAGAAGTGGCTGCAAAAGGCGCTGGCTGCAAAAGAGCTCTGGCACGACGCAGAGGATGGCAACCATGTCATCGGTGTCCCCGTCGTCAACAGTATCAATATTGTCAGCGCTACCCTGGTCATTTCCTATTCACAGAAAAACCTGAACACGAAACTGGAAGCCGTTCGCAACGGATTGGCCAAGGTAGCACTTGGTTTGATGGCTTTTTTCTCGATTTTTATTTACTTCGGGCTGAAATGGATCAACAAGCGGTATGAAAAAGACTTCCAGTGCATGACAGAAATCATGACAGAAGGCGAAAAAATGGACACCGCGCAACCCGCTACGCCTCCAGACACACTATTGAAAGCGTTTTTGGCAGATAGCTCAAAAGCCTATTCCAGCCTCGAAGAAATCGAAGTTGAGCTGGCCGGCATCGAAGGAAAATCAAAATGAGGTCCTCCAAAACAACCCAAAACAGCGCAAACAAGATCCGGGTTCTTTTGCTGACGGCAATTGCCGTGGTGATCTCCTTCTTTCTGCTTTCCTATGCGGCGCTGGACATTTTCCGTGATGAATTGACCCCGGAAATGGAAAAAAAGGGGCGAGCACTAGCCGAATCGATCAATGATCTAGTGCTGAAATCGGTCAACTACGGCGTACCTTTTGACCGCCTGCGCGGCATGGGGGAATACCTGGATACGCTCAATGTCAAAAACCCCGAAATTCTCTATATCGGAGTCAGCGACAACAAAGGCAAGGAACTTTACAAGAGCGACGAGGCTAGTGCCGCAGCCACTACCAAAATCAAGACCACCAGCAAAGCACCTCAAATCCTTCCAAGCAGCAAAGCAGAAATGATCGTCACCACTTTCGACATCAGCAAGGACGGCCAGAAACTCGGAACCATCAAACTCGGGATGGACGGCAAATATTTCGAAAAAATGGTCGACAAAATTCTTCTCGATATCGTCACCGTCGGTCTGGTCTCCCTGCTTGTCGCCTTCGAACTGCTCTCCTTCATTATCAGCTGTTACATCACCTCCCCGATGCGGACGCTGTACGCCTATTTCGACCGTATCAAAAATAAAGACTTTTCCTTTTCCCTTGTCAGCAGCACCAAGGACGAAGCCGGAAATGCCTTTGCTGCCGCCAACACCCTGGTCGACAAAATCAACCTGAAATACCTCGAACTCAGAAGCAGGCTGTCTGCGGCCAGCGGCGACCCGGAAAAACTTGCCCCTCTACGCGACAAATTCTCTGGCATCGAATCGCAATACCAGTTTGCCACTGGCACGGCCAAGATTCATCAACCCGAAAAACTGGTTGAGTACATCAAGTGGCCATTCTTCCTGCTCATTTTCTCGGACGCCCTGTCCATTTCCTTCTTCCCGCACTTCGTCAATTCGCTCTATCAGCCCCTGTTCGGTCTCTCCAGAGAAGTCATCATGGGACTGCCAATTTCGGTGTTCATGCTGGTCTGGGCACTTTCTCTGCCGTGGGCAGGCGCCTGGTCGGATCGCGTCGGGCGGAGAAAAGCCTTTCTCTACGGCGCCTTGATCACCGGTATTGGCCTGTTCCTGAGCGGCACGGCACAAACCCTCATCGACCTGATGATCTGGCGTTCGCTAACCGCCATCGGCTACGCTATCGTCTTCATTACCAGCCAGGCCTACATCAACGAGAACACCAAACCCGAACAACGTACTCAGGGCATGGCCGTCTTTTTGAGCGGATTCTTTGCTGGTTCGTTATGTGGCGCCGCCATCGGCGGCATCCTGGCTGACCGCATCGGTTACAGCCAGACCCTGTTCGTCTCCGGCTTTATCGCCCTCATTGCAGCCTTCTTCGCCCACAAATTTGTCATCGACGGCGATCTTTCCCTGGTCGCCAAGAAAACCAAAGCGAAGGCATCCGACTACTTCCGATTGTTGACCAACCGACATTTCTTCTTTGTCACCTTTTTCTCGGCCATCCCTGCCAAAATCGCCCTGACCGGTTTCCTCTACTTCTGCGTGCCGCTATTCATGAAGATGCTGGGTGGCGACCAGTCCTCGACCGGACGCGGCATGATGGCCTACGGTCTGGTCATCGTCTTTTTTGCCCCCTATATTGCTTCGCACGCCAGTTCTCTCGGTAGCCGCAAACTGTTCATGGTTATTGGCGGCCTGCTGACATCAATATCACTCTTCATTCTGCACTTCAATCCCAATATCGGCGCTGTCATCCTTGCCGTGGCCATGCTGGGACTGGCCCATGCCATCGGTCTCTCACCGCAATTCCCAGTCATTTCCGATCTCTGCGCCGACGAATGCAAGTCCCTCGGCGTCGGCACGGTCATGGGCATATTCCGCATGATTGAACGCATTGGCAACGTTTCCGGCCCAATCCTGGCCGCAGTGCTGATCGCCGCCTTGGGTTTCGAAGGTACTTTCATGTGGCTGGGTTGGATTTCCTTGTTCGCCGTAGTAGTTCTTGCCATCCACTTGTTCATCCTGAGTCGTCGCCCCGTTGCCTCTGAAGGTTCACCATGATCTACAGAACACTCCTTGCCCTGCTCGTCTTCTGCTGGATTGCGCCAGTTCATGCTGCAGCCCCCGCCAAATCCGAAGCCCCCAAAGCCGAAAAATACAAGATCTACATGATCCTGTACCGCGGTATGACCGATGCCGAAAAGGGATTCCTGTTCCATCTGAAGAACCGCAATATCCCGGTCGACATCGTGACTCGTGACTGCAACAAGGATGTCAGCAAGGTCAGCGAATACATCACTGAAATCCGCAGCATGAAACCTGACCTGATTTACGCTTTCGGCACCTCGGTCGCGGCAAAACTGGTCGGGCTCGAAGGCAAGGTCAACCCACGCGAACACATCACCGACATCCCTGTCATCTTCAATATCGTCGCCGACCCGGTCGGCGCCAAACTGGTCTCCAACCTGAAATCATCCGGCCGCAACCTCACCGGCGCGACCCATCTGGTTCCCCTGGAAGGGCAATTCAAGGGATTCAAGACCGTCATGGATTTCAAGCGTCTCGGCTTCGTCTACACGCCGAACGAGAAAAACGCCGTGCTCATTCTGGAAAAGGTCAAGGAACTCTCCAAGGGCATGGGTTTCGAGGTTCTACCCGCCCCCATCACGCCGGATGCAGATGGAAAGATTGCCGAAAGCGCAGTTGAGCCGATCATGAAACAACTCGTTCAGAAGAAAGCTGATGCTGTTTTCTTTCCCTCCGACTCATCAATCATTTCCAATATCCAGAGCCTGGCCAAGGTCACCATGGATCATCGTCTACCCAGTTTCTCCGCGACGGAAGAACCGGTTCGCAAAGCTGGCGTGATGATGGGCGTGGTCAATTCCTATTTCAATGTTGGCCAACTGGCGGGATACAAGGCCGAGCAAATTCTGGTCAAAAAGATCAAACCGCAGGACGTACCTATCGAAACACTCAACCGTTCGACCTTTCTCATCGACATGAAAACGGCGAAGTCCTTTGATATCTACCCACCGGTAATGGTTTTGAAATTCGCCGAAGTCATTTCTCAGTGAAGTAGCGCGTCGTTTACATATTTCGTTGCCATCGCCGTCAAGCCGAACTATCATCCCAGAAGCGATGCAGAGCCGCAGCGCTTGCGCAGCAGCACCTTATACTCGATCTTGATTGCAGGAAAGGATGATCATGTCTGAAAACAAAAACCCGGAAACGTCCGATTTTTCCATCAAATTGCCTGATCCACTGGCACCTGTTGATCCTGCGGCTGCTTTGGAAATGCTCAAGTTAATTCCGGAAATACAGCAAAAGATCGACGCGCAACTCAAAGCTTTCATTGACGGTCTGCTTGGCGACGCACTCGATAGCAAGGAGTTTCGCAGCAAGCTCGATTCCGCCTTCCGCCTCGGCAAGGAAGAACTCTCCAATGCCGCATCGCTAATGACCGGGCGTTACATGGATCGCAATCTGGTCGGCGTCAAGGGTTCGGTTTTCATGAAGTCACTGGAGTCGATGCGCGCCCTCCTTGATCAGTTTGACCCCGCCAAATACGGTGATCTTGCCCACAACAGCAAATTCCTCGGCCTGATTCCGATGGGCAACAAGCTCAAGGACTATTTCGCTGTCTATCAGTCGGCGCTAGAACAAACCCAGAAGAACATGACCGATCTGTTCACGGCGCGTGACGAAATGAAGAAGGATGCCGAACAGATTGAAGTCCTCAAGAACAAGCTGTGGAATGCCATGCACCGCCTGAAAGGTGCCATTTATTTTGGCGAGAATTTACAGAAACAGGTTGCCGCCCAGCTTGAAGCCATCAAGAAGAACGATCCACAACGCGCCGAAAGGCTTGTTCAGGACGTTCTGAACAATGTCCGCCAGAACATCGAGGACATGACCATGCAAATGTCGGTCAACATGAATGGCTACCGTGCCATGGAGACACTGCAGAAAATCGCCAGTGAAATGGTTACCGGTTGCGAAAAGATCGCCAATTCGAGCCTGCTTGCCCTTGGAACCAGCCAGCAGGTCGCCATAAATACGGGCAACCCGATTCAGGTCATGGAAACGCTGGCGGGGCTCAATGAAACCATCGCCAAACAGGTGGCCGAAACCTCGCAAAAACTGGCGGAATCCTTTGGCAAAACTGATGGCGCCGCTTCCAGCCAGCCCGAAGCCGGCGTCAAGAAAATGCAGGAAATGTTTGGTGCCTCGCTCAAGGCCATGACGGATTTTGAAAACATCCGCAACCAGGCCACCAATATCATCAGCCAGAACCAGCAAATGATCCGGGAACTGATGTCCAGTTCCCTGCCCTACCTCGAGCGTTCGCGCACCTTGACGGTCAACAACACGCCGTTGTCGGCAGATGATCCGGATCGCCCGGTCAGGCTTTAAGCGTTTTCCCCCCGCTTATCGAACCCGGCCAGAAAATCACCTAGAGGAGAGCTGCCATGACTGCGTTTTTTCGCTTTTCCTTACTGATCCTAGTGATGCTTTGTTTGGCAAGTTGTAGCGACGACCCAAAGCTGGCATCCCTGAAAAAGGGCGTTTGGCTGATGGAATCGATTGTCACGTCCCGTGTATTGATTGATGCCGTCAAGAATGCCGACCCACAAATGCGCGCCTCCACAGCAGTCGGCGCTGCCTTGAGCGGCGGCATTACCGCCAATTTTCCACGCCCGCCTGACGGCATCGGCGTTTCCAACGAAGGCGCCAAACCCACCGAATCCTGGATGGTACATCTGGTTGCCGACGATACCGCCAAGCAAATCCGCATTGAAGGCTATGGCGACAATCTGCAGGAGCCGCTGATTATCAAGAAGATCGATTTCCCACCGAAGTAAGCGCCTATTCGGTTTCCAGCGCTCGGCGCAGGCGGTAAAGCTTGCTGTTGCCGTAATGCTTGGCCAAATTGACCATTCCCAGGTAATCGCAGAAAAAGTCGCGATTGCCCGATCCCGCCAGCGCTGCCGCCATCTGTTCGGTGACATAGACGCTGCCGCGCGCCGTTACCGGTTCAATGCGTGCCGCCCGCGTCACATGCGAGCCGAAAAACCCATCGCGCCCGATAATCGGATCATTACCGCGGAAAACCGGCCCGGTATGCATGCCGATACGGATATTCATGTCGGCCGGCAAACCGATGTCCTGCCAGTCAATCGCGGCAATGGTGTCACGCAGACGCAAGGCGAAATCGGCGCCATCGGCGCACTCATCAAAGACCAGATAAAGGCCATCGCCCCAGGTATTGCCAAACACTGGCGGCACCCGGCAGGCTTCGATTTCTTTCTCGATGGCACCGAGAAAACGGACAAAGAATATCGGCGTTTCATCCTCGCGCAATCGGCTGAATCCCACCATGTCGGCAAACAGCATGGTCTTGATCTCACGTTGCCGCCAGGGAAGATCGGCCTTATGCACCACCGCGCCAGCCTGCTGCGGCGTCACAGACACTGTCACCGAGTCCTGTTGCGGCAATTGCGCCCTTAATTCCTGCAGATCGATCACCTGCGCCGGTTTGCCCAACACATTCCATCGCCGCAGATCGTCGGCCGTGCCGCCAATACTGGCAGTCGCCTGCGGTTCCGCCACTGCCAACATGACCGCTTCGGTTTCCAGTGCCTCGGCCCGCAGCAAGGCGAAACCGCGCGTCAATTCGCCAGCATGGGCAAAAAGCAATTCGTCACCCAAATAGCCTTCCTCGACGCAATAGCTAATACTGGCCGCTCGCGCCAACACCCGGTTAAAGCGCTCGACCCAACTCCGCCCGGCAAAAGCGACGCTGGTACGAATGAAATCCTCGTGCTGGAAGGGCAGGACGATATTGACCTCGCCGCCATGCGCCAGCATCTGTTCAATAAACAGAATGTCGGCCCCGCAAGCCGCCGAGCAGTAACCAAAGCCTAAATTGTTTTCCTGGATGCAGCGCGCAATCGCCGTACTGACGGCCGGTTCGAGGTGCGCCGGAAAACGCGGCTTGGGACGATCCGGCGCATCAATCATGTGGCCGGTAAAAATGGCGACGCGGGGAATCGCCAGGATGGCCAGAATCTCTTCCAGCCCGCTCAATTTCGAGGCCAGCAATTTGACCTGCCGCCGCATGCTGGCGATATCGCCATAGCGCCCCGCCGCTGCCGCCACTGCCTTCCGGTACCAGGAAGCCGATTCCTCGCTCTTGCCCAACAGCAAGGAAGCCTCACCCAACGTCGCCAGCAACCAGCCGTCGTTACTGCTCTTGTCCGCATTGGGCAGGCATTGCGGGTGCACTTCTTGCGCCAGACGTGCCGCTTCCTCCGAATGCCCGGTCAGCAGGCTCATCGTCGCCGCATTGATGCCGGGAAAGTAGTCGCGGGTCAGCTCATAAGCCCGTTGATAATGCCGACGCGACTGCTCGCCCTCGGCTGCGCGTTCCGACCCTTCCGGCAAGCGCGACCAATGATCCTTGGCGATACGCCCGGCGAGACTGAGAATATTGGTAAAGAGCGCCACTTCGATATCGGTTTCGGACAACAGACCATCCAGAATCCGCTTGGCGTGGGCGGTGGAACCACCCTTGGCCAGCGCCAGCGCCGCCAGGTAGCGCATTTCGTGATGAGCCGGGAAAGCCGTCAGTGCTTCGTCCATCATATCGAAGGCCAGCACCGGCTGACCCAGCGCAATCGCCTGTTTGGCAAAACCCAGATAACGGTCGGCGTCCTGCTGCCACTCCGCTGGTTCGCGTGCTTCCCACGACCGCACCAAAACTTCGATTTGATCCGGAATCACCATCAAGGCTCCTGTTTCATTGATGTTGTGCGCGTCAGCACATATTCTGCCGCCGTTTGTTCCACCAGTTTCGCCTCCGAGATAAAGCTGCGCCCACCACCCGAAAAATCGAGCACTTGCGAAACCGGCCCGGCCACCCGCTCGATTTTCCAACTTTTCGCCGGGAAAACCTGCGGCAATAGGTGCTCGAATTCTTCCACGGAAATCTCCACCCGTCCGGGCTTTGGTTTGCCGTCGAATTTCATGTCGAAGAGCATTTCAATGAAAATTATCGCTCCGGCTTTGGGTGTTACATCGGCAAGGTGAGTCAGCCGCCGGGTCAAATCATTGCGATCCACGCAATGCTGCAGCACACCGGTAACTACCAGCAAGTCGATCTTCTCGGTCGGCAGCGGATCGACATCGAGATAATCGCCCCCAACCAGACGCATGCGATCACCAGGCACACCAGCGCGTTCCAGATTGAGCCTCAAATCGGCAAAAGTATCAGCCCGCTTTTCCACCGCCAGCACAGAATGGCCGAGACGAGCCGCATAGAGCGAATGGCGGCCACGCCCGGCACCGAAATCAGCGACCAAGGACTGTGGCGGCAGTTTTTCCAGTAACGGGCGCAAATTGGGCAAGGAACGATCCGCCAGCACTCCGGTCGTCAGCGCCATTGGCTTGCTTGCTTGTTGATCGACGGGCATCACGCGCTCCCTTTGATTTTAGTTATGGTGAAGAAGAATGAAACCGGCGATGGTCATGCAAGTCGCCGTCAACCTCAGCAGTGGCATCCAACGCACCGTCACAGCACTTGTTTCGGCGGGAACATAGCCGAACAGACGATAACGTCGTTCCAGCCACTCCCAGGCCAGATATAGGAAGGGGCTGAGCGCCATCAACGGCTCCACCCTGGACAGCGGCAGGCGATACAACACCAGCAGGAAGACCAAGGCTGCCACCGTCTGAAAAATACGCGAGGTCACAAACAACGGCAGGTGCGAAATCTCCATTCGGCTACTCGACAGTGTGCCATCGGCAGCGGACTTCGCTACCAGAGGCAGGCACTGGAACAGCTTCAGGTAGAAATAAATCGTCATGATGCTGATCTCAAAGCCCAGCAAATACTTGTAGCTTACACTGATGAAAGCATTGGAGGTAGCAAAGACCACGACCAGAGCCAATGCCCGATTGGCATGGAAAAACTCCCGCCAGCCCGCGCCAAAGCGCTCCAGACTGATCATGAAACCGGCACCGATCATCAGCAACGCGCCTAGGGCCATGATCGTTGTCATCTTTTCGCCGAGCACCAGCACCGCCAGCACCAACACCAGCACGCTTGACAAACGAATGAACGGAACAAAACGCGAAAGCGCCTCATGCCTCTGGGCCAAGGCCCGATACCAGTGTTCCCGAGCAAAACCGGAAAAGCCGCCGACCAACAATAGCAGTAACAGATGCTCCCAACCGGGCCACTTGAGCCAGAAAACAAAGGGGAAAACCAGCAGCAATTGCACGATGGAGGCCCACAAATTGAGGGCACGCGGGTTGGAGGCGCAACTGACCCGCCGGTCGACAATATCGCTGGTGATGTTGAGGCAAAGCGTCAGCAGCAACAAAAGTTCAATCATGATGCGCCGTCAGTTCCTCGATCGTCCAGCCCTGCCGCTGCTCGCGGCGTCGCATATAAGCCTGCGCCAGCCTGACGATGCGCTGCCATTTCGCTTCGGCCAGCACCTTGTCGCCATTGGCCAGCAAATCGAGCAGATTGATGACCGGACTGATCGCGCCGCTTTCGATCTCCTCATCCGTCAAACCCGGCCGCCAGACCGGCCAGCGCTGCCGGTAATCGGTAAAGGAAATGGCCTGCCCGGCAACATGGTGCAATACAGCATCGCAAGTCCCCACCGGCAAGCCGGAAGGCTGGCGCAGCACGTTCTGGATCACCCACTGCTCGATGGTAATCGGGCGCAGACCGGTTTCCTGCGAGCCATAAACCTCGCCAAGCGCCTTGAACATTTTTTTGGCCAGCCGGATTTCCGCCGTCTGCCGAACCCGCATTTCGACCGGCAGACGCGCCAGATAAGCGCTCATCCACAAGACGTAATCGGCCGTGCGGCGGACATTGCCAAAGGTGATGTCGACCAGATTTTCTTCCTGCACTTCGCCATTGGCGCAATCCCAAATCGCATTCAGACGCCCGACCAGACTGGCCTGCCCACGTACCTTCAGGCTGGACAGAAAAACAGCGCGCAGACTTTGCCCGTCTTCCGGCGAAGCGCGAAATTCCGGCGCTGCCGCCAACTGGGCTGCCAGACGTTCCAGCAATTGGCGAATTTTGTCGCGGTCGATCTGCTCCTGCGGTGCCTCGGTTTCCACCATCAAATCATGATCGGTCGGCAACCAGGCATAGAGGTCGCGAGCGGTCGAGCCGATGGATAGCATGCGCCGCAAGCCGTAACGATCAGAGAATCCGCCGACTTGCCATTCCGCTGCCAGTAGTTCCGTCACCCGGTGTTCTCGCGCCGCCACCCGTGCGTGTACTTCCGGCGGGAAAACCGTCTGCGCCAAGGCCACAGCGTAGGAAGCACCGAAATCCCCCCGCTCCTCCGGCAAATCACACGGATCGACTGGTGGCAGTTGTATTTCGCCAGAACCAAGAACAAACCAGGGCGCGTTCATCATTCGCTCATTTCCGGAAAGAGCAGCCGGCATGCAGCGCTGAAATCATTGGCCCGGCCCAGAAATCCTGGTGGTGGCGTTTCGGGCAAACTGATCGAATCGTCGGCCTGCCAGACCTGCCGAATGCCCGCCTTGGAAGCGCCGAGAATATCCATCTCCCAGCTATCGCCAATCATCACCAGAGTGTCCGGCAACATGCCCATCCACTCCAAAGCCAGCCGGTAAGTGCTGCCATCGCGCTTGGTGACACCGTGCGCATAGCTGCAAAGCAAACGCCATTCACTGCCAGTCAATCCCAAGGCGGACATGATCGGGCGGGCAATATCTTCGCGGCTTTCCGTCACGATCAGCACGGGAACACGCTGCGCCAAGGCCAGCAAGGCCTCTCGCGCGCCCTCGAACCACTGGATCGAACCACACAAAGATTCACCGTAGATTTCAACATATTGCGCAACATCAGCCGCTTGGCACTGCGGAAAGCTCGCCAGCAACTGCCCAAATCGTATCCGACGCAAGGCCATGCCGGAACGGATCTGCTCGTACTCCGGCAACATCGGCAAGGCGCGATAACGGGCACAGACCTCGGTCGCATCTACACCAAAATCCTGCGCCAGTCGCGCTGAAAACAGCAACAGCGCCTTGGCTGCCGCACCCCAGTAGTCGTAAAGGGTATTGTCAAGGTCGACCAGAACGCTGGCGGGTTTCCACTGAATGGAATTGGGGTTGCCCCTAATTTTTGTTAAAGAAAACGTGGCCTACCCCCTATTAGTATTATTTATTCGCCATTTTTCATTGCGACCATCATGGACTTTGACGAACCCAACGCTGCGTTCTCACTGACGGTGAAAAACCGATAAATCCCCTTATTTCCAATCGGTTACCGTCATCCAGCGTTTTAAGTCGCGCCTTATAAATTTTGCCATTTTTAGGATCCAGTATTTTGCCCCCAGCAAAATACTCACCATCCGCTTTAAGCCCCCACAAGATCGTCATACCAATAATGGGCTGATTATGGCGAGCCTCTTCACACTGATCACAAAGCGGATTTTGCTCTTCCGAGGGCCTACGAAACAAGCGGATAACCTTGCCCTGAAGCTCACCCTCCACCATGGAGATCTGTACCAAGGATTTAGGCATATTCGTTTCATCATCAATGGTTTTCCAGATGCCAATGGGTGATTCATCGGCAGCGACAACTAAACTGGCAAGCGCCAAAGAAAAACCAAGCACAAGGGAGCCAAATTTCATCATGATGGCGTTGCTCCTCTCAAAACAAAGCAGAACAGCAAAAAAAGTGGTCAGACCACCCGAATTCGACAGGTAAATCCGAAAGACAATAGGAGATCACGTTTTCACCTTTCTACCCTCAGCCCCTGCAATTGCCAGTGCAACATTATTGCCCCAAGAAACGCAAACCAATCCGTTGCACAACTCATTTTTTCATTAAATCCAGCAAGGCGGCCACACTGGCCTCAACCCCGGCTTTGATCGCCGGTTCGGGGCTAATTTTGAACAGCGGGCTGTGGTGGCTGGGGATAGCCGCGCCACCGTTTCGGGCGCGTTCGAAATCGGCTTTCGGGGTGCCGCCGACGCTGAAATAGAGGGCCGGAATTGGCGGATTGGTGATAAAAAAAGAAAAGTCGTCGGCGCTCATGTGGTCACGCGGCTTGCTTTCGGCAAAAACGGTTTTGCCCATTTTCTCTTCCCAAACTTTCTTCACGCGCTTGGTCAGTGCCAGATCGTTGATGACCGGCGGCGTACTGGTTTCGGTTTCGATGATTTCCGGCAACTTGTCTTCTGGGAAGCCCGCTGCCCGCGCCGTGTTGAGCGAGACACGCCGAATGGCGTCCAGCAACAGGCGCCGCGTCGCCGGGCTTTCGCTGCGCACGGTCAATTGCAGTTTGGCCGTGTCGGGAATGATGTTCGATCGTGTTCCGGCATGGAAGGAACCCACCGTGATCAGCGCTGGCTCGCGCGGCGAGATTTCGCGGGTAATGATGGTTTGCAAGGCCAGCACGATCTGCGCGCCAAGAACGATAGGGTCCTTGCCGCGATGCGGCGATGCGCCGTGCGCGCCAACGCCGTGAATGATGATTTCGACGGTATCGACACCGGAATACGGTGAGCCTTCGATGGCTTCGATCTTGCCAGCTTCGATGCCGGAGGCAACATGAAATGCCAGCACCACATCCGGCTGGCCGAAGCGTTTCCAGAGCTGATCACGCTTCATGGCGCTTGCCCCGCCCAGCCGCTCTTCCGCCGGCTGCCCGACCAGCATCAGCGTGCCTGACCAGGCGTTGCGCCGCGCTGCCATCTGGTGGGCAATGCCAACCAGACTGGTGATATGCAAGTCATGGCCGCAGGCGTGCATGACCTTGACCGGCTTGCCTTCCTCATCTTTCTGCACCACTTGCGAGGTGTAAGACAGGCCGGTTTTCTCCTCCACCGGCAAGGCATCCATGTCGGCGCGCATCATCACCAGCGGGCCGGGGCCGTTTTTCATGATCGCCACCACGCCGGTTTTGCCGATGCCTTCCGTCACCTCAAAACCGGCAGTGCGCAATTCCTTGGCTAGGCGAGCCGACGTGTTGAACTCCTGAAAGGAAAGTTCGGGATTGCGGTGGAAATGCTCGAACAGCAGCTTCAGGCGGGTTTCGTAATCCTGCGCCACCGATTGCGCCAATTCGGAATCGGCGGCAAAAGCCAGACTGGAAAGCGCCAACAGGAAAGCGATTAGCACTTTGGCCATGTGCAAGCCCTACTTCTTCAGCAAACGGAAACCAACACCGTTGTTCACATAACCCGGCTCATAACTCACCCGGTAGGCGGAACGAACCCGGTAAGGCACGTACCACCAGCTACCGCCGCGGTCGACCTTTTTGGTGCCCGTTTCCGGCCCGGTGGGATTGTTCTTGGGCGACCTGGCGTAATAGTTTTCGTCGTACCAGTCCTGCACCCATTCATTGACGTTGCCGAGCATGTCGTACAAGCCAAAGGCATTGGGCTTGTAGCTGCCCACCGGCGAGGTGTGCACATAGCCATCGTCGCACTCGGCCCAGGAACCGATCTGTTTGCCGTATTGCGACCTGCCCTTGCGATCCATCACGTTGGCGTAGAGACAGGAATCCTTCTCGCTGTCGCCCCAGTAGCGTGCCGTCTTGCTGCCAGCGCGGGCAGCGTATTCCCATTCCGCCTCGGTCGGCAGGCGATAGCTGTGCTTGCCGAACCAATTGAGCCGACGTATGAACGATTGAGCATCGTCCCAACTCACAGTCTCGATGGGGTAATTCGGGCCCGCTTTTGAACTGGCCGGATTGCCCAACATGACTTTTTCCCATTCGCCCTGCGTCACTTCGAATTTACCGAGTTGGAAGGTATTAACACACACCTCGTGCTGTGGCCCTTCGCTGGCTTGGCGATCTTCCTCGTTCTCCGGGCTGCCCATCGTGAAACAACCGGCCGGAATCTGGGCAAAAGCCAGTTTCGGCTCGATTTCGCGCACACCCATGTAAATTATGGTTCCGTAATAAACGCCCACCGCCACCGGGACAAGCAGAACAAAGCCAATCCCTGCTGCAATGCGCTTGATCTTCTTGCGTTTGGCGGCGCTTAACGAAGCCTTGATGTAGGTTTCGATTTCCGGGTCGATCTCGCGGCTCCAACGTTCCAGCAGACCTTTGCCTTCCTGCAGCGGCACGCCCGGCGGCAGCAGCAGGCTGTCCTGCTCTTTCTTGCCGGCATTGCGCCACAGGCGGGCCGCCAGTTCCAGACGGCCACGCACCTGATAATCCTTGCGGTCGACTTCGATCTGCTCGCGGGCGCGATCCCAATGGGTGAGTAGCGCCTCGTGCGCGAGCCGCACGCCGCCTTCGTCGGCCACCAACAGACGGGATTCCGGCGCCAGAAAAGCTTCGACCAGCTTGCGCCCGGCTGTACCCTCCGGGAAGCGGCTGATCGGCACCACCCGCGCCGTGGCGTCGATGCCCTCGCCCTGCCCCACCGTCACCAACAGACGCAAGGCGCCAGGTAAGGCGTCGCCAATTTCACGCGGGATGGCCTTGAACAGTTCCTCCGCCCGCCGGCCCAGCGCGCCTTTTAGCCCGCCCATGCGCTCATAGGCGGCAAAAGTGAGCAAACCTTCTTCCGTGCGCTGCTGCCACAACTGTTCCAGCACAAATTCCAGCAAGGGCAAGGAACCCGGCTGGCTCGACGCCGCCCGACGAATTTCCTCGTCCAGCCGAATGCCGCGTGTTTCGTCGGTCTCGAAGCGCAGGCCGGCCATTTGCGCTGGCTTCTCGATGACCTGACCGAATTCGTGCTCTTCCGGCGGGAAGAGCTGGTATTGCCCTTCCTGCGTCAGTTCCTTCAGGATCGGCATGGTTTCCAGCTTGTGCGCAAAGTCGCTGCGCATGGCGCCAATCACCCAAACCACGCCGCTTTTCGCCAGACTGGCCAGCACCTGCACGAATTCCAGCCGCTGTTCTTCGTTTATGCCGGGCTGCGTGAACAATTCTTCGAACTGATCGACGATCACGGCCAGCCGTGCTTCGCCATGCTCTGTCAGTTGCGCTGCCTTGCCGGCCAGATCAAGCCCCTTCAGGATCGGCAACAGCGCCATATCGGCTTCCTGGCGCAACTGCTTGGCCAGCGCCACTTCATCCCAACGCTCGCCGGTGATTTCCGGTAGCGCCGTTTCCGTCAGCAGCGCCTTGGCCAGCCCGCCGACCAGATCGTCGGCGACGCTGCCGGGACGCAATACGGTATAGCGGCAAACGCCCACCCGCTCCATCATGCCCGGCAACAACAAATCGGGCAGCAGGCCGGCTTTAATCAGCGACGATTTGCCGCTGCCGCTGGCGCCCAGCACCAGAACGAAGGCGTTGCCCTGAGCGCTGCGGCGTTTGAGCACTTCGCGCAATTCATGACGCGCCTGCGTGCGGCCGAAAAAGACATCCTTGTGTTCCAGTTCGAACGATTCCAGGCCACGGAACGGACTGCCGCGATGCCAGCGAATTCCCGCCGACTCGCTACCGCCCTCGGGCGTGACCAAGCGCTCCTTGAGCAGGGAACGCAGGTGGATTTCCAGCATTTCCTCGAAAGTAGCGATGTCCTCGAAAATGTGGGAAGCCGCTTTGAAACTGCCATCGCCTTCGTCAATGAACCAGATGCGGACGAATTCTTCGACCTGCCTTTTCTGCTCCAGCCGCAGCATGACGGCGGCTTCGTCGTCGAGATCGGACGGAATACTGGCTTTCTTGCGATAGAGCAGCAGATCGGGCTTGCCGCCCTCGCGGTAGGCTTTGACCGCATCCTCGAATTCCCACTCCGTCCCGGTCACCGGCCGCTTGCCGGTAATTGCACCCCAGAAATGCTCCTGCGGCAGCGGCGAACCCAAGCGCGACCACAACAGCACCACGACGATATCCGTCTGCGAAGGCGGCACGATCATGGTCTGGAAATGCTCGGTGGCGATCAGCGGCTCGCGCTCCCAAAGTATGGGCTCAAGCCGGAAATGGTAGGCAAACTCGCGATCCAGACGTTCAACCACGCGCTGCGCCACGAGGCGCTCGGGGTTAACGTCACTGGGGGAGGAAATAAAAATGCGGTAAGTCGGTTGATTGGCCATGATCAAAAATCGCTCAGAAAATTGAAGGATGCCGGTATAAGCATCTCCTCAGTATTTTCCTATTGTCAGGCCAAGTCAAACAAGGAATTCACACTTTTTGCAATATCAGCAAGCGGTCAATTCCGCTTCAATCATTCCCACTCAATCGTCGCCGGCGGCTTGCCGGAAATATCGTAGACCACCCGGTTGATGCCGCGCACTTCGTTAATGATACGGTTGGAGACCTTGCCAAGTAGGCTGTGCGGCAGTTCCGCCCAATGGGCGGTCATGAAATCCTGTGTCTGCACGGCGCGCAGGGCGACGACGTATTCGTAGGTGCGGCCATCGCCCATGACACCCACCGACTTCACCGGCAGGAAAACGGCAAAGGCCTGGCTGGTTTTGTCGTACCAGTCGGCGGCGCGTAGCTCATCAATGAAAATGGCGTCGGCACGGCGCAGCAGATCGGCAAATTCCGGCTTCACTTCACCCAGAATACGCACCCCCAGGCCGGGGCCGGGGAAGGGGTGGCGATAGACCATTTCATGCGCCAGACCCAGCGCCACGCCCAATTCGCGCACTTCGTCCTTGAACAGTTCACGTAGTGGCTCCAGCAGCTTGAGATTGAGTGTTTCCGGCAGGCCGCCGACGTTGTGGTGGCTCTTGATGGTGTGCGCTTTTTTGGTTTTCGCCCCGGCCGATTCGATCACGTCCGGGTAGATGGTGCCTTGCGCCAGCCAGCGGGCGTTCGGCAATTTACCGGCTTCCACCTGGAAAACCTCGACAAATTCGCGGCCTATAATCTTGCGCTTCTGCTCGGGGTCGGAAACCCCCTGTAAATGTCCAAGGAACTGCTCGGCTGCATCAACGTGGATGACCTTGACGCCGAGATTGCGAGCAAAAGTCTGCATCACCTGCTCGGCTTCATTCAGGCGCAAAAGGCCGTTGTCGACAAAGACGCAGGTCAGTTGATCACCAATGGCGCGATGAATCAGCGCCGCCGCCACCGAGGAATCGACACCGCCGGAAAGGCCAAGAATGACCTCCTCCTGGCCAACCTGGGCGCGGATTTTGGCCACCGCCTCATCGATGTAGCCAGGCATGGTCCAATCATTTCTGCAGCCGCAAATGTCATGCACAAAGCGGGCAATCATTTCCTTGCCCTTCAGGGTATGGGTCACTTCCGGGTGGAACTGCACGCCGTAATAATGGCGCGCTTCATCGGCCATGGCGGCGATAGGACAAGAATCGCTGCTGGCGATAACCTTGAAGCCGGCCGGCAGTTCGGTCACCTTGTCGCCGTGACTCATCCAGACGTCGAGCAGGCCGTGACCCTCGGCATTTTTGCGATCCTCAATATCCTTGAACAGCGGCGAATGGCCACGGGCGCGAATCTCGGCATAGCCAAACTCGCGCTTGCCCGAGCTTTCCACCTTGCCACCCAGTTGCTCCGCCATGGTCTGCATGCCATAGCAGATGCCCAATACCGGCACTCCCAGTTCAAAAATGACCTGCGGCGCCCGCCATTCCTGGGCCTCATAGACTGAATTAGGGCCGCCGGAAAGGATGATGCCCTGCGGTTTGTATTCGCGGATGAACTCCTCGGAAACATCGAAAGAATGCAGTTCGCAATACACCTGCTGCTCGCGCACGCGGCGGGCGATCAGTTGGGAAACCTGCGAACCGAAATCGAGAATGAGAATTTTCTGGTGGGTCATGATGTCGCCGAAACAAGAATTAAAGACTCTGGCGGGTTGGTGACTCGCCAGTCAGGATTATATGGGTATCCGTAATTGGTAACCCATATGGTGCAGCGCAAAATACAAAACGCTTGGACTGCAAAAGATTTAGTCAGTGTCTCAGCTTGATTCAAGCTGAAGTCGCGCAGAAAAGAAGCTGACGTTTAACGAGTTGGAGCAAGCTGTTGTCAAGCAAGTGTCACAGGAAAATCCAATTGCTTGGCGATTTCGGGAAAACGTTTTTCATCCGCACATACCAAGGCTGCAGCATCATTATCCGTTGACCAATCCCAACCCTCGAACTGAAAAATACGTTGTGGATGATCAATACGCTGAAGAAACTCGTTGAAATAGCTAGCCGCCTCCGCATAGGCTTCGTATTCAGAAACGCCGAGTTCAAATACTGTTTTCCCATGCACAAAGCGAACGCTGACCTGATTCACTTCCGTCACATGCTCAATCAAGACTTGCGGGCGTG
>JAGTRX010000135.1 GCA_018262285.1 Pseudomonadota bacterium | reverse complement strand
CAGGAATTCTTTTGCAAAAGCCTTCTGCAACTAAAATCTTTGATTCAGTATCAATTAGGCGCACTTTCGCAGTATGCATAACTCGGTAATGACTCCAGTCGGTTGGAAAATACGCGAGGCTCCAGCCGCTCTGCACGTCAATTACTAATTTTGCTTTGCCGTTCGCCGTACTTGCGATCTGAACCAGATCGTCTGTGCTTACAGGAACTGAGGGCATAACAAGCCTGGCGCCATATTTTTCCTCAAGAAATTTCGTTAGGTTAAGTGCGATTGCATCAGCAGGATTTGAAACATTGTTTTCCTTAATAATTTTATTACCTTCGCTAATCATCGCGGCTGCCCCGAATAGACCAAAAGCCGCCTTCGCAGGTGTCATTGCCGCAAAATCAGGCATTTCGCGATTGGTATGAGTTACGGTTTGACCTTTTAAAGACGCTGTGGCTTTGCTATCAATTGGCTGCAAATTGAAATTAGCGCAACCCGAAATTGCAGCGACAAAAAATACTAGGAGAACGGATTTTTTCATTTTTCTTACTCTATGGATAAGAGGTTAGTGATCAAATTCAACAGCGCATCACCGAGGAGTACAACGACACAAGCCTCATTTGCAGGCGGCGTCAATAATTGACGAGTTAAGAACATCCCAATTGGTATAGGGATTATTTGCGAGATTTGAATTGAAGTAGCGAGGGTCATTAGTTACTTCTAGCCCAAGCCACACCGGACGTTTGAAAGGTTGATCTTCGGACTCTAATTCTACTTCTGCGACCACAAGACCTTCGTTGACACCCAAAAATTCGTCGATTTCCCAAATATGACCTTCATATTCGAGCATGTAACGCCGTTTCTCGATAATCGGACGCTCGCAAAGAAGAAGCATTTTCTGGGCGTCGGCGAGAGGAATCTCGTACTCAAATTCCTGCCTTGATGCTCCAGTAGTAACACCTTTGACCGTAAGAAACGCTTGATCGCATGCTATCCGGATTCTTACGGTTCTTTCCTTAGCTCGATTGAGGTAGCCCTGACTCAATAGAATGCTATGTGACGACTTCCAAGCAGTACCAGTTACAAGAAATTTTCGTTCGATTTCGATAGCCATTAAAGTTCCTTGACGCCTTACAATGGAGCGAATGGCATACAAAGGCATTTTGCGACGCCTAACGAATAGCAAGCTTGCCCATCGTCCCGAAATTCAATTTGCATTACAATAATACCAGGCCGCATCTCGTCAAACTCCGACAAAATGAATCAATCGAAGTCTCTCTCTGATACGTCGCACAGCAAATATTCAATCACGGATTACGCATACCCGATTAACCCTGACCGCCCAACCTCTGCCAAGTCGCCACCACCGTATCCGGATTGAGCGACATACTGGTAATACCCTGCTGCATCAGCCATTCGGCCAGATCGGGATGATCGGATGGCCCCTGGCCGCAGATGCCTATATATTTGCCGCGCCGGTTGCAGGCGGTAATCGCCATGGTCAGCAGGATTTTCACTGCAGGGTCACGCTCATCGAACAAGCTGGCGACGAGGCCGGAGTCGCGGTCGAGACCCAGAGTCAATTGCGTCAGGTCGTTGGAACCGATGGAGAAGCCGTCGAAATGGTCGAGGAAGGCATCCGCCAACAGGGCATTGGAGGGAATCTCGCACATCATGATGACCTTGAGGCCGTTATCGCCACGCTTCAGGCCGTGCTTGGCCAGCAGGTCGATGACGCCGGAACCTTCGCTAACGGTACGGACAAAGGGAATCATCAGCTCGACGTTGGTGAAGCCCATTTCGTCGCACACCTTTTTCATGGCACGGCATTCGAGGGCGAAACACTCGGCAAAATCCGGCGCGATGTAGCGCGAGGCGCCCCGGAAACCGATCATCGGATTTTCTTCCTCCGGCTCGTACAACTCGCCGCCCAGCAGCTTGCGATATTCGTTGGACTTGAAGTCGGACAGGCGCACGATCACCGGATTGGGCCAGAAAGCGGCGGCAATGGTGGAAACCCCTTCGACCAGCTTCTCGACGAAGAACTCGGTCGGGTTGGCGTAACCACGGGCGCGGCGCTTGATTTCGTCGCGCTTCGAAGCCGGCAGACGCTCCACGTCGAGAATAGCCTTGGGGTGGATGCCGATGACGTTGTTGATGATAAATTCAACCCGCGCCAGACCAACGCCGGCATTGGGCAACTGGGCGAACTCGAAGGCCAGTTCGGGATTGCCGACATTCATCATGACCTTGACCGGGATTTCCGGCAACGCCGAAATATCAGTACGCACCACTTCAAAATCGAGCTTGCCGCGATAGACATGGCCGGTATCGCCCTCGGCGCAGGAGACCGTGACAATTTCGCCTTCACTCAGGCAACCGGTCGCATCGCCGCAACCGACGATGGCCGGAATGCCCAGTTCGCGGGCAATGATGGCGGCGTGGCAGGTGCGGCCACCGCGATTGGTGACAATGGCGGAAGCCCGCTTCATCACCGGTTCCCAGTTGGGATCGGTCATGTCGGCCACCAACACGTCACCGGGTTTTACCTTGTCCATTTCGGAAGGGTCTTTCACCACCCGCACCGGCCCGACGCCGATTTTCTGGCCAATAGCACGGCCAGTCACCAGCACTTTGCCGAATTGCGTGAGCTTGAACTTTTCCAACTGGTTGGCGCTGGCCTGCGACATCACCGTTTCCGGCCGTGCCTGCAGGATGTAGAGCTTGCCGTCGATGCCATCCCTGCCCCATTCGATATCCATTGGGCGGCAGTAATGTTTTTCAATGATAACGGCGTAGCGCGCCAGTTCCAGGACTTCTTCGTCGTTCAACGAGAAGCGGTGACGCTCGGCTTCCACCACATCTTCGGTAATGGTCGATTTGCCGGCCACCTTCTCGGGCGAGAAGGTCATCTTGATCATCTTGGAGCCCAGATTACGGCGCACCACGGCATTCTTGCCGGCGGCCAGCATGGGCTTGTGTACGTAAAACTCGTCCGGGTTCACAGCGCCCTGCACCACCGTCTCACCCAGACCGTAGCTGGAGGTGACGAATACCGCATCGCGGAAACCGGACTCGGTATCGAGCGTGAACATGACGCCAGCCGCACCCAGGTCGGAGCGCACCATGCGCTGCACGCCAGCCGAAAGCGCCACATCGGCATGAACGAAGCCCTTATGCACACGATAGGAGATAGCGCGATCGTTGTAGAGCGAGGCAAACACTTCCTTGATGGCGTGCAGAATGTTGTCAAAGCCGTGGATGTTGAGGAAAGTCTCCTGCTGACCAGCAAAGGAAGCATCGGGCAGGTCTTCAGCTGTGGCGGAGGAACGCACGGCGAAGGAAGCTTCCGGTGTTGAATCGGCAATCAGCGCTTCGTAATACTTCTTGATCTCGGCCTGCAAGTCGGACGGCAGCGGCGTATCGATAATCCACTGGCGAATCTTGGCACCAGCCAGCACCAGCGCGTTGACGTCATCAACATCCAGTTTGTCCAGTTCGGCATTGATGCGGTCGGCCAAGCCATTGTGCGCCAGAAAATCCCGATAAGCCTGTGCTGTGGTGGCAAAACCGCCGGGAACACGCACGCCGGTACCGGAAAGCTGGCTGATCATTTCGCCCAGCGAAGCGTTCTTGCCGCCCACCTGGTTGACATCGCTCATACGGAGTTGCTCAAAGCCGATCACATACTGGTTCATTGCAAAGATTCCTCTAAGAAGCTGTTTCAAAAGTTACTGCGCTTGCCATTTTGGCCGGTATTTGGAAAATTCGGCGACCCCCATTCCTCGCCGTACTTCGTGCAAGGCTTGAGTAAACTTGGCATTATCTCAAATCGAACCCTCATTCCGCCATCTCAATTACAAAATGCCCACCATAAAACGCTCCGTATTTTTCGTTTCCGACGGCACCGGCCTGACTGCCGAGGCTCTCGGCCACAGCTTATTGACCCAGTTCGAGAACGTCGAATTCAGCCAGCACCGCAAACCATTCATCGATACTGTCGACAAGGCGCAAGCCATCGTCGCCCGCATCAACGAGTGCAGCCGGGTCGACGGTATGCGCGCCCTCGTCTTCACCACCCTGATCGATCGCGATATTGCGGCCATCGTCCATGCCGCCGACGCCTTCTGCATGTCTTTTTTCGAGAGTTTTCTGGTGCCACTGGAAAACGAACTCGGCGTCAAGTCGAGCCACACGGTTGGCCGTTCGCATGACGCCTCCGACAGTTCCAACTACCAGAAACGCATCGAGGCCATCAATTTCACGCTCCATCACGACGACGGCATCACCGAACACGATCTCGAAAAATCCGATCTCATCCTGGTCGGCGTTTCGCGCTGCGGCAAAACCCCGACTTCACTCTATCTGGCCATGCAATTCGGCCTCCGGGTCGCCAATTTCCCGCTCATCCCGGAAGATTTCGAGCGCGGCAAAATGCCCGGCAACCTGCCCAAATATCGCGACAAAATCTTTGGCCTCACCATCAAGCCCGAGCGCCTGAACAAAGTGCGAGAGGAACGCCGTGCCGGCAGCCGCTACGCCTCGCTGGAAAACTGCCGCTACGAAGTGGCCGAAGCCGAAAAGATGATGCAGCGAGAAGGCATCCACTGGATCGATTCCTCCAGCAAATCCATTGAGGAAATTTCAACGACTATAATGCAGGAACTGCAACTGGAATAACTCGCCGTCCTTTCCCGAGGAGCAAGCCATGCCAACCTTCCGCCGCTTTGCTTTGGTTGCCGCCTTGCTCTGTCTCTCGCTTCCGTCCACTGCGGCATCGCTGCAATGCCCGCGCTACAGCGCCCTGCTCGAAGGCACCAGGGGGAACTACACTGAACGGGTAGCAGTCTCCAAAATTGGCGCCGGCAGCGGTTATAACGGGCGCTGGAAGATCGAATATTTCGAATCCATCATCACCTATGATCGCCCGCTCGGCCTTAATTTCGCCAGGGTCGACCGCCACAATCTCGGCAACGGCATTTACATGGTGGTCGCCTGCTCCGTCATCGGCAACCGCATTCACTGCCGCACCACCGACCACAACATGGTGCTCGAAGTCGCCGGCAACAAAATCCGCATGGAAAACACCGCACCCTGGAACGGCAGCATCAACGGCAATACCATGACCTGGAAATTCCATCCCGAAAACGCCCTGGAACCGCTATTGCGCGGCAATATTGGCGAAGCCAGCAGTGAGCCGGTCACGCTCAGCATTATCGAACCGACTGCAAAGCAGAAATACGTCTTTACCGCCAATACGGTCGGCGCCCTGGAAATAAAGCTCAAAGCCAAGGTCACACCCGAACGCTACGCCAACGATATTGTCTGGAAAATCCCGGAAATTGACGGCAAGGGTCGCCGCGCCACCAACCCGCAATTACGCGGCGCCGAAATCACCGTGATTTACGACGGGCTACCCCGTTCCAACAACGATTTCGGCAAAAAGCAAGTCAGCGCCACGCTCAATGTCGGTGCCTGCCGCGCCGAGGAGAGCCGCGAAGTGCGCTTCTTCTTCCCGCGCTACACCAAAAACAACCCAGACGGCAAAACCCCGAACTGGTTCTACTACTGGAAGCAGACACCGGCAGCGAAGCCGGAAGGCGCCAATATCAGCATTCTGTATGGCGCGCGCAGCTTCGAGTCTTGCGGCGACACCATCACCGGCGCCATTTTCAGTCCGAAAAGCAAGCTCTACCGCACCGTTCATGTCTGCGATCTGGCCAAGTTCGGGCCGGAATTTTCCATCCTCTACCCCATCCTGCAGCACAAAAATCCCGGCAAGAAATTTCTCGGCTACCAGACCAGCACGGGGATAGACACCTTCGCCGCTGCGGTTCTGCACGAAAACGTGCATCTAAAAATCTACAACCAATGGAAAATCGGCAAGACCCTCGCCCAACTCAAGGCTCTCGATGCCGACCGGGACGGCCTGCAAGACACCGCCGAACCCGGCCTGGGTTTTGATCCCGAAAAATTACGCACCTACCTGCCGCACTTCACTGAAGTGAAAAACGACGAGGAATGGCTGGCCTACGAGACCCAGTCCGGCTACAAGAACGGCACCTACGATGCCTATGACTGGAGTCGGCCGGGCAAGAACTGGCCACTGAACCAGCCTTAGAAGCTGCCCTTGAAAAGTGCTGCGCTCACCATTTTGGCCTTGCACTCTCTGAAAGACAAAGCAAACCCAACCCCCTTCAATCCGGGCAATCCGTTTCATTTTCCGCCAATTTGGCGCCCTTCCAACCCAAATCGGCCGCAAACCCTTGCTCCACTGCAGCTTTCGTTCATAATCAATATCTGATTGCCGAAAGCACGCCAGGATCAACAAGCCATGTATCGAGCCAGACTGGAAGCCACGCCGCTCACCACCCACTTCTTCAAACTGCCGGACACGCTGCTTTTGGTTTTTGGGCAAGATTGGGCTTTGCGCATGATCAGCGAGGCCTGGTCGGCCACCCTCGGTTTTGCGCATGAAGAACTGCAAAAAATGACCTTTCTCGATCTGCTGCACGAGGAGGACAGAGACGACAGCGTCAAGACGCTTTCAATACTCACCGAGAACAACCCGACCCTGCGTTTTTCCAACCGTTGCCGCAAACAAGATGGCAGCTACCTGGGGATTGCCTGGAACGTCAGCTTTGATCCAAGCGAAGGTTTTTATTACGTTTCCGCCCACGAGACCGCCACCAACCTGAATGGGGAAAACGCTCGCCTGCCCGATATGTTCATCGACGGCCTGACCGGCCTGCCCAACCGCAGTCTTTTCCTTGATCGTCTGGAACATGCCCAGCATCGTGCCGAACGGCGCAAGGACGTGATGTACGCCGTGCTCTATTGCGGCATCGACCGTTTCAAGGTGGTCAATCACAGCCTCGGTCACCGTATGGGCGACATGTTGCTGATGAGCGTGGCCAATGTCATCCGCAATACCATCCGTCCGGCCGACATGGCAGCAAGGCTAGCGGGTGATGAATTCGGCCTGCTGCTGGAAGATATCCGCGATGTTAGCGCCACCTTGCATGTCGTCAACCGCATTCAGGAAAAGCTGATCCTGCCTTTTTCTATCGCCGGTCACGAAGTATTCACAACGGTGTCATTCGGCATCGTCGTCAGCGACGCGAGCGCGCACGATCCGGACGAAATGATCCGCGACGCCAATATCGCCATGATGCGCGCCAAGGCGCAAGGTGGCGGCAGCTATGTGGTGGTCAATAAAGACATGCACGACCGGGCAGTCCGCCGCATG
>JAGTRX010000220.1 GCA_018262285.1 Pseudomonadota bacterium | reverse complement strand
CTACAGAAGAAAGCCGGCAAGTGGATCATGGCGGCGGAAATCACCGAGACCACAAGGCTCTTCGCGCGCTGCATTGCCAAAATCGAGCCGGATTGGCTGGAAGAAGTCGGCGCCCATCTCATCAAGCGCAGCTATTTCGATCCGCACTGGGAAAAGAAATCGATGCAGGTCTCGGCCTGGGAACGCACCACCTTGCACGGCGTTGTCGTCACCCCCAAGCGGCGCGTGCATTACGGTCCGCTGGCAGCGGTCGAGGCGCGCGACATTTTTATCCGTCAGGGTCTGGTGGCAGGTGAAATTGACGAGGCCTACGTCAAGCGCTGGCCTTTCTATCAGCACAACCAGAAATTGATCGAGGACATTGAAAAGCTCGAACATAAGCAGCGCCGGCAGGATGTGCTGGTCGATGACAGCCTGATTGCGGCCTTCTACGACCATGTGATCCCCGCAACCGATACCGAAGGCCATGCCCTCCATAACGGCGCTGCCTTTGATCACTGGCGGCGAGCGGCGGAAAAAAATACGCCCAAACTGCTTTTCCTCTCCAAAGACGACCTGATGCGGCATTCCGCCGCCGGTGTCACCACCGAGGCTTTTCCCCATCACATCAAGCTGGGCGGTGTTGAATACCCGCTCGCCTACCACTTCGAACCGCGCAACCCGCGCGATGGCGTCACCATCACCGTGCCGCTGGCGCAACTCAACCAGTTGCCGGTCAACCGGCTGGAATGGCTGGTACCGGGCTTGCTGAAGGAAAAAGTCACCCAACTGATCAAAACCCTGCCGCAGAAAATCCGCGCCAAACTGGTGCCGGTGCCGGAGTTTGTTGAGGAATTCATTGCTGCCACAGCTGGCAATGACCGTAAACAGGCGACCGGCCTCATTCCGGCGCTGATGGCCTACATTCTCGAAACGCGTGACCTTAATGCCCGTGGCTGGGTGGTCGAGCCGGAATCCTTCCGCCCCGACATGCTGCCCTTGCATCTGACCATGAACATCAAACTCATCGATGAAGATGGCCGCCAGCTCGACATGGGTAGGAACCTGGCGCAACTTAAGGGCGAATGGGGGCGCGAGGCCAAGGAGGAATTTGCCGAACTACACGAAACCCCGGCTGAATACACCGGGCTGACCGACTGGACTTTCGGCGAACTGCCGGAACTGATGGAAGTGCATGTGGCGGGGCAGAGCATCATCGGCTATCCGGCGCTGACGGATGAGGGCGAATCGGTTTCTATCCGGGTCTTCGATGCGCAGGAAGAGGCGCGAGATGCGCACGGTTGGGGGCTGCTGCGCCTCTTTCAATTGCAATTGCGCGAACAGGTGAAATATTTTGACAAGAACGTGCCCAACCTGTCGGCCATGGGTATGCAGTACATGGCGCTGGGGACGAGCGAGGAACTGCGCCAGCAAATCGTCAGCCGCGCCTTCGAGCGCGCCTGCCTGTACGAGCCGTGGCCGGCCAATGGCGAGCAGTTCAAGGCGCGCTGCCTCGACGCCAAGGCCAGGCTTGGCCTGCAGATGCAGGAAGTTGCAAGACTGGCCGGCGCGGTGCTGAGCGAATGGCAAGCGGTGCACAAAAAGCTGCCAGCCTTTCGCGCCTTTCCTGCTGCCGTGCAGGATATCGAAGCGCAGGTCAAACGGCTGGTGACCAAAAATTTCATTGCCGATACCCCTTTTGATCGGCTAACGCATCTGCCGCGTTACTTGAAGGCCGTGCAGGTAAGGCTCGACAAACTCAAAGCTGACCCGGCGCGCGACAGCCGCTTGCTGGCTGAATATCAGCCGCTGTGGACAAACTACGAGCGCCGAGCCATCCAGTTGGCCAAAGCCGGCATCGATGACCCGCAAGTCGAGCAATTCCGCTGGCTGCTGGAAGAACTGCGCGTCAACCTCTTCGCGCAGGAATTGAAAACGCCGGTGCCGGTTTCGGTGAAGCGCTTGCAGAAGCAGTGGGAAGGCAGGCGGAGCGGTTAATGCTACCTGTCTGGTAGGTCGGGCTTCAGCCCGACAGGCCTGCCATTTGGGTTGGAGCCCGACCTATAGGCCGCGGCGGAAGCGGCGTCCCCTGAAGTTGAGAATGACGCCATCTTCGGTGATTTGCTCAAGTTTGAGGCCGGGCGCGACCTCGTCGCCTTCGTGCAGAATTCGGCGGTTGATGCCGGCCATTCGTTCGCGGGGATTGGCGGCATAGGCATGCACCGTGATCGTGATGTTGGGCAATTCCGGCTGGGTTTGTGGCTCTGGTTTTGCTTTGGCGGGAGGGGGTGGGGGCTGTGAAATAGGGGACAGACCACGGTTTTCTTTATAAAACCGTGGTCTGTCCCCTATTCCTGCTATTCCTGTGGTGGTTGTGATTGATGAGGCTGTCGTTTCGGCTTGGGATGAGCTTGTAGTCACCGTTGCAGGAACGATGGCGCTAACTGGCATCGTTGCTGCCGAATTTGGTAAAGCTGTCAGAGTTGGCACCGCTTCGTCTTTTTGCCACGGCCGTAGCCAGCCGATGGTCACGCCGACCGCAACGAGTGCAATCGAGAGCAGACCGATGGGCAGCCACGTCGTTTTTTCCGCTGTGCTGGCGTTGGTTGGCGAGACGATGGGTGCGGAGGATAGC
>JAGTRX010000047.1 GCA_018262285.1 Pseudomonadota bacterium | reverse complement strand
CAGTTGCGGCTTGATCTGATCAAACGGCGGGTGCTTCAGAGGACGGGTATCATCCAGCATGATGACATGGAAGCCAAAATCCGTCTTGACAGGCTGCTTGGTGTATTCACCCTTCTTCAGCTTCACGACAGCCTCGGCAAAAGGCGGCACATAAGCTGCTGCCGGCGCACTCCAACCCAGATCGCCACCGTTATCCTTGGAACCCGGATCTTCCGACTGCTTGGCCAGATCGGTCATCTTCTCGCCCTTGTCGAGCTTGGCGATCACGGCCTTGGCATCCTCTTCCTTCTTCAACAGGATATGACGTGTCTTGTACTCGGTTTCGCCCAGCTTGACCTTGATGGCGTCGAATTCCTTCTTGAGCTTGTCGTCGCTCACCTGATGGGTGCGAACATAGTCGCTGACGACAGCGCGCATTAAAACGCCCTGCTTGGCCAGTTCCATCTGACCTTGAACCTCGGTTTTCTTGTCCAGGCCCTTTTTCTTGGCTTCCTGCACCAAGAGTTCCTGGCGAATCAGCGCTTCCCTGACTTCTGTTTTCAACTGGGGCGAATCGGGTGCGCCTTGTGCTTTGTACTCGGCAGCCAGAGCATCATACATGTACTGCGGAATGCCCTTGCCATTTACAGTGGCAACATCGGCAGCGATGGCGGGTGCAGCAAGCAGAGTACTGACGATAAGCGTTGCGGCCAGTCGGGAAAGTTTGGACATGAATTATTCCTTTTGGTATGGGGTCTAGAAACGCCAGATTATACTTCTTCTTAAACTCTTGCGTAGAGCAAGTACGAAGACTGAATTCCGGATCAGGCTGGCAATACCTTGCGAAAGGGGCGCACTGTCACATTGTGGTATACCCCAGCCGCCACATAGGGATCAGCTTCAGCCCACTGTTTAGCCTCATCCAGCGAAGAAAACTCGGCAACGATGAGACTACCGGAAAAACCCGCTGGACCCGGATCGGCGGCATCGATAGCTGGAAAAGGCCCAGCCAGCAACAAACGGCCTTCCGTCTGCAGTATCTTGAGCCGTTCGATATGCGCCGGGCGGGCAGCGAGCCGCGCCTGAAGCGAATCCACAACATCCTCGCCGACGATGGCATAGAACATCATGGCTTTTCCTCGACATATTTAGCCATCAAGACGGCCTGGACAATGGCAAAAACGAAGGTAAAACCGATGCAGGCGAGCTTGAATTTGACCCAGAAATCCTGCGAGAAGTTGTAAACCACGATCAGATTCAAAGCGCCCATGAAAACGAAAAAGCCAACCCAGGAACGGCTTAACAATTTCCAGGCTGCCTCCGGCAGTTCGATCTTGTCACCCATGAGCGAACGCATCGGATTTTTACCAAACGCAAGCTCTGCAACCAGCAGAGCAAGGGCAAAAGCCCAATACAAGAGCGTCGGTTTCCACTGGAAAAACAGGGCGTTTTTGAGAAAAAGGGTCAGGCCACCGGTGGCGGTAATAAGAAAGAAACTGAACCAGAGCATTTTGTCCACCTTGCCGTGGCGCAATTTGACCCAGGTCACTTGCAAGACCGTGGTGGCAATAACGACGATAGTGGCAATCAGGAATGGCGCCTGCGCCGGCAGGAAATCCTTGCTGCCCAGCAGGCTGCTGGTCAACTGATGGGCAGCCTCCTGGTTACCATTGGCAAGCAGATAGGCGACGACAAAAAAAATGACTGGCAGGAGATCGAAGAGAAATTTCATGTATTGGCCTGCAAAAGGAGGCAGAATTATCAAGGTTTGACTGTGGATTGTCCATGCACGATTACATGATGCCCGAGATGGATGGCATGCAGTTCATCCGAAAATTCCGCTTCATGCCCGGCCAGGAAAGGATTCCCGTTCTCATGGTCACCGCCAATGACCAGAAAGACATCCGCTACGAGGCGCTGGAGAACGGTGCCAGCGATTTTCTCAACAAGCCCATTGACCGTATCGAATTCTCGGCTCGCGTCCGCAACATGCTGCAACTGCGTTCCGCTCAAAAACAATTGGCCGACCGCGCCATGCACCTGATGGTCATGGTGGAAGAGCAAACCCAGGAAATACGGGGTCGCGAGCAGGAATTGATCTATCGTCTGTCGCGCGCCGCCGAATTCCGCGACCCCGACACCGGCGCCCACATCAAACGCATGGCACGTTACTCGCAATTAATTGCCGAGCGCCTCAACCTCGACAAAGGCTTCCAGAAACTGGTGTTGGAAGCCGCGCCCTTGCACGATGTTGGCAAAATCGGCATTCAGGACTACATCCTCCTCAAACCGGGCAAACTCACCGACGAAGAATTCGAAATCATGAAAAGCCACAGCAGCCTGGGCTATGAGCTCCTGAAAGACAGCGCTTCGGAAGTGCTGATGGCAGGCGCCGAAATCGCCCTGCACCACCACGAAAAATTCGATGGTTCAGGCTATCCGGGTCATCTCTCCGGCGAAAGCATCCCCATTCTTGGCCGCATCGTTGCTGTTGCCGATGTCTTCGACGCCCTCACCTCGGTGCGCCCCTATAAAAGTGCCTGGAGCATGGAGGATGCCCGCCAGAATCTTGAGGACGGCAGTGGCAAACATTTCGACCCACTATGCGTTGACGCCTTCCTGTCGGGCTGGGATGAAGTTTTCAATATCCGCCGCCAGTTTGAGGATTAGGAGAGAAAAATCATGTCAAATTCGTTGATTCTCGACAAGGCTGCGGTTCTGGAAAGCCTGGGTGACGACCAGGAACTTTTTGTCGAAATGGCTCGCATGTTTATCGAAGAATCAGCCGTCTACAGTCATAACCTGATGGCTGCCCTGGCCAGCGGCAAACCGGAAGCCGTTCGCGGCGAGGCCCACACCCTCAAGAGTTTGCTGGCAGCCTTTGCCGACAATGAGGGTCACAGCCTGGCCGCAACAATCGAGATTCAGGCCAAAAACGGCCAGATCGATACTGAAAAAATCGGCCTGCTTGAAGCACGGATAAAACTCATGGCAGAGGTTTTGCGCCAAGAACTGGAATAAGGCCAGCCTCGTAGCCCAATCTCAGCAAGACGCGCTATCCCAGCCTCAAGACTGATTTTCCTGATCCTTCTCGGCGCCGGAATCCTGTTTCATCTGACGCAACAACTGTGTAGCCATGAACATCATGAAAATCACGACCGTAACGATCACTCCCCACAGGATGTACTTCTTCCAATCCGTAGCCTTTGACGGAGAGGCCGCCACCACCGGGCCAGCCGAAACCTGTTGAATCGACGCGACGGCTGTTGGTTCGACAGGCTTCAGGCTGGCATTGGCAATTTGCA
The DNA here is from genome assembly GCA_018262285.1 of Pseudomonadota bacterium. Lineage (GTDB taxonomy): Bacteria > Pseudomonadota > Gammaproteobacteria > Burkholderiales > Rhodocyclaceae > UBA1934. The sequence goes on along the minus strand of JAGTRX010000047.1, from coordinate 17,021 downwards.
AACCGGAACTACCGAAACCCGGAATCAGGGTTGAGGCTGATAAAGCACTATCGTTGGCTCTGTCATTGCCGACACAAAGCGTATAGGGGGAATTGCCGCTGGCCAGGAAAAGGACTTGCGCCGGTTCCAGTGCATAGGAAAGCGACAAACGATCCGGTTGTGTCGTCCGCGAATCGATACGGACAACAAAATCCTGAATGCGACCGCCACCGAGCGTAATTTCGTTCAGGCTCCATTCCCGCCCCTTGTCGAGAATGCGATAAACCACACCACTGCCGATCTGGTGCAGCATCGGCCGAGGCTGGCGGCCACCGCTAGTGGTGGGCTGGATGACGGCAAGCGGCATCAAGATATTGCCTGCCGGCAATTCAATGCGCAGACGCGCCACCGGCAAGGGTTGCGGCAAATGGAAACGATATTCGCCAGTCCCTGCCACATCCATCCGCATCGCCACAAACTGCGGTGACCAGATAATGGGCGCACTCTCAAAGCTGGTCGTTCTCTGCTCGATTTCAGCCAGAGTCAGTAGCGGTGCCTTATCGGGCTCCCGCCACATCAAGCGCATATAGCGATCCTGAAAGCCGTTCAACTCGATACGGCGATTCTCAATCTGCTCGCCGCCATACTGCAGCCGCGCCAATTGCACGCTGCTACGCAGGGGTCGCCAGTTTCTCAGATCATTGCTGGTTTCGATATCGATCAACTGGAAATTGCTGCCCGCGCTCCAATCCAGTTCAAGCAAATAAACATGGCTGCGATCAACCACCTGGCTAACATCCAGAATATAGCCACGCACGGCTGGTGGAGGAACAGGGGAAGGATTCGCTGCAGGCGAATTCCGCACTTCGCGTTTGTGCACTTCAACCAGGGTGCCATCGCTGTTCTGACGAACGCTGACATTGAGCGAAGAATCGTTCACCGTCACCACCGCCGCATTGTCCGTTGTCGTACTTTCCTTTTCCGCCATCAACGGGAACCAGCGCAATTTCACCCGGCGCGTGCTTTCTTGCGAACTGGCGCTCGCCACCAGACGGGCATAGGGAACGATCTGGCCCGCGCTGTTGAAAATGCGCAAATCCTCCAGTTCGCCGCGTGCCGATTGCTGATACACCTCAACCGGCACTGTCAGCCGATAATAGGGTGCTGTCGTATCGGTCACCACCTGCATGCGATAAGAGAACTCTTCCGGTTTTTGCTGCGCAAAGGCAGCCGGTATCGCCAGCAAGGCACTCAGAACAAAGGCGGAAACAAGGCGCATGACAAACTCCGGTTCAGGACTGATCGTCATCTTGCCGCTTCGGCGGCAAAGGTGCGAAATATCCGACAATCAATAGCAGCAGTCCGACTCCGATGAAGGAAATGATGCGCTCCAGGCTATCGCGGTTGGACAAATCGATGAAGAACAGCTTGGCCACAACAATTCCCACCAACACAACACCGATAATCCAGACTGAGCGCCTTCCCTTGCGATTGCCGACAATCATCAGGATCAGCGCATAAAGCCCCCAGGCGATGGACAAGGCGGATTGTGCCACCGGCATCGTAAAGCCTTGCGAATCGAACGGACAATGACCGAAATGATGCACGCCACGCAGCACGGTAAAGGTGTAGATCAGGAACAGGCCAGCGAACAGGAGCCATTTCAAGGGGGCATGCAGCCATTGCCAGGAAATGGCCGCCTCATCCTCGCCGGCCAGCCGCTTGCGCCAGAACCAGGTGGAGAACAATACCAATCCCAGCGCCAGTTCGAGCGGATTGATCAGCGGCAGATAACCCAATGGCGCAGGATTGCCGCTGGATTTGAAATTCGCCAGAAACATCCAGCCCAACAGAATGACGACCACCGGCAAGGTTGCCGTAAAGCGATACAACAGCGGGAAAAGCCCGAACGGCCACAGTGTGGGTAGATTACGGCGCGCACTCCACAACAGCCACGCCGCCAGCGGCATCACCCAGCCCAGCCAGCGCCAGACACTGCCGACATCCCCCAGTTCGAGGAAGAGATGGCGCATTTCAAAGGCCGCCACCGCCAGCCAGATCCAGCAACTGACCAGATGCAAGCCTTTCTCGGCCGCTTCCGAAATCCGCCCGCGCAATATCCGCAACAGTCCCAAATGTGCCGCCAAAGACAGTCCAAAGGCGAACCAGCCGCTGGCGCTGAAAGGATGTCGGTCATGCAGGTAGTCGTAAATGACCGCCTGCACAGTGATCGGCAATACCACCAGACTCAGAATGGCCGGACGACGCCAGTCGTAACGGCAAACCAGCGGCAGCAAGAGCAGCGCCGTGGCCGACATGGCCGCCAGGAAGTAGTGATAGAGGTCCTGCGGCGTCGGACTGATGCGCGACAATTCGGCATACCAGCCAAAGCCCCACCAGAGTGCAAACCACAACAACGCCGGCAGCGACAGAACATCGCCATCGATACCCAGATCCTCGGCTTCTTCCGGCGTGGCTGTACGGGCGTAATTGTGCAGACGCCAGGCCACCGCCAAAGCCGCCAGAGCAAGCACGGCCGGTGTCCAGAAGCCGCTGTGGCCGAAGGCGCTGGCATCTCCGGCAAAAGCAATCGCCGATGTGACCAGATCCGGTATCGTCGTCCGGAAGAAGGCAAAACCGGCCACCACTTCGAGGGCAATGGCAAACCACAGAACCGGCTTCAGGCGCAATGTCATCGCGGCCCACATCAGCAGCAGGCCGCATATCGCCCAGACCGCCGTGGCTGTTGCCCACGGCAGCACGAAAAGCACTCCCAGCACAACAAAGGACAGACCGATCAGCATTACCCAGGAGAATCCGCGCGCCAATTCGGGGTTGCTGGAGGCGCGGGCTTCGCGCACGACAGCGAGGACACTGGCCATCATCGCCACGCCGATCAGCATCGCCATCACCAGACCCCTGATACCGGAACCGCCAAAAGCCAGCACGCCGCCCGTTCCCTCGGCTCCCTTCATATGGGCAAGGAAGAGCAGACCGGCCAGCAACTGAACCAGCAGAGCATTACCCATCCAGCCGCGCAGGCGGAAGCGCAAGCCGACAAAAGCCGTCACGGCGCCGGCTATCGCCCAGGCTGCCGTCATGTTGTCCATTTGCAGCGTGATCGGCGCAATCAGATAGAGTAGCCACAAACCCGGCGTCGACAGGGACATCTGCATACCAACCTGCTCACCCGCCTCCTTGCGGTAATGCAGCATCAACAGCATTTGCACCAGCAGCACCACACCCAGCAGCAGCGAGATTCCGGCATTGCCGGTAAAGACTGCTTCCTGACCCAATTTCAAGGTCGACACGAACATCACGATCGCCAAAAATTGGGCCAGCAGGATATTGGTGCGCCAGTAGGCAAAACGCCATTTCAATGCGACAAACAGCGCCAGGAAACCACCAACCGCCCAGGCCACTGTCGTGCCCTCACGCAGACAGAAGAGCGGCGCAATCAGCAACAACGACCACAAACCCAATGTCGCCAGGAAGGGCTGCAAGCCGCTGTATCTTTGTTGGTCTTCTTCGATGCCTCGTTGGAAATAGCGCAACATGAAGGTATCGGTCAGCAACACCAGACCCAGCAGCAAGGCATTGGGGGCTTCACCTGTCATCAGGGTTTCGTTGCCGCCAAATCTCAGCGTGGTCAGGAACAATGCCGCAGCAAAGAACTGTACCAGCAGACCATTGCTCACCCAGTAGGAAAGACGCCAGCGCAACGCAATGCCCACGGCCACCAGGCCGCATACTGCCCAGCCCGACACGGTGTAGGTTTTATCGAACAGCAATGGCGAGACAAGAAACAAGGACCACAATCCCAATGTGGCCAGCATGGGCTGCAGAGCACTGTATCTCTGCTCGTTCTCCTCGACATCGCGCTGGAATAAGCGCAGCAGGAAGGAATCGGCCAGAATTCCAAATCCCAGCAACAAGGCAAGTCTGTAATCTCCCGCCAGCAGCGTTCCTTGACCTGTTGCCAGGGTCGTCAGGAACAGCGCCAACGCGCCCAACTGAACCAACAGTGCATTGCTGACCCAGTAATTGAAACAGCAGCGCATGGCGATAATGACCGCCACCAGACCGGCGATGACCCAACTGGTCACCGTTCCGGGCGTATGGAACAGCAAAGGGGCAATCAGGAACAGCGACCACAGACCCAACGAAGTCAGCAGCGGCGGAAAGCCGCTGTATCTCATCCGGGCTTCCTCATCGTCACGCTGGAAGAAATGCATCATAAAGGTATCGGTCAGCAGCACCAGCCCCACCAACAAGGCGACTTTGTAATCGCCAGCCAGCAGCGTTTCCTTGCCGAAACCCAAGGTCGTGATCATCATGACCAGCGCCGCCAGTTGAACCAGCAATGCATGACCAATCCACCAGGAAAACCGCCAGCGCATGGCGACAATCAAAGCGATCAGGCCAGCCACCGTCCAGCCAGCCACCGTGCCTGATTGCAGGAACAGCATGGGTGGAATCAGAAACAATGACCACAAACCGACAAAAGCCAGTGCCGGAACAGAAGCGTCATCCCATAAATCATCTTCCGTCCGATAATACTTGAGCACGACCAGATCACAGAGCAGCGCCAAGCCCAACATCAGCGCTCCCATGACCGATCCGGAAAGCAGGGTTTCATGCCCGGCCGAAAGTTGGGTCAGGAAGGCATAGGTCGCGCCCGCTTGCAGCAGCAGAGCAAAGATGCGCGCCAAGGGTCGTTGCTGGCGATGGCCAATCCAGTAAATGCCGGCGCCCTCCACTGCCCAGGCAGCGGAGGTCCAATGCGCGTCAAGGCCGAGCGGAATTGCCAGCGTCGCGAAAATCATGCCGAGCGCCAAGAAGACTTCGACCAACAGGCGGCAACGCATGGGATTGCGGCCATACAAAAGGCGCGCCAACAGCAGATAGAAAGCCCCCAGCGCCAGAGAGCTGAACGCCGTTCCGTACTCGATATGCTTGACCAGCGCATGCTGCAGACCGAAACCGACCAAGGGCGTACCAAACAGCAAGGTGCCATCGACATAGCGTTGCGCCGTGTGCCCCTGTTGCTGCAGCCATTGTCGCCAGGCTGCGATATCGCGAGTCTCAGGCGTATTTTCGTCTTCCATCAGCTTGCGCCGCGCAAACAACAGGCCGATGACAACGAACATCAGGAAGAAGAGGATCAGGAAGGGCTGCATGCTGGCATAGTGCTGGGTGGCATTATAGGAGGACAGACCCCAGGCCAGACCAATTGAGAAAGTCCCGAAAAAGCCGATCAGGTTGAGTGGCCGCCAGGTTTTGAACCAGGCCGTCGCCATAATGCCGGCATTGAGCAGGGCAAAATAGGAAAACAAGGCCACATGATTGCCGCCACCTGTGGAGACCAGCACCGGCGCGGCAAAACCGCCGAGCGAGCCTGCCACTGCCATCGAGAGCGCATTCTGCGAAATCGCCAGGAAAGTCGCCAAAGCGGCCACCGCCACCAGTAAAGCGAAGGCAGGATACATCGGGATTAAGGGCTGGCCGTGCAATTTCAAGGCAGCGTAAACGGTCAGATACATGACCGCCACGGCGCCGCCTTGCATCAACAAACCAAAATCCGGTCGTTTGAGACGTAGCCGCCAGCCAAGAACCAGGGCGAGCAGCGCTGTCAGCGCCACGCCCAGATAGCGCACCCAGAGCGGGATAACGATGTAGGGTGAGGCGTAACGCAGCAAAAAGGTCAGGCCAAGGAAAACCAGCACCATGCCGATCCGCACCAGCGTATTGCCGCCGAAGAACCAGTTTTTGGCGGCAATAACAGCATTTTCGATCAGGCCCGGCTCTTGTGGCGCCATCGGACGCACCGGTGCTCTTGGCGGTTGCGACGGTAGCGGAGGTGTCTGTACGGTTGCTGACCGCATAGGTGGCGACTGGTGAGCAACACGCAGCGCCGGAGGCGGAATCACTGGCGGTGGAAGCGGAACTTCCGGGGTCTGCATTGCTGGCGCTGGTTCGGCTGCTTTTGGGGCAGACTCCGGAACCCGTACCGGCTCGGCAAAGTTCTGGTCGATGGCTGAACTGAATGGACGGCTGACTGGCTTACCGGCAGGCAAAACTTCGGGCTCGCTCAATGTTTTGCTTGGCAAAACTTGTTCAACAGGCGTTTCGACCGGCGGGGGCTTGGCAATTTCGGCAGATGCAGGCGCCACCACAATATCTTCCGGCGCAAACGTGATTTCGATCTTATCCGACTTGGGCAAGTGATCGGCCGCCAAGGCGGCCGCCGGCACTGTCGGCGCGAAATCATCGTCAATTGCAAACGTAAAGGGCTTAAACTTGGCTGGCGGCACCTTAGCCGCCTCCGCAGCAGGCTCCTGCACTGGCAGCGGCGACTCGACCACTAGTTCAACCGCCTTTTCAGCCATTTGCGACTCGGCAACTTCCTGCTGCAACCCGGAGGCTTGCGTCAAGACGGAATCCGGCGCGGATTCTTCGGCCAGTGCGGCCAATGCCTCGCGAACCTGAGCACTTTCTTCCTCCAAGGCTGCAGGAATCTGCAGACCTGCTGCAATAGCCTCATTCAGCTTCTTTTCCAGTGCCTCGATCTTCTTTGTCAGGTCAGCAAGATCCTGCGCCTTTTCCAGAGATGTGATGCGCCTGGACAAAGCCTCCAGATTATTGCGCACATTTTCCCTGCTCTCGGCGGTGAACCCCAAACCTGAAAGAATATTGCGAATCATCCCCGGCACGGCCTGGCGCAAGGACGCAATTTCCCGCGCGTAACCGGAACTGTTCGACAAAGCGATCAGCACCAGCACAAACAGGACGATCATGAAGATGATGGCAATAAAGGTCAGAAAGGCTTGCATAGAAACTTTCCTGTGCCGGGAAAAATGCTCCCGTCTGTCATCGAAAAAGCTGGAATATTCCCGGATCCAAAATCATTTTCACATCTGCGATTGATCACCACCGCCCCGCATCGCCATATCGACCACTTTACGCTGCAAGAGCGGGGCGAAAAGGGCAATGAAATCATATTCGTAGCTATGCAGATAGGCGCCACGACGCAAAGCCAGGCGGGTGGTATTGGATTCAAAAAGGTGGCTGGCATCGAGCGCTACCAGACCGGCATCGCGCTCCTTGTCGTAAGCCAGCGCCGAAATGATGCCCAGCCCCAAGCCCAAACCAACGTAGGTCTTGATCACGTCCGAATCCAAAGCAGTCAGGACAACATTCGGTTTAAGTTCCAATCGCTCAAAAGCGCGATTGATGCGCGAACGCCCAACAAACGAGGTGTCGTAGGTAATCAGCGGCCAGCGCGCCAGTTCGACAAGGCTGAGCGGCTGACAAGTCGTAACGGGATGGTGTTCAGGGGCGACAACACAATGATTCCACTGCCGCACCGGCAGCGTCACCAGTTGCTCGAACTGGTCGAGCGCCTCGGTGGCGATACCGATGTCCGCCTCACCCGCCACCACCCATTCGGCAATCTGGGTCGGGTTGCCTTGGCGAATTTCCAATTGCACCTTCTGGTGGTGAGCCAGAAAATCACGCACCACCAGCGGCAAGACATAACGCGCCTGAGTATGGGTAACCGCCAGAATAAGGCTGCCGGTATCGCCGGCAGCGTATTCCTGGCCGACCCGGCGCAAGTTTTCAGCCTCGCGCAACATGCGTTCGGCAATGTTCAACACAATGCGCCCCGGTTCGGTGATACCGGTAAAGCGCTTGCCACTGCGCTCGAAAATGACGATGCCAAGTTCATCCTCCAGCATCCGCACCTGCTTCGAAATGCCGGGCTGTGAAGTAAACAGGCTTTCCGCCGCCTCCGAAACATTGAGGCCGCGCCGCTCAATCTCGACGATGTAGCGCAGTTGCTGAAGCTTCACCGTTTATTGCCCGGTACTGCCGAAGCCACCCTCGCCGCGATGGCTGGTCTCAAAATCATCGACCACGTTGAAGCCCACCTGCAGCACCGGCACCACCACCAGTTGGGCAATGCGGTCAAGCGGATTGATGGTGAAGCTTTCCTTGCTGCGGTTCCACAGCGACACCATGATTTCGCCCTGATAATCGGAGTCGATCAGCCCGACCAGATTGCCCAGCACGATGCCGTATTTGTGGCCCAGACCGGAACGCGGCAGGATCATGGCCGCCAGGCCGGGATCGGAAAGATGAATGGCCATGCCGGTCGGAATCAGCATGGTGCCGCCCGGCGGCAGGTGTTCCGGTGCTTGCAGGCAGGCGCGCAGGTCGAGACCGGCCGAACCGGGCGTCGCATAATGCGGCGGCGTATCCTTCAAGCGGGTATCGAGAATTTTGACGTCAATGACATGCATGTCAGCAGCTCCTGGCAATGTGTTCGATCAACTGGCGCGCCAATGCGGACTTGGAGGCCGGCGCCAAGGGATGGACACCGTGGTCATCGAACAGAACAACACGATTGTCCTCGCCGCCGAAGCCTTCCTGGATCAGGTTGCCGACGATGAGGGGAATTTTTTTCTTCAGCCGTTTCTTCTGGGCATATTCCTCGAGATTGCGACTCTCGGCAGCAAAACCGACGCAAAACGGCGGTTTCGGTAAAGCCGCCACTTCGGCCAGAATGTCGGGATTTTCGATCAACTGGATGGCAGGCGGACCTCCCTCGTCCTTCTTCAGCTTGTGTTCAGCCATCTCCGCCACCCGATAATCGGCCACCGCCGCCACGCCGATGAAAATATTGGCATCAGTCGCCCGCGCCATCACCGCCGCATGCATGTCGCTAGCGCTCTTTACGTCGATGCGTTCCACGCCGGCTGGCGTCGGCAAACTCACCGGGCCAGAAACCAGTGTCACCGACGCGCCAGCCCGTGCCGCAGCCAACGCCAAAGCATAGCCCATGCGACCGGAAGAAAGGTTGGTAATACCGCGCACGGCATCGATGGACTCAAACGTCGGCCCGGCAGTCATCAAAACGCGCTTACCGGCCAGCAATTTGGGCGTAAAGAAAGAAAGCACGCCTTCGAGAATTTCCGCTGGTTCCAGCATGCGACCGGCACCGATCTCGCCGCAAGCCTGTTCGCCGACACCGGGGCCAAGAATGGTAACGCCATCCGCCCTGAGTTGCGCCACATTGCGCTGGGTCGGCGCCGCCTGCCACATCTGCTTGTTCATCGCCGGTGCCACCAGCAAGGGGCAATCACGCGCCAGCACCAGCGACGACAGCAGATCGTCAGCAATGCCGTTGGCTAGCTTGGCAATACAATTGGCCGTAGCCGGGGCAATCAGGATGCAATCAACCATGCGTGTCAGGTCGATATGCGCCATGCCGTTCGAGACATCATGTTCCCATTGCTTGCAATAGACGTTGTGGCCGGTCAGCGCCTGAAAAGTGACCGGCCCGACAAAATGCGTGGCCGCCTCGGTCATCGCCACGTAGACCTGCGCGCCCTGCTTGATCAGTTGTCGTGTCAACTCGGCAGCCTTGTAGGCGGCAACACCCCCCGTCACCCCCAACAGGATTTTTTTACCCTGTAGTTCCATACTTTTTGCCCCCAGGATTTCACTGTTGGCATTCTACCCTGAGGCACAAACAATCTCACTGTTGGTACTTTGTCCTTGCTTGATCCTCCTAAGCAACAACCGCATGCCACCGATTACTTCACGGCAACAACCGCATACTCAATCAGGATGTAACGCTCACCTTCCGCCTTGATCTTTGCGGTAAAGCTGCCGGTCTGTTCAACCTCTTCCCCTTTCTTTTTCCATTCTTGCGGGGTGCCATGCGGGTTGGGCGTACCACCGGAACCAGTGGTAAATATCATCCCTTTGGCCAAAAAGGCGTTGCCGCCAAGTTCAGCGAGGCTACTGATCTGCGAGAAGGTATATGCCTCGCCACTGGCCATCGGCCGTGTATAGGTTTTGTTCGGATGCTGCGCGACCGTTTTGCCAAAATACTTGATGGTCGCAGTATCAACCTGCTCGCTGGTGATGATGACCGAGCTGCCATCCTTGCTCTTTTTCAAGGATTTTTCACGATTGATCAAATTGTGCGAAAGCCCGAATTCCAGCAAAGCAGCATCGCTCAGGGAATTTTGCTTGAAGCTTTTCAGGTCGGCTTCGGAAAAGTTGCTAAAAAAAGTATTCAACTTCTTTTTCTGCACGGCTTCCAGCTTCATTTCACTTTGCGCCAAAGCCAGAAGCGGTATGGCGAGCAACAGGATAGTCAGAATTTTTTTCATGGTCTTAAATTGTCTTTCTCGGAATAGTCAGTCGGAATTTCAATCTGCTTTGGAACAAAACACCTTGGCAAGCAAAGCTGTAGGTGGAACCGAAGATTTTCAGGCGCTGCACTCACTGCGGTCATCTGTCAGGATCAAGTCGAGTTCCTTGATTTTTATTTCACCGCTATCGCCCAGAACGCCAGTCCAAACGGCCGCCTTATCCGACCCTTTGGCCGCAACCGAAAAGGTAATGGCATTCCCCTTGACGATATAGGTACCCGTGCGTGGTCGGCGTTTGCCATTATCCGGATTGAGTTGCCAGAATTCAAAACTGCCGTCCGCCTTGAATACAGCACCAGCAACCGGCCCCATGGCACCGGGAGAAGGGCCGAACCAGCGAATCAACACCAGCAGTTCCTTCACATCGGTCTCATTGCTGACGCGCTTGCCAAGCAATTTCTGGAAACGCCAGTAATTGCGCACGGCAGCAAGATCGGGATCGGTCATCAGCCGTTCCTTGCGCTTGCCATCCAGTTTCACGGCAGCCTCAAGCTGATCCATGATCTCCGGCACGTAGGCACTGTATTCGCAGGTTTTGTTTTGCGCACGCAAAAGCGCCATCGTACAGGCCAGGTTGTAGCGCGCCACAACGTGTTTGCCGTCGCTTTCAACAGCCTTCTGGAACAGTTCGAGAGCGCCGGGATAGTCTTTCTTGCTGTAGGCACGAAAGCCTTGGGCATTGAGACTATCTGCCGGCGCCGCAATGACTGGATTGCTGAATAAACTGGCAAGCAGGATCGCAAGGAAGGCAACAAGAGAGCTTATTGGCATGCTCATATTCAAAACTTGGTGAAATCATCCGGCAGCAGCCCGGTCGAAACGCAAATTTTCTCGTCTATACCCTTTTCAAAGATCAGCTTATTGCCCTTGATCTGGAAATTGACCTGCGTGTTATTCGGACCAACAGCGTTTTGCGCTCCGCTGCCTTTCAGCTTGCCTTCAAATTCGCAGCCAAACCAGAGTTGCTTGCCCTTGGCATTCGCCTCCTCGGCCGCAGGGCCATGCCGGAGCATGCGGAAACCGCCCCAGACACTAAACCGCACAGATCCTGCCAGCGGAACGATTTCCACCACCGCATCTCCGGCGGAATAGTCAAAATCCTTGGTGTTGGCAAACACCTGAATGTCCTTGGGAACAATCAACTGCTCCAGGCGTTCGACATAGGCCTTGCGCAAGCAGGCGACGAGTTCCTTGGAATCGCAGTACTGATTGTTGACCAACCAGTCTTTCTGACGGGCGCGGACATATTTCGGCAACGGGTGGCTGGCCAGAGCCGTTTTGTAGGCCACGGAAAGCTGCTCATCCAGTTTGCCCAGCTCGGCATCCTTGCAGATGGCCTTTTCTACCTTGCTACGCGCTTTGGCACAATCAAAACTCGCCGCGTCGGCTTGCGCCGCAAGCAAGATCAACGAACAGGAAACGACATGCGCTAAAACTTTGAAATTGAACATATCCATTCATACCTTCAAAAAAAGAACCCTGCATCTATGCAGGGTTCGTGATTACATGCTGATTATTTCTTGCTGATCTCAAACCCGTAACTCGAATCATCTCCAGCATCCTTGACTTCCTTTAATTTGAACACGAATCCGGATTTTTCCCAGCGGGTGGACTTGCCCTGCTTCTTGCCGGCACCGGCATTCTGCTTGAGCCAATCAAGCAATTTCACGGCCACTGGATTCTGCTGCTTCATATTGGCATCGATACTCAAGCCCACCAGTACCCCTGCCTTGTTGAAATCGAACATCAAGGCCAAAGGCCCCTCGCCCGGCTTGGCAACATAATCGTATTGCAGCCGTTCTGCCGAGGCGACGGAAGGTTCTTCTGCACCAAAGGCTTTTTTCAGCATTCCGGTAATCTCGGCTCTTGTGGCACCCGCCCGGATATTCAGGGTATTACCCTTGACTTCGATGGGAAAGGAGTCAACCTCCGCCAGAGCAGAAGAAGACAGGAACAAAGCAACAAGACAGGCAAAGAGAATTCTCATTCGATTTTCCTTCCAGCATTTTTGAATGCATTCAGTCAGGAACGGCAGGCAATGGCACGCGATTGGCGAACGGTTGCGCGCCCTGCCCGCCAATCAGTCATAACGCCTACTTGATATCGACCTGCAGGCTGTATTTCGAATCCTTGCCGCGCATGGCCCCAACGATGATCAGATACTTGCCATCGACTGGCAGCTTGCCCTCCCAGGCGTTTGCATCGTCCTCCTCACCCGCCTTGGGCAGGTATTTCCCCTCAGCCCCTGGCAACTGAATGTGGAACAGCACCAGCTTGTAACGATTCTTGGCCACGACGCGCATGGTCTGTCCGGCCTTGGCCACGATCGGGTAGATATCGCGATCCATCCCCATGATCTCGCCGGTCACGGTGGCACTTGTTTTTCCCGGCGCGAACTGGATGGCAGGTTTATCCGTAGCTGAAACATTACCAATGCTCAGCAGACCGGACAGAAGCGTCACACTGCAAATTTTCAGCAACAAATTGGAAGTATTCATAAAAGGCAGCTCCATGGATGGTAGGAAATTCACTTCAGGTTATTACACATGTTTGCGACCAGCGCATTGCGCATATCCTGCGATTGCGCATCACCGTTAATCCACAAACCATTCATGTTGAATTTGCGAGACTTCGGGTCAATGGTGAATTGCATTACTAGCTTCGACGGCCTGTTTTGATAATTGATTCTGCCAACAACATTGACGAGCCAATCGCCATTCGAATTGAAACCGCCATCCCTCCAGGTGGCTCCCTGAATGTAATTATCGACCACGCGCCAGACATAGAATTGTTTGCATTTATTAAAGGCCTGATTCCTCAGCCATTGCACGCCTTCCTGATTGGCAAAGCAGGACGAGGAGGCAAAAGTAAGAAACAACGCAGCAACAACGGATTTTACGAACATGATGATTTCCTGATTGATGAAGTGAATAATTGTAGATATTCGGGTTTCGGCTTTTATGGTGAGACCGGCAATATCAGAAGCGATACTCAATGCCTAAGCACCACACTTGTGATTTGACTTGAGGACGACTTTTTGGCCGTTTGCCTGGATTTCCAGATTGCCATTTTTCAGGACAGCAATCTTGAGGCCACCATCAGAAGAGATGTAAGGGCCTGTGCCGAAGGAGCCCTCCTTGGCGAGTGACTTGAGCTTGATGATTTTTCCACTCATCTTTACGAGCCCCTTGCCCCCATCATCGTAGAGATAAGTTTTGCCTTTTATCGCGGCAAAGCATGCCGCTCCGCTTTCCGCATTTGCAACAATCTCCGGGTCACTTAAGGGCTCAAGCTTGATGGGATCGGCAGCATGAACCAAGCCTGTGAGGCTTGTCAGTAGCAATGCGGCAAGAAGCACACATTTCATGTTTTGTTTTTTAATCATGGGGTTATCCGTAACTCCAAGGGTTGATTTTTACAGTGGCACAGCAGGAGCACAGGCGGCGATTGCGAAACGCATGTTGCCAATAGGTTTTTAATGACGTATCGGTGCAGCACTTTTCTTGCGAGGGTTCTTGTTGACCATGAGAGTCCCAAAGTTTTTTGCGCTGCTAAATATATGGGGAACCGCCGCCAATGTCTGCCAGCAATTCCCCGGACAGCGTGTAGGGGAAATTACGGTCACGCCAGTGCAAATTGACCCTTTGCGTGAAGGCGTGCGACCCTCTCCAAGAACACCCGTCATCGCTTGGCAGACGGGCTCCCGGGGTGTTACTTGCCTTGTCTGCCAGACTGACGGGGATTTTGAATGGCATGCCGGCGCAATTCACGCATACCTTTGAGGCCAAGTTTTTCAATGGCTCTGGCGCAATACGATTCCACTGTACGTATGCCGATAGCCAGTTTTTCGGCAATTTCCAGATTGCTGCAACCCTGCCCGAGCAGATCAATAATCTGCTGCTCACGCTCACTCAAGGCAGATTCATCGTCCGGTTTCTGTTCGGAAATCAGAAGGCTCTGCGCCGCAACCGGGCTAACATGACTGCGGCCTTCAAGAACCTCGCGCACCCCGTTGAGAAGCGCGTCCGAAACCTCCCGCTTGCAGACATAGCCTTGCGCCCCCTCGGCAAAGACCCGGCGAATGGTGTGCGCATCTTCAAACATGGAATAGACCAGCACCGGTACACCCTGCTGTCGTAAATCGCCAATCAGGTCGAGGCCGCTTTCGTCGCCCAAATGCAAATCCAGCAGCGCCATGTCGGCCCGGGACGTCGCCAGTTGCACAAGCATCTCCGAGCGATTTCCCGCTTCGCCGCAAACCTGATGCCGCTCCTGGGTCAGTAACAAGGCTAGCCCCTGGCGGACAGCCGGATGATCATCAATCAGCAGGATGCGGGCACATTGAGCCATTTGAGTTTCCGATTGTAAAGCTATCACATTCGATTTTGCAGCCCACCAGAGTACCACCGCCCTCGGCGTCCTCGACCTTCAGTTCGCCCCCTACCGTTCGAGCGCGGTGCGCCATGATACGCATCCCCATGCCACCCGGCGAGGACGAGGCCGCCTGCCTGCCAACCCCATTGTCAAGCACACTGAGTTCAATCATCGGCGAATTGGCAAGGCAATCAAGCGACACATCGATCCGGCTTGCCCTGGCGTGTTTGACCGCATTCGATACGGCCTCCGAGGCAATGCGGTAGAGTTGAATAAGACTTTCATTTTGGCAATTCGCGCACGCCCTGGATTGTCGCACCACAATATCGATGCCACTGGATTCGGCCAGTCGTCGGCAAATATCCTCAAGAAAGCTGCTGATACCGTGCTGGTCAAGCCGAACCGGCCAGAGTCCACGGGCAAGATCATAGGAATGATTGACTGATTCTTCGAGCAGGCTTGAAAGCTGCGTCAATTCCTTGCCTCCCATACTCCTTTCCAGCACCGAACAGCGCAGACGGGCTGCCGTCAGTTGTTGGCAAAGACCGTCATGCAGATCATGGCTCAGGCAACGCCGCTCGTTCTCGCTGACATTGACAATTTCACTTTCCAGACGTGCGCGCTCGATCATTTCCTCTTCCAGCGCCTGATTTCTACCCTCCAGTTCGGTCGAAAGGCGCTCAACGGCAGAAAAGGAGCGGGAAAATTTCAAGGAAAAGGCAAAGCCCTGCGCCAGGATGAAAATAAAAATCCCGACATGAATCAAGTATTCCGAACGAATCATGCCAAGATCGGCAAGCATGTCATTGGCGGCAATCAGACCAAGAATGAAGAAACCGGCAAGGATGAAACCGGCCGCCTCCCTGCGCTTGCGGTGCGCTTCGACCAGCCGCAACAGGCAATAGGCAATCAGCAACAAGGAGATCAGGTAGTAATACGGCACCACGCCCAGAAGAATACGGACAGGCAACAGAAAGGCCAGCAGAAAGAAGGCCACACCCATGATCTGTGTCAGCTTTTGAACCCTGAGCGAGAATTCCTCCGTAAATAGGGAACGGAAAAACATGTATCCGACCGGAATCGACAGGAAGAAACAGGCCAGATCGAAGCGATGCAGGAACTCAAACGAAATTTCCGGGATGAACAGGCGAATGGCCCAGACGCTGGCATTCGACGCCATGAAATTGGCCATCCACAACAGGCAATACAGGCCAAAATAAAGCGGTGCGGCATCCGACCTGCGGAAACAGTAATAAAACAAGTGATAGCAGCCCATCACCAGAAGCGCGCCGATAAAGAACAGGGCGATACCCCACTGTCTGGCCTGTTCGTTCCTGATCGTCTGTTCCGAACCGATCAGGATGGACGACGTGACGCCGCCGTTATCGTAGAAATGATTGGAAACCTCCAGCACCAGTTCGATGGGCGAACCATCGGATCGGAAGACGGGCATATCGAGGCTTGGATGGGCAACTTCCTTTCCCACGCTTTCGCCAACCACGCCTTGGGCCGAAATGAGTTTACCGTTGAGCCATAGCCGATAGGCGGAATGCACGTCAAAAAGACGTAACGCCAAGTCACCCTCTTTTTTTGGCGGCAAAATCCGCAAGCGGAATGTGGCCACCCCTGAGCCCTCCAGTTTTCGGCCATCTTTGGTAAAGCCATTCCAGGAGGCCGGAAAAGCAAGGTAATCCGGGGATAGTGAACCGGATGGGGGAAAAGTTGCCGGATTCAGCAATTGCCCCGGATAAAACTCCCAATCGCCATCCAGCCTGACCGAGCCGGCGCTCTCGAAATTCAACGAAGCAAGATCAATCACGCCCTTCGAGGCCAAAGGCGTTGCCCAGGCACTGCCCAAAAGGCTCCATAACAGGATCAATACCGGCAAGCGAAAAATGAGATATCTGCTCGGGTGAAACAAAAACACGCTCCTTCTTGCCCAGGCACACCGGAAACGGCATTCAGGCAAGACCGTATTGTTTCATGAAACGCCGATATATCCAGCCTTCACAGGGCCAAGACCAGCAAGTAACTACTCTGGGGGGATTTTCCTGTTGTAAGTTAAACAACATGCGCAATTTGCGGAATAATGATCAAAGAAGAAATATTGGGGATTGCGATCACTGATTTATTAGTATAGGCTTATATTCATGATGCAAAAAAATGCTCTCCTTCTCTCTTTGGCTTTGGTCTCTATTGGTGCCGTGGCAGCAGAATCACTGCCTGTGACTGAGGTACAGCCGCGCATGGTGGCACTAACCCTCCCGGCCGAAGCGATGGTCGAAGCCGTGCAGCAGTCCATCGTGGCGGCGCAGATTCCGGGCAAGGTGCTGGAAGTGCGCGCCGATGCCGGCAAGCTCGTCAAGCAGGGCGAAGTGCTGATGCGCATTGATGCGCGCGAAGCGGCGGGCGGCGCCGAAGCGGCAGAAGCACAATACCGTA
>JAGTRX010000134.1 GCA_018262285.1 Pseudomonadota bacterium | reverse complement strand
CAGGTCGGAGAGGGCAGGGTGCAGATCGGCGCGGGCGATCAGTTCGACGGTGGGGCTGAGCAGATTGATATTATGGCTGGGGATGTTCTTGCCAAAATCGATTGACCCTTCCAGCAGCACCAGCTTGTTCAGATACCTGATGCGGCGCGCATAGGCGTCGGCCTGGGAGAAGTGGAAGGCCGTGATACCGGGCTGCTTCAACAACTCGCGCATTGTTCGCGAAGCGGCAGAATCCCCCATCATGAATGCCGCGTCGATTTTGCCTTCCGTGAGGGCTTTTTCAGCATCCTTGTCATCCATTTCGAGCAGTCCCGTGCTGCCACCCGGTTTGATGCCGTTAAGCGCCAGCAGCGCCAGCGCCAGCACGTTGGTTCCCGTGCCTTGCTCGCCAATGGCCAGCCGCTTGCCTTCAAACTGGGAAAGGAGGCGATATTCCTTGTCGGCGTGGCAAAACAGGTAGAGCGGTTCGTAGGCGATGCTGCCGAGGGAAACCAGGTTCTCCGTATTCTGATCTTTGGCCACGCCTGCCTGCACAAATCCGACATCCACCTCGAATTTGGGGTCGCCCAAGCGCTTCAGGTTTTCCAGCGAGCCCTTGGAGGGCAGGATTTTGAGCGTAACGCCATCGCGCTCAAGAATTTTGGCGTACCGTTTGGCGTTGCGGTTAAAGACACTGCCTTCGTCGCCGCTGGTAATGGTGATGGTATTGGGCGGGGCGGAATGGAAAAACCAATAGCCGGCAATCAGTACAACTGCCATCGTGAATACAACCGTGCATAGCGTAGCGGCGGTGCCAAAACCGAAAGTTTCCCAGAACAGCAGTTGTAACCTGCCGTAGCGCCGCTCCATCTGGTCGAGCAGTTTCTTGCCACGTCCTGGTTCGTTCTTTTGTTCTTCCACGCTGTTCTCCCTGCCAAGACATGGCCACTTGCCCTGATGATGTGGCCTTTGCCGCTATTATCGCGGAAGCCATCGAAAAGTACAGGCGGAAAGGGCAGCGTATGCGTTAGCGGCCGATATGGTTGATAATTCCGATTCTGCGGGCGGGTCGCTTATTCACCAGGGAGAGATTTGTGGAAAACGGGCGTATATGGATGGCATGATGTCCTCGCCCATCGGCGTTTTTGACTCCGGCCTGGGGGGGCTGACCGTTTTGCGCGCTTTGCGCCAACGCTTGCCGGATGAGAATTTCCTCTATTTCGCCGATACCCGCTATCTGCCCTATGGCGACCGGCCAGAGGCTTTTCTGCGTCGGCGCGGGCAACAGGTGGCGGATGCCTTGCTGGCGCGTGGTGCCAAAGCGCTGGTGGTGGCCTGTAACACCGCAACGGCAGTGGCCGCGGAGACAATTCGCGCCCATGTGCCGGTGCCAGTGGTGGCACTTGAGCCTGGCGTCAAACCAGCAGCGGCGCTCTCGCGCAAGGGGGTGATCGGCGTGCTAGCGACAACGCGGACGCTGGCCAGTGCCCGTTTTCAACGCCTGGTTGACCAATTCGCTCAGGAGGTGCGTGTGCTGGCGCAGGGTTGCCCCGGCCTGGCGGAGGCTATCGAATTGCATGGGGCGAATAGTCCGCAAGTGGAAGAATTTCTTGATGCCTACGTTGCGCCGCTTGCGGTTGCGGGTGTTGATGTGGTGGCGCTTGGTTGTACGCATTACCCCTGGGTGGCCGAAGGCATTGCCCGGCGTTTGCCTTCAGGAACGCAGTTGGTCGATACCGGTGAAGCCGTGGCGCGACAACTGGAGCGCGTGCTGCACTCCGCCAATTTGCGGGGTGGTGGGCAGGGTCGGCTGACAATGGCCAGCAGCGGCGAAGCGGTTCAGGTAGAAGAAACCATCGCCCGGCTTTGGGGTGAACGGCTGCCAGTGGAGTGCTGGGATTTCTGACTTGGAGACTTTACCGCAAAGGCGCAAAGGAATACGCAGGCCAGGGAATTTTGCTTTTGCTTTGCGACCCTTGGCGTTCTCTGCGCCTTTGCGGTGAAATGGGTTTTCCCCAGGTCTAGTTTGTGAGCCGGAAGCGTAGCGGTAACACGACTTCGCGCGGGGCGTCGGCGGGCAGATAGCGCAGGCTCTTGACGGCATTGAGGGCGTCGCGGTCGAGGATGGGGTGGCCGCTGCTTTCCTCAATGCGGGCGGCGGTGACATTGCCGGCCTCGTCGAGCACCATGAGTACCATGGGGTCGCCTTCGAGGCCAAGTTCGATGGCTTCCTTCGAATAATATTTGCCCTGTGCCTTGAGCTTTTGCATTTGCTGGTGGGCGACGCTTTCCCAGCGTAGAGAAGAGGTGGGTTTGCTTTCCTTTTTGGCAGCTGGCGGCGGCGGTGGTGCTTTGGCCGGTTCCGGTGAGGATTCGGGTGGCGGCAAAATTGGAGCCGGCGCTGGCAAAGGTGGCAGCTTCAGGCGCGCTGCCAAGGCTGGCAAGGGCTTCGGGGCGGGTTTTGCCTTGGTTGCGGCCAGTAGAAAAGGCGCAGCGTGGACGATTAACGAGAGGATGAGAGCCAGCAAGAGCCGACGGTCGGTGCGAGTCATGCGAAAATACGGGCTGGCTTCTGTGGGGAAGGTCGATGAAAAAGACGTTGATAGCAATGATAATCGGGATGGGCATCTTTTGCGCCCCGATTTCCATGGTTTTCGCAGCCGATAAGGTGGCCATGCCCGATCCCACCAGCTTTTCGGCAAGTCTGGAGACGGGTGACGTCTCCAGTGCCAAAAAATGGCTGGAAGGCGGGCTTAAACCGGATTTTGAAGGCTCGCGCATCGGCAGTGGTTTGATGATTGGCGCCTGGGAAGGCAATATCGAACTGATGCGCCTGTTTTTGGCGCATGGCGCCGACATCAATTACGTCAGTACCACGGGCGAATCTGCGCTGGTGCTGGCCGCCTGGAAAGGTAAGCTCGATGTCGTCAAATGGCTGCTTGAGCGTGGCGCCAAAATCAACGCCGCGCCACGCCAGTGGTCGGCGCTGCATTACGCTTCCTTCGCCGGCCATAAGGAGGTGATGGATTACCTGATTGCACAGGGCGCCAATATTGATGCCCGCAGCACCAATGGCTCAACGCCGCTGATGATGGCAATCTACGAGGGGCGCGAGGATATGGCGCGAATCCTGATTGAAAAGGGCGCCGACCGCAAACTCAAGAACGATTTTGGCGATGGCGGCCTGGAGTGGGCCATGCGCTTCGGCCATCTGAAAATCGCCCGCATGGTGACTACGCCAGAAGAATTCAATATTGCCATTGCCCAGCCCAAGGAAAAATGGGGCGAGACTTCGCGCTCGGTGGGTATGACGCCTTATCTGGAAAAGTTGTTGCGCATTCGTGAGGCCATCGCGGCGCGGGGCAATCCAACCAAGGCTGTCGACGACAAGATTGCCGCCGAGCGTCTGCGCATTCTGGACGAGGAGCGCAAGCGTCAGGGTTTGCCGCCACGCGCCGCCACACTGGAAATTACTGCCAGCCGCAAGGATCCGGGCAAGGAATCGATTCGGGTAGTAACCGATGGGTCGACCCAACCCAAGGCATTCAAGGTACCACCGGCAACTTTCTTTGGTACGCCAAAAATGCCACCCAAGGGGCAGATCAAGAATTATTGATTGGCAGCAGGCGGGTTGGCCTCAAATTCGAGTTCGAGGGTGTTGCGCTCGTTTTCACGACAATAGCGCACTGCGCTTGCCATGCCGCGTAGCAGGTCGATGCCGAAGCCGCCTGGTTGTGTGGTGTGCAGATCGCTCGAGCGTGTTGGTGCGCTGAGCGGGTTGTAGGCGGGAGCGGCGTCCTGGTAACGCAGGGCGATGTGGCCGGGTTTGATCTCGATGGCAAGCCAGACTGGCTGTGTGCTATCGTAAGCATAACCGTGTTGAACGCTGTTGGTGAATAGCTCCTCGATGGCCAGTTCGGTGCGCAGGCGCGCTTCGTGGCTGAAGCCGGCCTGCTCGCAGGCCGATGCGACCAGCGACTGCAGTTCGGGCAGGGCGGTCATGCGGGCAGGGAAGCGTTGCGGCTGATCGAAGTTCATAGGCGTATTATTCCACTTTCAGACCAGTCATGATGCGAAGCAGGCAGCTCAACGCCGCTACCGAGCAGAAAATTAAATCAGGAGGGAAGACAAATGATCAGAAAAATATTGATACTGGCTGTCGCCTTGACGGCATTGGCGGCGCAAGCTGCTGACGAAGCGGGTACGGTGAAAGTGACCAAGGGTTCGGTGATGATCGAACGTGGCAGCGAAAAAATAGCCGCCAAGCCGGGGATGAAAGTGTTGGTTGGCGATCGTGTCGTCACTGGCGCCGACAGTTCGGCCGGCCTGACCTTGCGCGACAATACCCTGCTTTCGGCCGGTGCCAATTCGACGCTCTCCCTCGATAAATTCAGTTTCAACCCGACCACTCATGAAGGTGCGCTTGATGCGGCCTTGCGGCGCGGTACGCTGGCCGTGGTCTCCGGAAAAATCGCCAAGGCCTCGCCGCAAGCAGTCCAATTTCGCACACCGACCGCGATTCTGGGCGTGCGCGGCACTGAATTCGTGATCGAAGCCGGCGCCGGGGAGAATTGATATGGAAGCCGCAGTCATTGCAGCAGTGGTTATGGTGATGATTCTCCTGCAGCCGGCCGAGGATAAGGTGGTGCTGTTGCCCGGCGCGGATGGCCAGCAAACGGGAATGGTGGTGGTCAAAACTGCTACCGGCGAGAAGGTTCTTGATCGCCCCTATGCGGCTGCCGATGTCAGTCGTCAGGGGACGATCAAAGCCCATCAGGAGAGTGCCGAGAGCGTCCGCCAGCGCTTTGGCGAAACTCTGGCAGCACAGCCGCAACGACCGGTTTCTTACATCGTCTATTTCCGTACCAGTTCAGATGAGTTGACGCCGGAATCGCTGGCTGTGGTCGAAAAACTCAAGGCAGATCTGCAAGTCCGCAAAGCGCCCGAGATTGTCGCCATCGGCCATACCGATCGGGTGGGCAGTGTCGGTGAGAATGATGTGCTTTCGCTGAAGCGTGCCGAAACCATGCGCGGCATTCTGGTGGCGGCCGGAATTGCGGCGGCCAGCGTCGAGGTGGCTGGACGCGGCGAGCGCGAACCGCAAGTGGTAACGGCCGACGAGGTGGCGGAAGCCAGAAATCGGCGTGTGGAAATTAACGTGCGCTGATTTTTCAACGTGACGACAGCCCTTCAGGTCGCAGACAGATTCATGCTGCTGCGGCCGCACAACAAGACTGCGCTGTATTGGAAGGATGCCAGCATTTCGTATGCCGAATTGCTGGCTTACTCCAAGGCGATTACCGAGTGTTTTCCGTTCGCAGTCGGGGTGCGCGTCGTCATTTTTGCCGAGAACAGACCCGAATGGCTGGCGACCCTGCATGCCATCTGGCGTCGGCAGGCGGTGGTGATCCCGGTCGATGCCATGGCGCAGGCCGATGATCTGGCCTATATCGTCGGCCAGACAGAACCCGCCATCGTTTTCTGCTCGCAGAAAACCCGGCCTGTCGTTGATCAGGCGTTGGCCGGTTTCATTGGTCTGCAGCCTCAAGTCATCGTTCTCGATGCTGAAGATTTTCCGGCTATTCCCGTTGGCGCTCAGACCGATGCCGGCCTCGAATCCGGTTCGCTGCAGAGCCTTGCTGCCATCCTCTTTACTTCTGGAACCACGGGTGCGCCCAAAGGTGTGATGCTGACTTTCGGCAATTTACAGACCAACCTGCAGCTGGTTTGCGAGCGTGTTCCCATCTTTAATGCCAGCGGTCGCGTTTTCGCCCTGTTGCCGGCGCATCACATCCTGCCGCTGGTTGGCTGTTTCCTTGCGCCGCTCTACGCTGGCGGCAGCATTGTCATGGCGCATTCCCTCGATCCGGCCGAGATGGTGGCCACCATCCGTCGCCATCGCTGCACCCTGATGGTTGGCGTGCCGCGTCTTTACGCCCTGATCCGCAAGGCAGTGATGGACAAGCTGCGCGCATTCGCTGTCGGCCGTTTTCTGTATTCCCTGTCGGCGACGGTGAATCGGCAGGGCTTTTCGCGGGTTGTCTTGTTTGCGGCGCAAAAGAAGTTCGGTGGCGAGTTGCGCCAACTGGTCTCCGGCGGTGCGCCGCTTGATCGCGAAGTGGCACGCGACTTGACCGTCCTCGGCTTCGAGGTTCTGGAAGGCTACGGCATGACCGAATGCGCGCCGCTGATCAGCTTCCCGATTCCCGGCCGTATCCGCCTCGGATCTTGCGGTAATCCCGGTTTGCCCGATTCGGTACGTGTCGTCGATGGCGAGATTTTGACGCGTGGCCCGCACGTTTTTTCCGGCTACTGGCGCGATCCTGCAGCGACTGCCGAAGCCATTCGCGATGGCTGGTTGCACACCGGCGACCTCGGCTATCTCGATCAGGAGGGCTACCTGTTCATCAATGGACGGCGCAAGGAAATCATCGTTCTGGCTAACGGCAAAAAGGTGAATCCGGCCGAGCTGGAAGAAAAGCTTGCCGTCATGACCAGCGATGCGCGCGATCTTGCCGTCACTCTGCACGATAATCATCTGCACATTCTCATCCAGCCTGTGCCGGGGCTGTGCGATGATAACCCAGTTAAGCAAGCTGAACATTTCCGCTGGAACCTGCTTGATCCTTACAACCGCCTGGTTTCTTCGGCCAAGAAGATCACTCAGCTCAGTATTGTTACTGCCGATCTGCCCAAGACGCGTCTGGGCAAGCTCAAACGCCACGAACTGGCGGTGCTGGCGACGGACGGCGCGCCCGAAATCACAGCACCGGTGGCGGTGCCGGAAGATCTGGCGCCGGCCTATGTCTTGTTCGAGAATTTCCTGCGCAACGATCTGGAATGCCAGCGTGTCCGACCCGATAGCCATTGGGAAATGGATCTGGCGCTCGATTCTCTGGCGCAGCTCTCCGTGCTGATTTTCGTTGAAAAAGTTTTTGGTATTCGCCTGCCGGAAAATAGCTTTCGCGAGTTTCCGACTGTCATCGCGCTTATTCGTTACGCCGACGCCAACCGCGTTTTCTTCCATGCCGATGCCGGCGACTGGGGCTCAATGCTGGCGGCGAGCGAAGAGCAGGAACTCGACCTGCCGCGCTCAACCTGGATTCATCCTTTCCTGAAGGCCATCCTTGGCCTGTTCGCCCGCAGCCTGTTCCGCATCGAAGCCAAGGGGTTGGAAAACATTCCGCAGCAAGGCTCCTGCATACTTGCCGTCAATCACCAGTCCTACCTCGATGGCCTGTTTGTTTCCATGTTCCTGAGCAATGCCTTTCTGCGCCGCACCTACTATTACGCCAAGCAAAAACACGTCAAGGCGGGTTTGTTGACT
>JAGTRX010000133.1 GCA_018262285.1 Pseudomonadota bacterium | reverse complement strand
GAACTGCCGGTAGCAGATGCCGCAAAAACGTGCCAGCCCATGGCTCAGGTCGAACCCTGCGTCCAGGTATCGATTGGCGGAAGCTGTACCTTGCCGCCCGGCGCTGAATGCGAGACGACCTTCATGCTGGCACTAAGCCACAGGAAGAGTTCCCGGAAGCGCAGTCCATCGAGTCGTTTTACGGCCGCCAAGCCCTTGCTGCTGAATTGGCCGAGCGTTTTGGTGTCGGCCTCTTCACCAACAGCGATGGGGAATATCGCCACCTTGTTGCCCGTTTCGGCATCGCAGCAGCGTTCTGCCGCATTTTTCCAAAGATCGGTCGGCGCACCATCGGACATCAGGAACATCCAGGGACGGGTATAGGCAACACCCGCCTGCTTGAAACACTGCTTTTCGTCTTCTATGCTTTTCAGCGCCAGATCGACGGCCTGCCCGGTGGGCGTTGTGCCGTTGGCAACCAGTTTTGGCGCTTCGAAATCCATCGCATCACGCCAGTTGGCCACAATACGAGCCTCGTCTTTACCGCCAAGTTGAACGATCAGCACGCGCACCCGTTTGGCGGCAATGGCATCACCCTTCAACTCTTTCTCCAGCAACTGCAGACCCTTGTTGAGTTGATCGATTGGCGCACCTTCCATACTGCCGGAGCTGTCGAGCACGAGAACTAGCGGTGTGCGCTGCTCGGCATTATCGACCAGAGCCACGTCGGGAATCGGCAGGGTAGGCGTATAACGCGTATCACTGTTTGAAAGGCCAGAATTTTTTCTATATTCAGCCAACAAATCGGGAAATTGCCCGACAACCCGGAATTCCAGCGCACCAGCCTTATGCAAGCGATCGCATCTGTACCAAGGGCGCGTTATTTGACATGACAGGTTTGTCGCCTCGAACCAGCCATCCGGCATCCTGGCAAGTGCTTCTTTGTCTGCTTTGGTCAGTTCCATTTTTTCTTCGATTTCCGATTTCCATCAACCTGTCCGCTGCGCAGCAGGCTACACTAGCGCCGCAAGTGTCGCCTCACATATGCATAATTGCAAGCGTCACAGACCAAAATAAATGACAAGCCATGTTGACAACCCAAAGGGTCAGAGATATTTACTTTTTTGAAAACTGAAATGTCTCTGACTTCTTTGGGTGCAGGCCAAAAGCAAAGCGATCCCAAGCAATGAATATCTATGGTTACCGAAGTTTCAGCAATAGAAACAGAGCGTTAGCAATTCGCCGGCCCTCTGGTAAAGCGAGGCCAGCCAATGCCAGCAGCCATGGATAAAGAACAGCAGACGGCGGCTCTCCCCATCAGCGCTGCCACTGGCGGGGATTGCGGAGGAACGATAGGACCGCTACTGACCTTGAAGCTACTTGAGCAATTGCGCGCTGCGGAACGCGCCGGCGCGACCACGCTTGAGTGCTCGCTGGATCTGCAGCGTTCGACTACGCTGGTCGAACTGGGAGTTGCTGGTTGGATCTGGCAAGGCCGACCATTTCCTTATCCAGATAACTGCAAGGATAGAACAATCTACCATTGGGTTGGCGACGCCTTTGAGTCGGTGTCGCGTTACGCCGCATCACTGATCAAGCTGGTGCCGACGCAGTGGGGACCGCCGACGTTTGAAATCGACGGAATCAAGATGTTACCCACGGCGCGACTCTCGCCTTACGCTGATGCCGAACGCAAAGTCGGCTTGATTCAACCGCGCGGCAAGGTGATCCTGGATACCTGCGGCGGTCTTGGTTATTTCGCTGCGTGGTGCTTGCAGGGACACTCCAGGCAGGTAATTTCTTATGAAAAGAATCCCGACGTTATCTGGCTGCGCAGCCTGAATCCGTGGTCACCCACCATCGGCAGCGGATTGACCTTGACCCAGGGTGACATTGCCGAGCAGATTACCCTGCTGCCCAGCCAGTCAGTCGATGCAATCTTGCACGACCCGCCCCGTTTCGGAATCGCCGGAGAACTCTACTCACAGGAGTTTTATCAGCAACTGGCTCGGGTACTCAAACGCAAGGGCAAATTGTTCCATTACACCGGCACCCCGAACAAATGGACCAGTGGTCGCGATGTGCCTAACGAAGTTGCGACTCGATTACGACGCGCCGGATTTACAGTGGAGCTGAATGGTGACGGGGTTTTGGCGGTGAGGATGTGAATTAATCGATACTTCTTTACTGCCTTGTAACCCAGCGGGAAAATGGCCTGCCAAAAACAACTCAAGAATTCAGGATCATGAACTGCCGCCCCGATTGTGCCGCTTGCTGCATCGCGCCTTCCATCAGCAGCCTGAACAAGCCGGCAGGCATTCCCTGCCCGCATCTTTCCGCCGACTTGCGCTGTACTCTGTTCGGTCAGCCGCAGCGCCCGACCTGCTGTAGCGGCCTGCAGCCTTCGCTGGAAATGTGCGGGCGAAACCGGGAAGAGGCCTTGCGCTATTTGACGGCGCTTGAAATGGCAACTCGGCCAGCCTAAACACTTTTCATCCGGTTTTGGATTTATGCCGTCCGCCCGGCAAGGATTGCCAAAATTCCCGCTGCCGCCAAGAGAATACCGCCACTCAGATTGAAGCGGTGTTGCGCGCGCGGCGAGTTCAGGACATGGCGTGCCGAAGCTGCAAATACAGCGTACAGCGAGGCATTCAGGATAGCCAGCAAGACAAAAGTGATCGCCAGAATCCAGAGTTGCTGACCCACTTCAGCGCCTGACCGGACAAACTGCG
This sequence comes from Pseudomonadota bacterium, assembly GCA_018262285.1. Classification (GTDB taxonomy): domain Bacteria; phylum Pseudomonadota; class Gammaproteobacteria; order Burkholderiales; family Rhodocyclaceae; genus UBA1934. The sequence continues at coordinate 4,664 of JAGTRX010000133.1, read as the reverse complement.
GCAAAAAGGCAACAAAGAATACGATCCCTTTGGGGTTGAGCGCGGTGACCAACCAGGTATTGCCAAAAAGCTTCCAGCGTGAAGTCGGTATAACCGGCGTCTGCACTTCGGCCGCCGTCACACCTGCCCGCAGCAATCTCATCCCCAAAAACAACAGATAAAGACCTCCTGCCGTCTTGATCACGCCAAACCAGAATGCGGAAGTCGCCAACAGCGCACCAAGCCCAAGCAGCGACAGCACCAGCGCCGTCGAATCTCCCAAGGCTACGGCCGCCACTAATGGCAATCGAACGCGTCGCCCGTGCGCCAGCGAATAGCTGATGACCGTTAAAATCGTCGGTCCGGGAATAACCAGAACCACCGTCGACGCCAGCACAAAGGCCAGCCAGATTTCAAGTGACATGCCGATAAGGCCTCTTTGAAGAATCGCAGGCGATTTCTGCTGCCGCAATCAACTCACAACATACGACGCCGTTCCGCTGGCGATCATGTCTCCGTCTTCGTTTTCCAGAGTCATTTGTGTCGTGGCGATGCGCCCGCCCAGGCGAATGATTTTGCCGCTTGCCGTGAATAGTTTGCCAACCCCTTGCCGCAGATAATCTACCCGCATATCGACTGTGCCGACGCGGGCAAAACGTGCTGCCAGTTGTTCAAGCGTTTCATCGCAAAATTTTTCAACCAGGGCATTACAAATCGCGAAGCCTCCTGCTGCGTCAAGGATGGTGGCGATCACGCCGCCGTGCAGGCGTTCATGAACTGCCGTGCCGATCAGTTCCGGGCGCATGGCGACTTCGATCTGGGCTTCTTTCGAGCAGCACTTTTTGACTTTCAAGCCAAGGTAGGCGTGAAAGGCCATTTGCTCAAAAGAGTGGCAAATCGCCTGTTCAATGACTTTTTGTGCTGACGCCGAGCGGTGGATGAGGTGTTGGTGTGAAGTCATTATTTCTCCGGTATATCAATTTGAATCCAGGCCAGCATTATCAAGGCGTGGCCAAAGGGTGGTCAATGATTGACCGATCAGCCCTTCTTTTGATCGTCCTGATACGGATTGACCAGCGAATCGATCAGTTGATGAAACGCTGTCCGTAACTGCGCCTCGCTGCAACCCATCAGGATGCCGTCTTCCAACGCGTCCTGCGCCATCTGGCGTAGTTCGCCGTAGTTTTCATTCAGTACCTTGATTTTTTCGAGACAAGAAACGGGCGCGCCCTCGCTGTCCAGCCACAAGCGATTACCATCCGACGAGCGTTTTTCCATCCTGGTTTCCCCCCAAAAAAATCTTGACTCCGACTATAGAACTGCCATAATCGTGCATGATGCTGCAGTGCACCATTCGCGCTGCCGCCAGAAACTAACGAATACTCGAACCCACAGGAGAACACGATATGGCCACAACCCCTGAAAATTACCTTGCCGACGCCTCCAAGGCTGCCCTCGAAACCCTTGAAACGGCCACCAATTCCACGCTCGACAGTGCAGAAAAGCTTGCTACACTCAATCTTGAAACAGCGCGCAGCAGCTTTGATCAACAAATGGAAGGCACGACCGCCTTGATGCAGGCGCGTAATTTCCAGGATTTTCTGGCTCTGCAGAATACCCTGACCAAGCCTGTCCTGCAAAACGCCATCAGCTATTGCAGCAGCGCTTATGCCATCGCCAATGAATCGCAGCAGGAATTGCGGCGTCTGGCTGAAAACGGTTATGCCGAGTTTGCCAAGTCGGTCAATTCCATTCTCGACAAGGCTGCCAAGGCAGCGCCCGGCAGCAGCGATGTTGCCGTCGCCGCCGTCAAATCGGCGATGAATGCCGCCAACACGGCTTACAACCAGATGAACGACGCTGCCCAGAAGGCCAAGGAAATTGCCGAAGGCAGCGCCCAGGCCTCGGCTAACGCCACCAGCAAGGCAATCGGCGCTGTCGTGACCAAAAGCAAAAAGAAGTAAGCGGATCATCCTTTCTGCCTCAGCCCCCGGATCGTAACGGGGGCTTTTTTTGCGCCACAGCATCTGCTTGTGTTCTGCCAAAAACGGTAGTGAGGCATTGTGACGCCGATGTTGACAGCGCTAGAATAGATCTTATAATCGCATCAATTGCTGCAGCGCAACATTACAAATAATTTACACCGAAGCATCAGCGGAACTTCAAAAAACATTCGTCACGCTGGCGGAAGCCAGCGTCCAGTTCGTTGGTTTTTTGAGATTCCGGCTCGGCTGTTCCTCGAAATTCTGCTTCGCTGCATTTTCGCCGGAATGACGTACCCGTATTATTAGATGTTTCCTCAAGCACAACAAATCGGGCTCCGCACTATTGCTGGCCGAGCCACTGTTATTTGCAATCGAGATATGTCGCGCCACCAGATTTTTGCCCTCTCTGCCGAAACGCCCACCCAGCTTGCCAGCAAGCTGCAGGTCTGGCTGGCGGGAGAAAATCTGTTGCAGGAAAGTGGCGCTGCTTGCCGCCTGGCTATTTGCGCTCAGGATAGTGAAGAATTGGAGGTTCTGATCAGGCAAGCGCAAACTGCTCTGGAGCGCGGCGGTCAGATCGATAGCCCGCAGATATTCCTGAACACAAAGCCTGTTGGCAAAATCGCCTGGCTTTTTCCCGGCCAAGGCAGTCAAGCTCTCGGCATGCTGATGTCCCTGCGTGCTGTGTGGCCGGCATTTGCACGCGAATTGGAGGCGCTGGATCGCCGTTGCATCGAAAAGTTCGGCCATTCAGTTCTTGACTGGATCACGGCAGAGGATAATCCTGCCAATGCTGCCTATCTGCAGGATACGCGGCAGGCGCAACCAGCGCTGGGGCTGGTGGAAACAGCGCTGGCCAAGGTCTGGAAAGCCAGCGGCCTGCACGCCGATTTTTATGCCGGTCACAGCTATGGTGAAATTCCGGCGTTAGCCGCCGCTGGTGCTTTCGACGACGATACTCTTCTTCAGCTCAGTCACCTGCGCGGCCAATTGCTGGGCGAAGCCGGCGACTTGACGCCAGGCGGCATGCTGGCAGCACGCTCCGACGTCAAAACACTAACCCCGTTGTTGGCGGCGCTCACTCACCAGATCTACGTCGCCAACGATAACGCACCAAAGCAGGTCATCCTGGCTGGCAGCCACGAAGCCCTGGGCGAAGCGGCCACCCTGCTGCAATCGGCCGGGATTTCCACTGTGCCGCTCAAGACCGCCTGTGCTTTCCATTCGCCGCTGATGGCGCCGGTTGTCAGTCGCTGGCAAGAAGTGCTAACCAGTATCAAGCCCGCACCCTTCACTCCCGGCCAGGTCTACGCCAACGCTACTGCTTACTCCTACAGCGGCTTGCCGGAAGAGACCCGTGAACTGCTGACTCGCCAGATCACCGCGCCGGTGCAGTGGCGCGCGGAAATTGAAGCGCTCCATGCTGCTGGTTGCCGCGTTTTCATCGAAATTGGTTCCGGCCGCGTCCTGACCGATCTGGTTGGCAAGATTCTGGGCAAACGACCGCATGTGCGGCTCGCCAGTGATCCCGGCAAGCAGCCTGCCGAAATGGCGCTCGCCAGCCTGTTTGCCCAACTCTACAGCCTGGGCTGCAATCTCGATCTCGGTGCCTTCCAACCCGTAGCGATCACGAAAATTCACGCCATCATGACTTCTGCTCCCACCCAACCCACAGCACCTGAAACCGGTTTCTTCGAAGCCAATCAGCAAGCAGTCTGCGCCTTTTTTCAGCAGCAACAGCATATCGTGCAGGCGCTGGAGGGTCAGAACGACAGCGCCCTGTTCGGTGAACTGGTGCGTGCCAATCAGGTCATCATGCAGGATTTTCTGGCCACTCAGCAGGCTGCCTTGCAACTGCCTGGTGGCGTGCAAATTCCGGCTAGCGCGCGCGCCACGCCATTTGCGCCGGCCGCAAATTCCACCCGCGCCAGCGCCGAAGGCTGGATCATTTCTCAACTAGCCGAAATGACCGGCCTGCCTGCCGCCCGCATCGGTCGCCGTACTCAGTTTGAATCAGAACTGGGCATCGATTCAATCACGCTGGTTGAGCTGTGGGTGCAGCTGGTCGAACGTTATCCCGGCCTCCAGTCCAGCAGCGACCAGGTCAGCAGCATTACCTGCATCGACGATATTCTGGCTCGCATCGACCAGGCTACTGCTGCGCCAGCGACAAAGCCCGGCGCTCCTGCACAGGGCAGCATCGAACACTGGCTCCTGAACGAAATTTCCATGCTGACCGGCCTGCCGGTTGATCGCCTCAATCGCGACACACTATTCGAAGCCGATCTCGGTATCGATTCAATTACCATGGTCGAGCTGTGGATCAAGCTGGTCGAGGAATTCCCGCAGTTTGGCGAACACACTGATGGCGCTTCCAAGGTCAAGAATGTGGCTGACGTACTGAAGCTGGTCGGTGCTGATACCCCGCCGCAAGCCGCCATGTCCGCAAGCAAGCTGAACGAACATCCGGCCAGCGACTGGCTGGCGCGCATCCGCGCCGATCTGGTGACACGCATTGCGCAGGAAACCGGCGTTGACCCGGCCAAAATCACCGGCCAATCGCACTTCACCAACGACCTCGGGCTCGACGTTTTTACGCGCGAACGTATTTTCGAAGAGGAAATCGGCCGCAATCCCAAGCTGGCATTTGCTGGCCGCGAATTGCTCAATGTCTCCAATCTTGACGAACTAAGCAAGCTG
>JAGTRX010000046.1 GCA_018262285.1 Pseudomonadota bacterium | reverse complement strand
GTTTGTTTTTGGAAAACTCATTGTAGGCTGCGCTGACTCGCCGGTGTTAACCGGTTGTAACAAGATGCATCTGAAGTCTTGATGTTGATCGTAAAGAGACGAATGGCGCATGCTATATTTCCACTCATGTCTGAAAAGAAAATTTCCGAACACCGTCTGACGCTGGCCGAAGTCCTGACCATGCTGCTTGAAGACGGCATGGTCAGCCCGGCGGATGCCGAAGCTCTGCGTAATGAAAAACGCTTGCAGGGGGTTGGCGGCAAGCATCCGCTTTCACTCATTGCCGAGCAAAAATGGCGCACACCGGCACCGGCGTCAAAATTGCTGCACCTTGAGGCACTGACCGAATGGTTAGCGCATCGCGTTGGGCTGGACTATCTGCACATCGATCCGCTCAAGATCGACTTCACCGGTGTGGCCGATGTGATGTCGAGTACTTACGCCGGGCGCTTCTCCATCTTGCCGGTGCAGATCAATTTGCGCGAAGTGGTCATTGCCACCGCCGAGCCTTTCATGCGCGAATGGGAAGCTGAAATCAAGCACCTTTCGCGCAAGGAAATTCGCCGGGTGGTGGCCAATCCTGAGGATATCAAACGCTATCTGGTTGAATTCTTCAATCTCGCCAAGTCGGTCAAAAATGCGGCGAGCAAGGGTGGCGGCACTTCAGGGCTTTCCAGTTTTGAACAACTGGTCGAACTGGGCAAAACCAACAAGCAATTCGATGCCAATGACCAACACATCGTCCATATTGTCGATTGGCTTTGGCAATATGCCTTCGACCAGCGTGCTTCCGACATTCACATTGAGCCGCGCCGCGAAGTGGGTATCGTGCGTTTCCGCATCGATGGCGTGCTGCATCAGGTTTATCAAATCCCGATGGCGGTGATGACCGGCATGACTAGCCGTATCAAGTTGCTGGCGCGCATGGATGTGATCGAAAAACGCCGTCCGCAGGATGGCCGCATCAAGACGCGTACGCCGGATGGTCAGGAAGTGGAATTGCGTTTGTCCACCTTGCCGACTGCTTTTGGCGAAAAGCTGGTGATGCGGATTTTCGATCCGGAAGTGCTGGTACGCGATTTCCATGATCTCGGTTTTTCCGACGACGATCAGACGCGTTGGCGGCACATGACCAGTATGCCCAACGGCATTGTTCTGGTGACGGGGCCGACCGGTTCCGGCAAGACGACGACGCTCTACACGACCCTCAAACAACTGGCGACGCCCGAAGTCAACGTGTGCACCATTGAAGACCCGATTGAAATGGTCGAGTCGTCTTTCAACCAGATGCAGGTGCAGACCGGGATAGACCTGACTTTTGCCGGGGGTGTGCGGGCGCTGATGCGGCAAGACCCGGACATCATCATGATCGGCGAAATCCGTGACCTTGAAACGGCTGAAATGGCCATCCAGGCGGCGCTGACCGGCCATCTGGTGCTGTCGACCCTGCACACTAACGATGCGCCTTCGGCGATTACCCGTCTGCTTGATCTGGGCGTGCCGGCCTACCTGATCAATGCCACTTTGCTTGGCGTGATGGCGCAGCGTCTGGTACGCACGCTTTGTCCGCACTGCCGTGCGCCACTGCCCATGGCGGAGGATCAAAGAGAAAGCTGGCGCGCCCTGGTGCGGCCGTGGAAAGCCAATGAGCCAAGCCAGATTCATCGCCCTGTTGGTTGCCTGGAATGCCGCATGACGGGTTATAGCGGCCGGGTTGGTCTTTACGAAATCATGCTCATGTCGCCTGAGTTGCGCAAACATGTCCGCCCGCTCATGGATGTTGCCAAAATGCGCGAACAGGCTTGCATCGAGGGCATGCAGCCGCTGCGCATTTCGGGCGCAAAGAAGGTGGCAGTAGGGCAGACTTCGCTGGATGAAGTGGTGCGGGTAGCACCACCGGCCGATGATGGCTGAGAACCGTCGCTCTCTGGCACGGTGGATTTCTGCCCGTCTGGGCGGCGTCGGCACGGCTGCCGGGTTGGGCGATGTGCTTGCGGTTCGTCTGGTGGTAGCGATCGTCCTCTTTTCAGCTTTTTTTGCGCTGATAGCGACGGCGATTCAGTCCTATTTTCAGTATCGCGAGGAAATGGCGACCATCCGGTCGCGTTTCGCCGAACTGCGCGAACTACAGATCCCCGTTCTTGCCAACAGCGTCTGGGCTTATGAAGGCGATCAGATCAATGTTCAGCTCAAGGGAATTACCCAGTTGCCCTACATGGAAACCGCCAGCGTTGCCGTTGAAAGTGAGATAAAGTGGTCTTCCGGCAAGTTGATTTCCAAAAATGTCCTGACCGAGAAATTTCCTCTTGTGCGGGAAGGCGATAAGGTTGCGATTGCCGTGCTTGAAGTGACTGCCAGTCTTGACCAGGTGTACGTGCATTTGTGGCAAGGCGCGCTGTTGACGCTCTTGCAGAATGCTCTGCAGACCTTGGCGATAGCTGGTTTTGCACTGGTCTTCTTTCAGAAATCAGTGACCCGGCATATTTATCGCATGGCTGATTATGCCCGGCAACTCGACATCCAGCAGGTTGATGCTCCCGATCTGGAACTGTTGCGGCGTTCCGGAAAAACCCCGGATGTCCTTGATCAGTTGGTGAGTTCGATCAATACCATGCGGCAGAATCTCACCCATGCCTACCGCGATCTTTCGGCTTATACGGCTGAGGTGCTGGAGAACAAGAAAAAATTCTCGGCCATTTTTCACTCCTCGCCGGTGGCGCTTTCGGTGTCACGTTTTCATGAGCAGTATTTCATCATGGAGGTCAATGAGGCCTGGGTGCAGCAATTTGCTGTGGCGCGCGAGTTTGCGATCAATCGCGACATTGGGGAAGAAATGTTCTGGGGCAATGCTGATGACTGCGCGCGCATGCTGGCTGCCGTTGAAGGGGCCGGTGAACTGCATGATTACGAAGCCTGGCGCAAGCGCGGCGATGGCGAATTGTTACTCTGTGCCATTTCTGCCCGACTTTTCGAGGTGGGCGGGGAATGTCTGTTGCTGCTGGCCGAGGAAGATATTACCGAAAAGCGTCGCATCGAAAGCGAGATCCACGAACTCAACATCAAGCTGGAATCCCGGGTTGAAAAGCGTACTGCTGAATTGCTGGCAGCCAATGCGCAGTTGACCAACGCCCTCGAACACCTCAATCAGGCGCAGGATGAACTTCTGCGTAGCGAAAAACTGGCGGCACTGGGTTCGCTGGTGGCGGGCATTGCGCACGAGTTGAATACGCCCATCGGCAATAGCTTGATGGTGGCAAGTACCCTGAGCGACCAGACCAAGGAGATCAATCAGGCTTTTGCTGTTGGTCTGCGCCGTGTAGAACTGGAAAATTTCCTGAGCGAAGCCACGGAAGCCAGCGATCAGTTGCAGCGCAATCTGCACCGTGCTTCCGAGCTGATCAACAGTTTCAAGCAGGTGGCGGTTGATCAGACCAGCTCTCAGCGCCGGGAATTTGGCCTGGCGGAAGTGGTGGCCGAAATCTTGTTGACCCTGCGACCGATGGTCAAGAAAACGCCTTACGTCATCGATTCCGAAGTGCCGGAAAATGTACTCATGGATAATTATCCGGGGCCTTTTGGGCAGGTCATTACCAACCTTATCCAGAATGCCATCGTGCACGGCTTCGACGGTGGTCCGAAGGGCAGGGTGCTGATCGAGGCGCGGCCTATCGACGACCACCAGGTGATGTTGCGGGTCAGCGATGACGGCAAGGGAATTCCCGAAGCCTACCTGCGGCGCATCTTCGACCCCTTCTTCACCACCAAGCTCGGGCAGGGCGGTAGCGGTTTGGGCCTGAATGTCGTGCATACCATTGTGACCGGCGTGCTGGGCGGGCACATCTCGGTCGATAGCCATGTGGGTCGTGGTACCACCTTTACGATTATTTTCCCTATGGTGGCGCCGAAGGTCACCAAAGAAGCCTGATTCATGCTGCGGCTGACCTTTTCCAACCGCTACGAATTGCTGCAGGAAAAACTGCTGGAGCGTCTGGCGCACGAGCGCGGCGCGGTTTTTTCACCCTGGCAGATCATCGTGCCGAGCGCCGCCATCCGGCGCCAGATCGATCTGGCCTGTGCCGACCGCTTGGGCATCGCCGCCAATATCGAATCTTCCTATCTGGCGCAATGGCTGTGGCAGCAGATGGGGCGCGTGGTCGATATTCCCGAGATTTCGCCTTTCTCGCCGGCTTCACTGTCCTGGCGCATTTTCGAGATTTTCGGCGATGCCGAATTCGTGGATGCCCAGCCGCGCCTGCAGCATTACCTGAAACAGGCCGATGCCGTCATGCGCCTTGATCTGGCGACGCGGGTGGCGCAACTGCTTGAACACTACATCACCTATCGTCCGCAATGGCTGGTGGCCTGGTCGGCCGGCAAGCCGGCGGGTTTGCCGGGCGGCGCGGAAGATGAAATCTGGCAGGCGGCTCTGTGGCGGCGCATTGCTGTCGAACTGGGTATTCGCCGCCAGCATCCGGCCACGCTTTTTTTCCAGAAAATCGAAGAACTGGGTGACGAAGCACCGCGTCGCGCCGGTCTGCCGGCCAGCGCCCATATTTTCTGCCTGCCGGCCATGCCGCCGCTCTATCTGGAAATCCTGCGCCGCCTGTCGCAATGGATGGAAATTGAGGTCTATGCCCTCAATCCTTGCCGCGAATACTGGTTCGAAATTGTCGATCAGAAGCGCCTCGGCTATCTGGCGGCGCGGCAGCAGGACATGTTCCACGAAGTCGGCAATGGGTTGCTGGCCTCCTGGGGCAAGCAAACGCAGGCGCACATCGACCTGTTGTTTGCCGATGAAGGCCAGATCATCGAGGAAGACAGCCGCTTTCAGCCTGCCAGCGAAAGGAGCCTGCTGGCGGCGCTGCAGAACGCCATCCTCGATCTTGAAGAACTGCCGCCCGGTTCATGCACCATGGTGGAGAGCGACCGCAGCATCGAAGTCCACGTCTGCCATTCGCTGACCCGCGAACTGGAAGTGCTGCAAGATCAGTTGCTCGGCCTGTTTGTCGGAGATGAAATACTCAAGCCCGGCGATATTCTGGTTTTAACCCCCGATCTGGAAGCCGCCGCGCCACTCATCGACGCTGTTTTCGGTACCGCGCCGGAATCCCGCCGCATTCCCTACCAGATTACCGGCCGCGCCCAGACCCGCATCAATCCTGTGGCCGCCGTCCTTGATCGCCTGCTCGACCTGTGTGATTCACGTTTTGCCGCCAGCAGCGTTTTCGATCTGCTCCAGCAAGCACCAGTGGCAGCGCGCTTTGGCCTTGCCGCCGACGATCTCGAACGCATTCACGACTGGATGAACGAAACTGGCATGCGCTGGGGGCTGGATGGCGGCCAGCGCCAGACGCTCGGCCTGCCGGCAGAAGAAAAGCACACGCTGGCCGATGGCCTCAATCGCCTGTTTTTGGCCTATGCCTTGGGCGACGGCAACGCTGCCCGCGATACGGTCATCGCCGGCAGCATCGGCGCCGGCAATCCGGAAGGCAGCGCCGCCAAGGCGCTGGGTGCCTTCTGGCAATTCGTTCGGGTGCTGGAATGGGCACAACGCGAATGGTCGCGCCCGCGTGACGCAGCCGGCTGGCAAAGCCTGCTCAATGAATTTCTCGAACGCTTCATCCCCGCTGGCAATGAGTGGCTGGATGATCTCAATGTCGTGCGCGCCGCCATCGGCGAACTGCACCGCAACATGACGCAGGGTGGGCTGCACACGCCAGTGGCCGGCGAAGTGGTTCGTTCCGCGCTGACGGCAGTGCTTGACGATCCGGCGCGTGGCGCCGTTCCCGGCGGCCTGCTCACCTTTTCCGCCCTGGCCGGCCTGCGCAGTCTGCCCTACAAGGTCATCTGCCTGATCGGCATGGATGATGGCGCTTTCCCCGGCAGCCAGCGCCCGGCGGAATTCGACCTGATGGCGCGTTTCCCGCAGCGTGGCGACCGCCAGCGCCGGCTGGACGAGCGCAACCTCTTTCTAGACCTGCTGCTGGCAGCGCGGCAGCGCTTTTATCTGAGCTACAGCGGCCGCAGCATCCGTGACGACAGCGTTCGTCCGCCCTCGGTGCTGCTGGCTGAATTGCTTGATTACTTGGCCATGGCCACAGCCGCCAACCCCACCGATCCGGAAAGCCTGAAAGCGGCACGCTGCCGCTTGCTGGTCGACCATCCTCTGCAGCCGTTCTCCCAAGCGTATTTTGCTGGCGAAGTCGATGAGTGCCACCGCAGCTTCAATCAGGAATATTGCCGAGCCTTGCGTGCCAGCCTCGGCGCACAATGCCTGCCTGTTGCGATGGCGGATGAATTCGCTGAAGAAGACGAAGAAGCCGATGAATCGGCGCTCGACCGCAGTGATCAGGCGCTATTTTTCAGCGCACCGCTGGCACCTCCGGGTGAGGAGTGGCGTTCGGTGAGCCTCGAACAGCTGATCCGTTTTTTCCGTCATCCCGGCAAGGCGCTACTGCAGCGGCTCAGCGTCCGTCTACCTGAAAGCCCGGAAGAATTGCAGGATGACGAACCTTTCCTTTCCGATTGGCGCGGTCGCCAGCGGCTGGCTGAACGCCTGCTGCCAAAGCTGCTTAAGGGCGAAGCTGCCGAGGCAGAGGCGTTGGCCCACGCCGGCAACGAATTTCCACCCGGTGTCCTCGGCGAGCGGCTGCTGGCGCGTGAAGTGGAAGAATGCCGCAAATTTGCCGCCAATCTGGTGCCGCTATTGGCAACTCCCTGCCTGCCGCCGCAAGCGGCACTTTTCGAGTTTGAACTGGCCGGCGAGCGCTGGCAATTGCATGGCGAAATTGCCGATCTACGACCCGCTGGCCTGATTCGCTACCGCTACGATGAATTGCGCGCCAGCGATTACCTGTCCGGCTGGATCGAGCACCTGTTTCTGTGCGCCGCTAGCCTGCCAAATGTCTCGGCGCAAACCCTCTGGCACGGGCGCGACGGCAGCTATGCGCTGCAACCGTTGGCGGCGGAAGAAGCGCAACAACAACTGGCCCATTTGTTGCGCCTTTACCGGGCCGGATTATTGGCGCCGCTGCATTTTTTCCCGAAAAGCGCTTGGGTCTATGTTTCGGAAGGCGGACGCCTCGACAAAGCCCGTGCAAAATGGCTCGATTCCAGCGGACGTGGCCATGGTGAAGGCGATGACCCAGTCTGGCGGTTGGTGCTGCGCGGCGTGGTCGACCCGCTTGGTGCCGAATTTGAGCGATTGGTAAAGGCGGTATTTGGGCCACTTATCGCAAGCCTGAATGAGAATAGCTAAATGTCTCTGACCCCTTCGGCCTTCGGGCAACAGACACGGGTTATGGGGAAAACCGGGTGAGGAAATCCGGAAATCGGAAGGGAAATCGCGGTTGACGATGGGCTGCGGTCACAGGGATACTTCGGGGAATGCGGTTGAATTTCCTTTCCTTAACAACGCTCCTATCTTTCATGACATCAATCCTTAGTGGCCTTCAGCGCCTTGCTCGTCCGTCCAAAGCATTCATTCTTGTCTTCGCAATCGCTCTTGCCGCCGGTTGTGCGGTCACGCCTGAACAGCGGGCCGCGATCGAACCGCAAGCCATCAAATTCGCACCCAAGGAAGGGGTGCTCATTGTCAAGGCGAGTTCCAATCGCAATATCGGAACCTTCTTCGAGAAGTGGCAGGAACTGACGGTCTTCAATCAGAGTACCGGCGAGAAGCACTCCATCATCAACCGTTCGCCGCCCTATGCCGGCTATTCACTCTATGTCGGCGCCTTGCCGGCAGGCACCTATTTTCTCAGCCGTTTCGGCAGTTCTGCGCATGGCTACATATCCATCAATTCGTGGGCTGATCTCGGCCCGAAGCATGGGCGCTTCTTGATCGAAGAAGGCAAGGTCACGGATCTCGGAACGATCCTGTACTTGCGCCCCTATTACCCTACGAATACCCGGCTCTACCGGCTCGCATTCTCGCGCGTGCCGTTCGAATCGCAAAACGTCATTGCCTCGCTTGATCCGGCCGTTGCGGTTTCCGCGCGTAAAGGCGCCCTCGACTGGCTGGTGCCTATCGGGGAAGAGACACGCCCTCGACTCGTGAAGAGCCAAGTGTTCTCGATGTTCCTCAACGATCCGCATCCGGCGGAGACCAGTTGCATCGACAGAGGCAAGTGTGCCGCTGGCCAACGTCCTGCAACGACCCAGGAGATACTCTTTGGCGAGGCGCTGGGAATGATCGCGCGCAGGGATTCCGAAGGGCGTTGGAGCTGGCTGGATACCGGAACGCTCAATACCATCCTTTCGCTGCACGTGGCCCGGGATGGAACGCTGTATGCCGGTACCGATCAAAGCCTGATCTTGGCGAAATCTGCAGGCGCCGACACCTGGACTCCGCTGCCTTTTCCGTTGCATGACGCCTCGGTTCGCTTCATCGGCGAGCATCCCGACCTTGGCGGGATCGTCGTCGCCCAGGATCGGCGCAATATCGTGGTGTTGAGTTGCCCGGATTTGAAGAAACCGGTTTGGACCGAGATGCGACGGATTCCCGTCGAGATGTTTGCCAACCCGGCCATGGATACAAAGGCCGACGCCTTTATGGCGGGAGATTCCTTGGTCGTGGTTACCCGCTCGGTGCAATTCACGCTCAACGTGGCGTTCCATGTCTACGACATCAAGCGCAAACTCTGGCACGAAAACCCCATCGAACGCTACAGCTTGGCGTATTCGCCTATGCCGGACGGGAGCATTTATTCCATGTCTGGTGCCAACATCTCCCAGAATTTATTTGTCACACGTGACTGGGGAAAGACTTGGGAGAAGCGTGATTCGCCGAACTGGATGGGACAGCCCGTTTTCCGCGATACCAATAAGGGCTATGGTATCCGGATCGAAAGCATTCCGGCCTTCGATCCCTCCAAATTGACTAATTCGTTCTGGAAAACCGCCGACGGTGGCCGCACCTGGACGAATGCTGGGCCGCTTCCGAATCAATCCGCGCGCTTGATTCAGCTGCCGGCAGACGGGAATTTTCTGCTTATGACCTATGCCGGACAACTCTACCTCACGCGCGATGACGGCGTGACCTGGAAGGAGGAACGCTCGGTGCGTTGACGGTCGACGGGTCGGTACGAAAAGAAACGGCGATCTGCAATGGCCGCCCTTTTGCATGAGGCGGTCAAGCGGCCAGCAGATTCTTGATCTGCTCCAGCACATCAAAGGGGGCAGAGACAATTCGCCGCGTGCGCGGCTGACCCGTTCTTGACACAATTGGACGGTCAAACAAGAATTTTCTGATTCGCCAAATTTCGTCACCCCGGCGAAAGCCGGAGTCCAGTGCGTTGATTTTTCTGGATTCCGGCTTTCGCCGGAATGACGGCATTAAAGCTTCTTTTTCTTCTTATGCAGAAATTCCGGAAAATCGCCGATGGGCCATTGAAGCGAAAGCCGGGCCGAATTTTCATTCTCGGCTTCAGCGAGTTTCAGGTTGCTGACGCCACGGCTACCGGTTTGCAGCAACGAACCCGGTTTGACCACGGTACAATTCTCATCGATACGGCGCGCGTCCAGGCAGAACCATTCCTTGCCGGCGGCCCAGTTCCAGGCTAGACAGTTTCCCTTTTTGGCATGCCAGCGGCGGACTGTATTGTCCACGCTGCCGGTCAGGCAGCGGCGGCCGTTGGCGGTTAGCGCCACGCTGGTGATTCCGGCGGTATGGCCGCAGAGGATCAGGATGCAGGGGGCGATTTCGGTGTCGATCATGTATGACCACAGTTTCGAACGCAATCCGTGGTTTCTGCCCAGCGGTGTGATGCCGGGGGCTTTTCTCGGCATGCCTTGCTTGTCGCGTTGCGCGTTTTCATCCAGGGCGTCATCCAGTTTCAATCCCGCCAAGTTGCGCCGCCAGGCTTCGAGATCGGGCTTGCCTTTGAGTGACATGCGCCGCATCCATTTCAGGCGCATCGCTTCGATGACATTGGAGTCGGTGTTCCACATTCGCGCCGTCATGTCCTGGCTGCCGGTCAGACACTGGCAACCATCGGCGGATAGCGCCACGCTGGAAACCTCTTTTTCATGTCCTTGCAGAATGAACAGGCAGAGTCCGTTTTGCGTGTCCCACAGGCGGGCAGTGCAATCATGGCTGCCGGACAGGCAGCGGCGGCCATCGGCGGAAAATGCCACGCTGGTGATGCCATAGGCGTGCCCACGCAAGGCAAAGAGACATTTGCCGGTTTCCGTATCCCACAGGCGTACCGTTTTGTCGTCGTGATGCGTTCCGGTCAGGCAGCGGCTGCCATCGGCGGAGAGGGCGACACTCGTCACCTTGTCGCTGTGCCCACTCAATGTCTTGAGGCAGACTCCCGTGTGGGTGTCCCATACTCGTGCTGTACCATCATGGCTGCCGGTCAGGCAGCGGCGGCCGTCGGCAGAGAAAGCCACGCTGCTGACTATGTCCCGGTGGCCTTCAAGGGTAAGCAGGCTCTTGCGTTTTTCGGCATCCCACAAGCGGGCTGTCTTGTCACGGCTGCCGGTCAGGCACATGCGGCCGTCGGGGGTGAGTGCGACGCTGGTGATCCCGTCCTCATGTCCCACCAGGACGGTTTTGCAGACACTGCCACTCCAGAGGCGGGCGACATCCTCTTCGCCGGCCACCAGACAGCGGCGGCCGTCGGCGGAAACCGCCACGGCCGAGACGGGATTGGCATGTCCGTAGAAGATTTGCAGGCAGTCCCCGGATTGGGTATCCCAAAAATGGGCAGAATGATTGTGATCTGCTGCGAGATAACAATCCCCCTGCAGGGAAAGTGCTGCGCAGGATAGGTTCTCCGGTCCTTTGAAAATTTTCAGGCAGGCGGCGGATTGGAGGTCCCATTGGCGCATGCCGTCGCTGCTGCCGGTAAGGCAGCGGCCATCGGCAGAAAAGCCCACGCTGGTGATCGTATCGGCATGCCCTTGTAAGGTCAGCCGGCAGGTGCCCGATTGTGTATCCCAAAGGCGCGTTGTCTGGTCGCGTGATCCGGTCAGGCAGGACTTGCCATCTGCCGCAAAGGCGACGCTGGTGACTTCACCCGTATGTCCTTGCAATTGCTGCAGGCACTCTGCAGCCTGAAGATCCCACAGCCGCGCGGTTTGGTCATCGCTTGCCGTCAGG
The DNA here is from genome assembly GCA_018262285.1 of Pseudomonadota bacterium. Classification (GTDB taxonomy): domain Bacteria; phylum Pseudomonadota; class Gammaproteobacteria; order Burkholderiales; family Rhodocyclaceae; genus UBA1934. Next base: position 23,774 of record JAGTRX010000046.1, on the reverse strand, counting down.
CCTTGGCTGCCGTCAGCGGAAAAGACCAATCCCCGGATTGCGCCGGTATGTCCGGTCAATGTTTTTAGGCATTTCCCGGTTTGTAAATCCCAAAGGTAGGCGTTTTGATCAAGGCCACCAGTCAGGCACTGGCTAGCGTCAGCGGAAAAAGCGACGCTGGTGACTTCGTCCTGATGGCGTTGCAATACCCGGAGCCGCTGGCCTGATTCGCAATCCCACAGGCAGGTGGTGGCATCGCTGCTTCCTGTCAGGCATTGTTTGCCGTCGCTGGAAAAGCTTAGGCAGTTGATGGCGTCGGCGTGTCCCTGCAGATTGAGCAGGCAAGCGCCGGTGGCGACATCCCATAGGCGGACGCTGCAGTCTTTGCTGCCGGTCAGGCAATATTTACCATCAGGAGAAATGGCGACGCAGAGAATATCCTCTACGTGTCCCCACGGATAAAGCAATTGCGGATGTTCCGGTCTGGGAGCATCTTCTTGAGTTGGGGGTATCGACTCACCGGCAAGGGAAGGAGGTTCTATGAGGACGCTGTCGTCCTCAGCCTTGGCTTTTGCCGGGATAGGGTCGCATTCAGGAAGAGGGAAGTGCTGGTTATTGTCCTCCACGTCGATACGATGGCCGGCTTGCCTGTTGACTTGCGGTGGAGAGATCGACTTTTCAGCATGGGAAATGGGATCAAGCAAAATGGGGCAGCATTCGTCCATATGCATTGCCATTGCAAAGTCTGGATCGTATCGTTCCGGAAAGGGAGTGCGCTGGCCATTGTCGTTTACGATGGTGCGATTCGGGCAATAGAGTTGCCCGGCTTGCATGTCGAATACGTGCAGTTGGTAGTCGGCGGCTGTGTGCGCGATGAATTCGAACAGCGGCATAGCAACGGCATGATCCGTGATGCTCAGAACCATGACTGGTTGGCGGGTTCTTCCGTCGAGCGGATTGTCTGCCCAGACGCAATTATCCTGGCCAGGAGCGCTGGAATCTGGATAAACGGCAGTCAGTGCCTTGGCAAAAGCGTGGAATATCGGGCTCAGTCCAACATCCTTGTCGCTGTGGTAAACAATTGAAACGGCTTCTTCGATATTGGAAGCCTTAGGCGCTTCCCAGACGTGCAGGAGGTAACTCATGTCATTCCCAAACTAGGCGTGAAAGTGATTTCTGATCAACGTGATGACCCGGATAGGACAAAAATCCAGATGGACTACAACCAAAACTTATAAGCTTACACCTTGGGCGAGCGAAGTGCTGCAACGTTGGTTCTTAATGGAAATGGGATGGTGACGCTCTATTCAATGATCGTTTTTATCTGAAGTTGCGTTGCTTTCAGTGACCAGTCTGGGCATTTGAAGTAAAGTCTCTGCCGTTTATTGCCAGAATTGCTCCATGCAAAAATATTTGCTCCTGACTGATCAAGTGCCGCGCTTCGTGGCGAAAAATAGATTTTCTGAATGAGCACAACCGCAGCTGCCGTTGATTTTGACGTCTTCGCCTGTCCATTGCAGGGCAGGCAGTTGATTGAAGCTTCTGCCGGTACGGGCAAGACCTGGAACATCTGCGGGCTTTATCTGCGCCTGTTGCTGGAAAAGGGTTTGCCGGTCGATCAGATTCTGGTGGTCACCTTTACCAATGCTGCCACGGCCGAGTTGCGCGAGCGCATTCGCAGCCGCATTGTCGAGACGCTGGCCTGGCTCAAACATGGCAGTCAGGGCGGCGATCCCTTTGTGCCGGCGTTGATGACCTCGCTGGAACAGCGCTTCGAGCGGTCTTTGTTGGCCACGCGGCTGCAAGCGGCGCTGCATGCCTTTGACGAGGCGGCGATTTTCACCATTCACGGCTTTTGCCAGCGGGCGCTGTCCGACACGCCCTTTGCCGCCGGCTTGCCGTTTGCCTTGAAATTGGTGGAAAACGATCAGGAAATTTTGCTGCAGGCGGTGCAGGATTTCTGGCGGCGGCATGTGGCCGGCGGCGTTATTTCGCCGGAGTTGGCGGATTATCTGCTGGCCTGCAAGGATAGCCCGGAATCCTGGGCCAAACTGCTGAAACGCCATCTTGCCAAGCCCATGTCGCGTCCGGTTGGCTTGCCGGGGGTAGGCAAGGTGTCGGGCTCCATCGTCCGTGCGCCTATCGATGCGGCCTTTGCCGATGCGGCGGCTTGTTGGGAGGGCGCGGCGCAGGTCATTCTTGATGCACTGCCTAACCTCAAATACTACAAGCCCGAAACAGTCGAGAAGGCGAGGCAGGACTGGGAACGTTATCTCGCTGATGGCGATGCCTTGGCGACCGCAAAATTTCAGAACCTGTATCTCTTTCGTGTTTCGGTGCTGGAAAACCGCACCAGGGTTAAATGTACGACGCCGGTCCATCCCTTATTCGCGGCAGCAGAAACCTTGCTGGCACTGATTGACGAGGCGATGGCGCAACTGGAGCAGGCGCGCCTTGGCCTGCTCGGAGAGCTCTTTGTCGAAGCCGGTAGCGCCTTGCGCGAGAAAAAGCGCCGACAGCGCCTGATCTCCTTCGACGATATTCTGCACAACGTCCATGCTGCGTTGTGCGGCAGCGATGGCGACCGGTTAGCTGCTTATCTGCGTACCCGCTACCCAGCGGCGCTGATCGACGAGTTTCAGGATACCGATCCGCTGCAGTTCGCCATTTTCAACCGCATTTTTGGTGCATCAAATGCGTTTCTCCCCCTTCAAGGGGGAGGTCAGGAGGGGGATGGGGCTGATTGCAGGCCAACGTCACCCCATCCCCACCCCAGCCCTCCCCTTGAAAGGGAGGGGGCGACGCTCTTCCTCGTCGGCGACCCCAAGCAGGCCATTTACAGCTTCCGCAATGCCGATCTGCACACCTACCTCAAGGTGCGCGAGCAGGTAACCGAGCGCCATACCCTGCGCCATAACCAGCGCTCGGTGGCCGGGTTGATTGAAGGTTGCAACGCGCTGTTTGGCCGCAATGCCGGCGCCTTCATCCTGCCGGGGCTGGCCTATGAGCCGGTGCTGCGCGGCGAACGGCAACCCCGAGAACTGATTGACCAGACCGAGCCGACTGATACGGTGGCGTTGCGGGTGTGGCGCCTGCCGTGGGGCGAGGGCCTTTCGCCGGATCGCAATACCGCTCTGCGCATGGCGGCGAATGCAACGTCTACCGAAGTGGCGCGGCTGCTCTCGGCCGGGCAGGCCGGACAAATCACGCTCGATGGCGAGAATCTGCAACCGGGCGATATTGCCATTCTGGTGCGCAGCCACAGTCAGGGCCGACGCATCCGGGTGGCCTTGGCGGCGCTGGGCGTCGGCAGTGTCGAGCTTTCGCCGCAGAGCATTTTTGCCAGTATTGATGCCGAGGAACTGGAGCGTGTGCTGCTGGCCATTCTGGAACCGGCGCGGACGAATTTGCTGTTTGCCGCCTTGGCAACAGAGGCGATGGGCTACGATGCCGGCCGGCTGGAAGCCTTGAACCGCGACGAGCCAACTTTGCTGGATATTGCCGCCCGCTTTTTCCGCTATCGCGAACAATGGCGTCAGCGCGGCATTGCTTTCATGTTCCGCCAGTGGTTGTTTGGCGAGGAAGCGATTGCGCGGCTGCTGGCGCGGCCGGATGGCGAGCGTCGCCTGACCAATTTCCTGCATCTGGCCGAATTGCTGCAGCAGGAGGCCGCCCTCAATCCGTCGCCCGATGCGCTAGTACGCTGGCTGGCGGCGCAGCGCAACGGCAGCGATGTCGGTGAAGTGGCCCAGTTGCGGCTGGAATCGGATCGCAATCTGGTGCATATCGTCACCATTCACAAGTCGAAGGGGTTGGAATACGAATTCGTCTTTTGTCCCTTCCTGTGGGATGGCCACCCTGGCAAGAGCGGCGGGCTGGAAGGGGCGGAATACCACGACGATGCCGAGCAACCGGTGATCGACTTCCGCACGCTGGAGAAAGCCGAGAAAGAAGAGATCAGCCGCCGCCTGCGCCGCGAGCGCGATGCCGAGCTGATGCGTCTGGTCTATGTGGCGGTGACGCGGGCGGTGCAACGCTGCACTCTTATTGCCGGTTGCTACCTGTTTAAGAAAACGGAAAATCAGGGCAAGCGCAGTCTGCTCAATTTTCTGGTGGCGGGTGGCGGAGGTTCTTATGGAGAATGGCTCGAACACAAACGCCCGGCCGCAGAAATTCTGGCAGAGTGGGAAGAATTGGCGCGCACCGCCGCGCCGCATCTGGCACTGACCGATTTGCCGCGGGCGGCCGGCATTGCGCTGACAGTGTCGGCATCGTCGCCGGAAGATTTTTCGGCCCGGCCGCCACCACGTCATATTCCGCCGGGCTGGCGCAGCGGCAGTTTCAGCAGTCTGGGCCACGGTGCCGAGCAGGAGTCCGCCGCCGTTGATCACGATGGCCGCAGCGTGGTCTTGGCCGGTCGTGCCAACGACGGCCCGCCCGCCGATCCCGATGATTTCTGCGCCTTCCCGCGCGGTGCTTCGGCCGGCGAATGCGTGCACTGCGCCTTCGAGCACATCGACTTTACCGATCCGCAAAGCTGGAATAACGCCATCGCCGCAGCGCTGACCCAGCATCCGCAGCATCTGCCCGGATTGACTGCCGCCGAATCGACGCCGCACCTGAGCAGAATGCTGCGCCGCCTGCTTGACGATGTGTTGGCAACACCCTTGGCCGGTGAGATGGTTCTCAACCGGATAGCGTACCCGCAGCGCCTGACTGAAATGGCCTTTCGTCTGCCTGCGCTGGGTTTGACGCCGCAGGCGCTCAATGACTGGCTCAAAAAACATCACTACGACATGCCACGCCTGACTTTCCGCGATCTGGACGGTTATCTGCAAGGCTATATCGACCTCGTATTCCGCCATGATGGCCGCTATTACCTGCTGGATTGGAAATCGAACCATCTCGGCAACACGCCCGAGGCCTATTCCTCGCAGCGGCTGGCGGAGGAAATGGCCGGCCATGGCTACCATCTGCAATACCTGCTCTACACGCTGGCGTTGCGGCGCTATCTGGCATTGCGATTGCCCGATTTCGATTACGAGCGCGACTTTGGCGGGGTGTTTTACCTGTTCGTGCGTGGCGTCCGTCCCGGCTGGAAAACGCCGGAAGGTCAGCCGACCGGCGTTTATTTCCATCGGCCACCGGAAGCGGCGATGGATTCGCTTGAAGCGCTGATTGCCGGGAAAAGGAAAAAACGATGAGCGATCTGGCCGAAGGGTTGGCAAGCCACATTCGCCGCTGGGCGCAAGCGGCCGGTGCGCCGGCAGAAAGCCTGTCGCCGCTGGCCGAAGCCGCCAAACTGGTCTGTGCGGCCATTGAATCGGGTCAGGTGTGTGCCCATCTGGACGAAATGGCCGAGCGTTTCCCCAGTCAGGCCGAATTGCGCGCCAAATTGCTGGCTAGCGGCATGGTGGCCGAGGCCGGTTCGGAAAAAGTTCTGCCGCTGGTGCTCGATGCCGCCGGGCGGCTCTATCTGCATCGCTATTTTGATTACGAACAGCGGCTGGCGGCCAGTTTACTGGCACGATGTTCCAGCGCCGAAACGTCAATTCAGTCGTCACCCCGGCGAAAGCCGGGGTCCAGTTCGTCGGTTCTTCTGGATTCCGGCTTCCGCCGGAATGACGAATTTGAGGCGCAGGGTTTTTACTTGCCTCCAAATGAGGGTTCGTTACGATTGCTGGATGACCTCTTTGCCCGCAACGCCCAACGACTGGGCGATGCACCGGACTGGCAGCGGCTGGCGGTGGCGCTGGCCCTGCAATCGCGGCTCACCATCATCAGCGGCGGGCCGGGAACGGGCAAGACGACGACGGTAGTGGCGCTGCTCGCCTGTCTGCTGCAAGAAAACCCGGAACTGCGGGTAAAACTGGCAGCACCTACCGGCAAAGCGGCGGCACGGATGCTGGAGGCGGTGCGTCAGAATGCCGCTAGCCTGCCGCCGGAGTTGCGTGAGCGACTGCCGAGCGAATCCTCCACCTTGCACCGTCTGCTTGGCGCTACCGGCGAGGCTGGGCGCTTCCGCCATCATCGGAGCAACCCGTTGCCACTCGATGCGCTGGTGGTCGATGAAGCCTCAATGCTCGATCTGTCGCTGGCCGTGCACTTGCTGGAAGCTTTGCCGCCGCAGGCCCGCCTGATTTTGCTGGGCGACAAGGATCAACTGGCGGCAGTGGAAGCGGGCGCCATCTTTGCCGAAATTTCGGCCGATGCGGGAAAAAGTGCCGAATGCCTGCAAGCCTTGTCCGGCTGGATTTCGACGCCAGTGGAACGCTTGCAGGCGGCTTTGCCGACCACGACTGGCATGGCTACCGGCCTGCGCGATTCGGTCGTCTGGTTTTCCGAAAGCCACCGCTTTGCCGACACTTCCGGCATTGGCCGCTTGGCGGCGCAAATTCGGGCCGGGCAGGGGACGGAAGCCTGCGGCTGGCTGGCGCAGCAGGGCGACGAAACCGTGGGTTGGTTGCAGGATGGCGAGGCGCAACTGGCGCCAGAGACCCGGCAAGCCATCCTGGCTGGATTCGCGCCCTATTTGCGGGCGCTGGAAGGCATCAAACCGGGGTTGGAGGCTGCTTCAGTCGAATTCCTGCCCGAAATTTTTGCCACCTTCGATCAGTTCCGCGTCCTCTGCGCCCTGCGCGAAACGCCGCGTGGCGTGCGCGCCATCAATGCGCTGGTCGAAAAGCAGGTGCGCCAGAGGATGGCGATAGGCCTGCCGGAAATGGGCGGCGCCTGGTACGCCGGCCGGCCGGTGATGGTGACTTGCAATGATCATGCGCAAAAGCTCTATAACGGCGATATCGGCATTTGCCTGCCCGACGAACGTGGTGTGACCATGGTCTATTTCCCGGCGTCAGCAGGCGGTTTTCGCGCCATTCTGCCGGTGCGCCTGCCGGAACACGAAAGCGCCTTTGCCATGACGGTGCACAAGGCGCAGGGCTCGGAATTCAACGAAGTCTTCCTGCTGCTGCCGGCCGAACCCAACCGGGTAGTCACGCGGGAATTGCTCTACACCGGCATCACTCGCGCCGCTAAACAGGTCACGTTGGTAGGTAGCCAGCAGGTCTTGCTGTCGGCCTGCGCGAATCCGACCCGGCGGCATTCGGGCTTGATTGACCGGATGCGGGGGGCTTGAGCAAACTTAAGGGCATGGTTTGGCTCCTTGCGATATGGGGTCAAAGCCCTCCGGCCATTTTGTTCGGAGGTCGAAGCAGAGTCCGGTTAGTTTGGCGCCTTCGAGATTGGCGCCAGACAGGTCTACTGCGTGTAACACCGCTTTCGAGAGATCGGTATTTTGGAATGAGGCATTGCTAAAGCTGACATGATTGAAAAATGCCTCGACCATCGTGGCGGCGTTGAAACTCACGTTGTTGTAGCTGCCACCATGGATATTGACTTTCCGTAAATTCGCCCGGGAGAAATTGCTGCCATCAAAGTTCACGTTCCAGATGCTAAAGCCTGAAAGGTCTCGGTTCTGCAATGGGCTGTTTTTCGCCTCTGTTTCGCCTATGCTGAGCCTGTCTTTGGATCTAAACTCATCTTTCAATGCGGTATTTGGCGCGGTGCCCTTGCAATCCGCCCAAAGTAAAAATGCAGGCAAGGTAGTGAGATGGATGACTGTGTTGCGGAAAGTCGCTTTGCGCAGATCGGCATTTCGCAAATCGACACCAGTCAGGTCTTGGGAAACGAACTGGCGGCCGCGCAGGTCAATGCCTAACAAGCTGCTCCCTTTGAGTTTTGTGTTTTTTAGCGATGCCTCGTCGAGAGTCGCTTCTTCAAGATTGCTGTCCGTCAGGTCGGCGTTGTCGAGGTTTGCTTTCGTAAAGTTGCTTCTTCGCAAGTATGCTTTGGAGAGGTCGGCATGCGCGAGGTCGGCTCCGGTGAAATTGTTCTCATATCCATTTTTGATCTGGCGAAATTTGGTGTGCGCCAGCATGGCGCCGGAGAAATTGCATTTATACAGGTATGCGCCTGAGAAATCAGCTCCGTCCAGGCGAGCTTTCGAGAAATCAATTTCGCTCAGCCTAACGTTACGAAACGAGGCGCCTCGCAGATCGGCGCTGCTGAATGAGTGATGCCTATAGCTGCTGTTCTGATACCCAGAAAAATCGCGGTCATCCGGTTCAAGTTCACGCTGACGGCCGAGAGAGAGCAAGGAGAGCGTTTTGCCCCGTTTGGCCTCTGCCAGAGCGGGGTTCAGGCGCAGAGCGAGACGATAGTCGGCCAGGGCTTCTTCGTACAACTCTTGCTTGAAATAGGTTTCGGCGCGCCCCATGATGTTGGCGATATCGCCTGACGCCAGCGCAATCGCCTTTGAATAGGCGTCGCTGGCTTCAGGGTAATCGGCATAGTCTACGAAAAATGCGGCCAATTCCCGCCAACCCGAAATATTTTCAGGGTTCTTCACTGCTGCTTCAGTGAGCATGGTTTTCTTTTGACAATAAGCTTCGAGTGCCTTCTGGTATTTCAAATCGCCACGATTGGTGTAAGCATGATACGGAATCATCATGCACATATTCGTGAAATAAATATGATTTCGAATTCTGCTGGCAAAGACCAGGACTTCCTCGCCTGGCTTGAATTCAGAACTACAGGTATTGTTGCTGGTAATGATTTCAACCTGCTGGATATCCTTGCCTTTGTACATGGCCTGAACGGCAAAATGTGCTCGCCTTCCAGTTTTGTCGGCCTCAACCGACATCACCTTGCCACGGAATATCAGGCTTGCGGCCGATATGTATTCTTTCGGTTCCGGATGCCAGCATGAGCAGGCGTTGGCCAGCGAAGAAATGCAGGCAAGTATTACAGCGATAAGGATTTTGAAGTGTCGCATGGTAAAGACAGGTGCGGAGCCGAGATTCATGGGGTTGTCCTGTTCATGCGACGTGGTCAAGCCGGGATAAATAAGGCGGGACTTACACCAAAAAACTTGCCAAGTTTGCCTGCTAACGTCGCGCTAATTTTCCGCCTGCCAGCGAGAATTGCCGAAAGATTGCCTTGCGCCACAATAGATGAAAGGGCGTCTTGTTTCAGATTGCGAGTATCCATCAAGAAGCGCAACACCTCTTTTGGCGCTGCAGCCTCAATGGCGTGGTGTTCCTGTTCGTGCTTCCACACCAGATCGCTGACCAGATCGAGTAGCCCGGCCAGGGGGTGATCCTCATCGTCTCCGACAGAGTCCAGCAAGGAATTCATCAGCGCGACCATGCGGCCATAGTCGGCCTCGTTGTGGATTGGACGAAGGTGCGCCATGTCATTGAACGCTTGCCAGGAAACTTGAATGGCTTTGATGTCGAATTGAGTTTGTGCAGGGCGCATGATTATCCTTTGCCTTTCCGGTAAAGCTTGCTCCGCTCAGTAGAACAAATTCGTCAATTGCACCGTCGACCGCTTACTGATGTTTCTGGCGTTGGCGTCCAGCCAGGCCTTGGCGCGTTCGCGGCCGCAGTCGCGCAGCATTTCGAAGAACCATTTGTTGGCGGCCAGCTTGGTTTCGCTCGGCAATTCACGAATGATGTCTTCGGCTTCGATGACGTGAAAATGGGTTTTGGCAATACGACGCTCGAAGCGGCCGATGGGGAACCACTGGCGCGAGACGTATTCCTGCAGTTGCGCGAAGGTGCGCATTTCGCGCAGGAAGGTGGAATTGAAGGCGATTTCGAGGATTCGGCTCTTGATTTCGCCGGCACTATGCGGGTCGCCCTTGTGGCGCAAGGGGGTGAGCAACACCATCAGGATGTCGCGGCTCTTGCATTCCTCAAAGAGCGGAAAAATGGCGGGATTGGCCGAATAGCCGCCGTCCCAGTAGGGTTCGCCGTCGATTTCGATGGCGCGGTGCATGGTCGGCAGGCAGGCGGAAGCGAGGATGGTGTCGACCGATAGTTCATGCCTATGAAATACGCGTAGCTTGCCGGTATTGGCATTGGTGGCGGCGATGTAGAGTTTGAGTTTGCGGTTGCGGCGCAAGCGTTCAAAGTCGATGCGCTCTGAGACGATCTTGCGTAGTGGGTCGATATCGAGCGGATTGAGCTGGTTGGGCGACAGGTAATGCGACCACTGCAACATCAGTTTGAGTCCCGGCGCCAGGGAGACGCTTTCGCCATCGGCCGAGCGCACAGCCACTTCAAAGGGCAGACTTTTGGCGACGGCGGTCCAGAATTCCGATAGCGCATGCCGCGCACCATCGGCGCCGCCGTTGAGCAGGCCATTGGCAAATACAACGGCGTTCATGGCGCCAGCGCTGGTGCCGCTGATGCCGTCGTATTCCAGACGCCCATCTTCCAGCAGATAGTCGAGTACGCCCCAGGTAAAGGCGCCATGCGCGCCGCCACCTTGCAGAGCGAGGTTGATGAGGAGGGGGTTGTTTTTACCAAAATTCATGGCGATGACGATCAAAAAACTACTGCGAAGGGCGCCATTTTGCTCTAATTGCGCCATGCGTACCAATATCCTTGCTTTCGCTGCCGGTATTGTCTGGTTACAGTTTCAGGCCGAATTGCCGTCCTGGTGGGGCTTGGCGCTGGCATTCGGTATTGCTCTGGCGCTGCTTTCCTGGCGCTTGCGTGTCTGGAAGGCAGGGCGGATTCTCGGGGTTGTCGCCTGTGTTTTGCTTGGCTTGGGTTTTGCGACCTGGCGCGCTGAATTGCGCCTTGCCGACCAACTTCCCTCCGTTTGGGAAGGCAAGGATGTTGAACTGGTGGGTGTGGTGGCCGAATTGCCTCAGGATTTCGGTCAGGGTATGCGTTTTCGTTTTGCGGTTGAGGAAGTGAAGACTGCCGGAGCGATCATTCCACGTCAGATCATGCTTTCCTGGTATTCCGGCCAGCGGGATTGCGCCAACTGCAAAGAGCTTGTTGGAAGGAAGGTGAAGCCCGGTGAGCGCTGGCGTCTGACGGTGCGCCTCAAGCGCCCGCACGGCAGCGCCAATCCGCATGCCTTTGATTATGAAGCCTGGCTGCTGGAACGCGGTATCCGTGCCACCGGCTACGTGCGGCCGGGCGAGAAGGCCGAACGTTTGGCGGAAATGGTGTGGACGCCGGGCAATGCCGTTGAGCGACTGCGCCACGCCGTGCGCGATTCGTTTCAGACCATGCTGCCGGAGGCGCGTTACCCTTACGCCGGGGTCTTGGTGGCGCTGGTGGTCGGCGATCAGCGCGCCATCAATGGCGAGTTGTGGAATACCTTCAACCGTACCGGCATTACCCATTTGATGTCGATTTCCGGCTCCCACATCACCATGATTGCCGCTCTGGTGGCGCTGATGACGGGCTGGGCGTGGCGAAGAATACCTTTTTTGGCGCTGCGCTGTCCGACGCGACGGGCGGCGATTATGGCCGGCTTTCTGGCGGCCTTGTTCTATACCCTGATTGCCGGCTTTGCCGTGCCGGCACAACGCACCCTCTATATGCTGGCGGTGGCGGCGCTGGCGCTCTATTCCGGGCGGCGGCTGGCGGCGAGCCGGGTGCTTTGTCTGGCGCTGCTGGCGGTATTGTTGATCGACCCCTGGGCGGTGCTGTCGGCAGGTTTCTGGCTTTCCTTCGGGGCGGTAGGGGCGCTGCTGTTTGTCGGCGCGGCGCTGGTTGGCAGCGAACGTGGCTGGCGGCAGTACTTCAAAGCCTGGGGCGGTGTGCAATGGGCAGCGACGCTGTCTTCGCTACCGGTGCTTCTGCTCATCTTCCAGCAGTTCTCGCTGGTTTCGCCTCTGGCCAATGCTGTGGCCATTCCGTTGGTTGGCTTCGTCATTACACCGCTGGCGCTGACGGCCGCCATTCTGCCCTGGCAGCCTTTGCTTGAACTGGCGCATGCCCTGCTGGCGCTGCTGATCTCCGGCTTGCAATGGTGCGCGACCCTGCCGGTCTGGCAGGCAGCGGCACCGCCTTTGTGGACAGCCTTGGCGGCAGCAGTGGGGGTGGTGCTCCTGCTTTTGCCGCGTGGCCTTGCCGGGCGCGCGGCGGGGATTGCCCTGCTGTTGCCGCTGTTTTTCTGGCCACCGCCACGTCCGCTGGCAGATGAGGCCTGGATCGACGTGCTGGATGTCGGCCAAGGTCTGGCGGTGCTGGTGCGCACCCGGCAGCACAATCTGCTCTTCGATACCGGGCCACGTTATAGCGCTGAATCCGATGCCGGTCAGCGCGTCATCGTGCCCTATCTGCGGGCTTTGGGGATAAACCGGCTGGATGTGCTGATGTTGTCGCACCGCGATATGGATCATTCCGGTGGTGCAGCTGCGGTGCGTGCAGCAGTGGCAGTGGATCAGCGCTATGCCTCGTTTCCCGAGCCGGGGGCTACGCTTTGTCAGGCCGGGCAGGGTTGGCAGTGGGATGGAGTACGTTTTGAAGTGCTGCATCCTGTTGTTGCCGATGCTGCGGACAATAATGTTTCCTGTGTCCTGCGTGTCGAGACAGCAGGACGCGCCATGCTGTTGCTGGCAGATACCGAAGCGAGGGATGAAGCCTCCATGTTGGTGCGTGATCCCAAGCCTTTGCGCGCCGACGTCATGCTGGTGCCGCATCACGGCAGTAAGACTTCCTCCAGCGAGGCATTTCTGGCGGCAGTGGGCGTTCGTGAGGCCATTATTTCGGCGGGTTACCGCAATCGGTTTGGACATCCCAAAGGCGAAATTCTGGCGCGTTACCAAGCGCGCGGTGCCAGAGTCTGGCGTACCGATACTCAGGGTACCATTTTGGTGCATTTGGCGCCCAATCGGGTCGATGTCAGTGCCTGGCGAGAGCTCAAAAAACGTTATTGGATAATGCGTTATTAAAACTTAAATAATCAGTTACCTACGTGAGTTTGTTCGATTGCTTGCTAACAAGTTGACGGTTTGTAACAAATTGTCAATATGTTGCGGAAAATACAATGACAAATGAAATCAATCAAAATAAATTAGTTTCCAATAAATTGAATAATAAGTAAATATTAAAATAAATAACTAAAGTACTAGAGATATTTGTTGCGAGTATTGTGCACACGCAGCATTTGGTGGTAAGATACTTAAAAATCGAAACCACAAAGGAATTGTTATGGCATATTCTGGTCAGTTGCGCGAAGGTTCTCTCGATTCTTCCCGGGAGGAATACCGTGAAGGCAAAGTGCTTTGTGCACATCCTGGCGGATTGCACCGTGTCGCCTATACCGAATGGGGCAATCCCAACAATTCCAAAGTTGTCATTTGTGTCCACGGCTTCACCCGCACAGGCCGCGATTTTGATTATCTGGCCAGGACACTGGCCGGACGCTATCGCGTGATTTGCCCGGATATCGTCGGGCGTGGCAAGAGCGAGTGGCTGGACGACAAAATGGCCTATGGCGTGCCGCAATTTCTGGCCGACATGATTACCCTGATTGCCCGCCTGAATGTAGAAGAGGTGCATTGGGTGGGGACTTCGCTCGGCGGCATGATCGGCATGTTCCTGGCCAGCCTGGAGAAAAGCCCGATCAGTCGCCTGGTGCTTAATGATGTCGGCCCGCGCATTGTGGGTGATGCTATTCGCGGTATGCGCGATTACATCGGCACGGCGCCAGATTTTGCCACCTTTGATGAGGTCGAAGCCTATTCGCGACCCTTGATGCGGAGCCTGGGCGAACATTCTGAAGAGGAATGGCGTTTCCTGGTCGAACACCTGGTGCGCCAGCGTCCTGAAGACGGGCGCTGGGAATTTGTCTACGATCCCGGTCTGGCCGAACCGTTCCGGCAGGCACCGGATTTCCCCAGTGTCGACCTGTGGCCGATTTTCGAGAAAATCCGTTGCCCGACCCTGGCCATCCGTGGCGCGGAATCGATCTATCTGCCGCGTGACGACTGGCGCATGATGTCGGTGCGTGGCCCGAAGGCGCGTCTGGTCGAGATTCAGGGCGTTGGCCATGCGCCGACCCTGATATCAAATTACCAGACCGGGTTGGTCAAGAACTTTCTGCTGGAGGCGTAACTCCATTCCCATTTTCAACCGTGACTTTGTAGCTATGGCCGCTTCGCTTAACATTGGCTGCGCCAAGTTAGCCTTCGCTGAAACGATGTTTTCGACTTCGCCTCGCCGTACTAATCGTACTGTCTTCGGCTTGTCTTCGCGTCACGATTGATCTGGAAATGGAGTAATTCCGGCGTTCTTGAGGGCGAAGTCGAGAAACTGCCCGGCCGGCATCGGCCGGGCATAGAAAAAGCCCTGTGCCGAAGGGCAGCCCTGTTGCTGTAGCAATTCTGCCTGTTCGATGCTTTCGACCCCCTCGGCAATGACTTCAAGGTTGAGGGCTTCGGCCAGCCGGATGACGGCAATCGCGATGGCGGTGTCGTTGAGATCGCCGGGGATGTCGGTGATGAAGGCGCGGTCGATCTTGAGCCGGTCGATGGGCAGGTGCTTGAGGTAGGCCATTGATGAATAGCCGGTGCCGAAGTCGTCGATGGCGACATGAACCCCCAGATCGCGCAGGGATTGCAGGCAGGCTGAAGCCTGCTTGACGTCATCCATGATGATCGACTCGGTAATTTCCACTTCCAGCAAGTGACCCGGCAGGCCGGAATCGTCGATAGCGGCGCGAATGGTTTCCGTCAATCCGGCGTGGCGCAGTTGTATCGATGAGAGATTGACCGAGAGTGTCAGGTCGAGACCGGCGTCAAGCCAGCGTCGTCCTTCCTGGCAGGCCGTGCGCAACACCCAGGCGCCGATGGCGACAATGAGGCCGCAATCCTCGGCAACCGGGATGAAGCGGTCAGGGCCGACAAATCCCATTTCGGTATTACGCCAGCGCAGTAGAGCTTCAGCCCCACTCAGCTTGCCGTTGCGGATTTCAATCTGGGGTTGGTAATAGACCTCGAATTCATAGCGTTCGAGCGCGCCGCGCAGCAATGTTTCGAGCTGGACGCGTTCGTTAAGGGTGGCGAGCAGGTCGGGGTTGAAGAAGCACGATGATCCACGTCCCTGGCGTTTGGCTGCCTGCAGGGCGATGTTGGCGTGCTTGAGCAGCGTTGAAATATCACGGCCATGCTCGGGCGCAATGGCGGCGCCGATGGTGACGGTGATGGGGATGAGGTGCTTCTCGATTTCAAAAGCCTTGCTCATGACGTCCTGCAGCCGATGGACGATTTCCTCGACACCCGGGCTTTTTCTGGGTTCCGGAATCAGCAGCAGAAACTCGTCGCTGCCCGGACGGAAAAGCGTGACCCGCTCCGGCATGATGGATTTCATGCGCTCGGCCATGGCACGCAACAGGTGGTCGCCGATCATGTGGCCGAGGGTGTTGTTGATCAGCTTGAGGCGGTCGATGTCGATAAAGACAAAGGCCGCTTCGCAGTCGGCATGCTCGCTGAACAGGGTTCTGGCCTGTGCCGAGAGTTGCGCCCGGTTGCCTAGAGCCGTGAGCGGATCCTGTAGCGCTTTGCGCGCCAGTTCGGCATGCAGCGAGCGGTTGGCGGCGACATCATCGATCAGGCGCTGGCGCATGCCGTTAAGAGCGTCGGCCAGATCGTCGATTTCGTCGGGAGAGTGGCCGGAACTGACGGGCAAGGGCTTGTTTTTTGGGTTGTCGAGGCTGGTCAGGTCAAGTGATCGGGCAAAATGGCCAAGTTCGGCCACGCGCCGGACGACCAGGCGATTGACAAAATAGGACAGGGTAAGAACGAGCAAAACGATGAGGCCAATTTGTAGTAGCGCATCATTTTCCAGAGTTTGCCGAACGCGCGCCATGGCCGGCGAAGAATCCGGAATAACAGTGAGTACCCCCAGTATTTTGGTCGACTTGGGATGGCGAAGTTCAAAGCGATGGGCTTTGGCCGGGTTGGCGGGCAGGTTGGCGCCGTTGAGATATTCGGAACCGTTTACGACGTTAAGCTTGATACTGCTGCCGGGCAGCATGCGCTGAATGATTTCGAGCTGGAGCTTGATGCGAGTCTCGTCGAATTCCCACAGATCATTGGCCAGTTGTGTCACGGCGTTATCACGGATCTCGTTGAGGCGAGCCTCCTGGGCGCTGATTTCCTTGCGCCAGGCCAGCATGCCGAAACAGATGGTGATGGCCACCCAAAAAACAATCGACAACAGCAGGATGCGCCACATCAGGCGGCTACCCAGTCGAGTAGAGGATGGAAAGAGGCGCATGCGGTTCCGGTTTTCTGTTTTTCGATCAATAAACCTATTGGCAACCGAATTTAACACATTGTGTAATATTTGACGAAGGTCATAGACGTGGTCCTCCCCGTTTAGCGGGCGCGGCAGCGTCTTGCCGGGTCCTGCCGGTAGAAACGGGTGAGCAGGCGGTAAAAGTCCGGATACTGCTCGCGAACGACCAGCGGGGTCTCGAAAAAAGATTCGGTGAGGACGGCGAAGAATTCGGACGGATGCTCGCTGGCATAGGGGTCGATGCTGGTTTGCTCGCCTCGGTCGACTCGCCAGCAGAAGTCGTCGTAGGCGGCAAGCAGGATATTTTCCCATTCCTCGCGCCCGATGCCTGAGTGCAGGCGGGGAACGCCATCAGGATCGCCGTTCTGCATGTCGAGCTTGTGGGCAAATTCGTGGATGACGACGTTATAGCCCTCGCCGGCCATACGCGCATCTCGCCAGGAAATGATGAGCGGTCCGCCCGGCCAGGCTTCGCCCGAGATGACGTCATCGAATTCATGCACCACGCCGTTTTCGTCCTCAAATTGGCGTGAAACAACGAATTCGTCTGGATAAATCACAATACCGACCCAGCCCCGATAGGCTGCCAGCCCCAACTCAAGGATGGGCAGACAGCCTTGGGCGGCGATGGCGACACACATGGCTTCGTTCAGTTCCAGATCGCCAGCGGCGGAATATTTCTTTTCGGCCAGAAACTGCCCGGTCAGTTGGCGCAGGCGGATTTTTTCATCGTTGGAAAGACAGGCGAGAAAGTGAAGCGAGTTGGTAATGTGGTTCCAGACTGCATCATCGATGGCAACCGGATCGCTTTTGCCAGACAGCCATTGCATGATGCGGCCGATCATGATTTTTTCATGGTCAGGGCGATGCCGGTGAAAATGAGGGCAATGCCGATGTAGTGGTAAGTTTGGGGGACTTCGGCGAGGAAAATTGCGGCCAGCAGGGTACCGAAAACCGGCATGAGATGGATAAACAGGCTGGCCTGGCTGGGGCCGACCTCGGCGACGCCGCGGTTGTAAAAAAGAAAGCCGAGAAAACTCGGAAAAATGCCGATATAGGCCAGCGCCAGCAGCGAGCCGGTGCGGAAGTTCATGATCCGGCCACTGGCGATTTCCCAGGCACAGGCCGGCGCGAGGACGATCAGGCCGACGACAGTGAACGCCGCCAGCATCAGCATGGGGTGAATCCCGGCGGGACGTCTGGAAACGCCGACGGTATAGATCGCCCAGACAAGGACGGCGAGGGTCATCCACAGGTCGCCCCGGTTGAGCTGCAAGTTGAGCAGCACGGCGAGTTCACCGTGTGACACGATACTGACGGCGCCAATCAGCGACAGTGCGACGCCGACTGCCGCAAGGGGACTCAGCCGTCTGCCGAGAAAAGCCCAGGAAATCGCGATGGTGGCGATGGGGATAAAAGAATTGAGCAGCAGCGCGTTGGTCGCTGTCGTGTATTGCAGGGCGATGTAGGCGAAGGTGTTAAACCCGGCAACACCGGGCAGACCAAGGTAAACCAGGATTTTCCAGTGCTTTTTCAGGAGTGGCCATTGCGTTTTGAGATGAGGCAGGGCGAGCGGCAGGATGAAGCAAAAGGCGATGAGCCAGCGACCAAAGGCCAGGGTTAGCGGTGGGATGTCGGCGCGGATGCCGCGCCCAACCACGAAGTTGCCTGCCCAGAACAGCGAAGTCAGGGTCAGCAGCAGATAGGGGTTGGTGAAAAAACGTGGCATGGCAGCCATTATGCCGGTGTTGCTGCTGCGTTTGCCGCTCTCTGCGCTTATTTCGCCTCGCCGTAAAATAGATCTATTCGCGTCGCTCTGACGTTGGCACCTTTGAAATCAGACTGAATTTGCTTGAGAAGTTGGTCGGCTTCCTGTTTTGTTGTGCCGGCATAGACGGCCATGAAATTGAAATTCTGATTTGTGTTGGCGTATTTGATAGTGACAGGGCGATCTTCATTCGGGAGTCGCTGACTAATGAATACCTTGTGAGCAGGGAAAAGCTTCTGAGCCTCTATTCTCTTGTTTTCCGGAATGAGTGCAGCGCTGCTCTCCAGGATAATCATGAAGAAGGGAACGGATTGATAGGCCGTTCCCAGTTTCATTTCGGCTGGCAATACAAAGGGAAGCTCATGCGGACGGAAAGCGCCAAATGCAACGGCCTGCTGGCAGGGGTTTGACGGGTCGGGACAAATTTCGCCGCTGCGGTTTGGCTCGGATTGCACGGGGGTGGCCGCAGAGGGCGCCGCACTTGGTTTCGGTGTGGTCGTGGCGGGTTCGGGGACGCTTGTCGAATCCTGCGTTTGTGTTGCCGTTACAGCGACTGACTGCGTCGCCGGAATGGCGTTTTGCGTTGCCGGTTGAGCCGGCGTGGCTGGGGTTTTGTTCAAAAAAAGGCCTATTGCAATCACTGCTGCGACTGCAATGAGTGCGCCAATGCCGATTCCGATGGCTTTCATGTCAAGCGGTTTCTTCACCGGAGTCGTCTTGGCTGGAACGGACTGTGGTGGTAATCCCGATAAAGCGCGCAGCGAATTGGCGAGTTCATCAATCTTGCTATCCATCGGCGCTTGCCAGGCATCAATCCAGTGGGCTGACGAAATAAACAATTCGAGCCCCACAGACGGTGCGACTTCGCGAATGCGCAAGGGGAAAACCGCCTTGGATTTGCTGACAGCGCGTTCGACTTCTTTTTTGACAAAGGTCGACTCGTTGGCGTGTTCCGACAACACCAAAATCATCGCCGTCGTGCATTCAATGCCGCGAATGATTTCCTCGCCATAGTCCTTGCCGGGAGTGATGTCGCGCGGTGCGATCCAGCATTTGACGCCGCGTTCTTCGAGCATGCGGCATACGGTTTTTGCAATTTCGGCATCCTTGGAGGCATGACTGATGAATGCTGTATAACTCATGGCGGTCTCGGCTTTAAAAGGTGAGCAATCAAAACTGTTGCGTTGGGTTGGCAGCGAGAAGGATGCAAACCCAGCGCACAGTTGTGAGTATTTCCGGGTTTGATGGCCGAGGTCAAGCAAGAATTTGCTGACAGATTCCTGTAATGTACGGCGTGCTTGCAGGTGTTATTTGTTCACTATTATGAACGAGGTCAAAATGGCAAAGGGTTTTCGACTGGATATTCCCTGGGAATTTTTGCTGGGTGACGTAATCGGTTCGCTACTGGTCGGTGTGGGTTTGGCGGAAGAACTGGCGCATGCCAACCTGGTTCCGTTGTCCTGGCGATTCCCGAATTACGGCTGGGCGATGTTTGCGCTTGGCGTCGCGATGATGATTCCTTGCACTTTGTTCCTGATTACGGTGGCCACTTCAGGCAGGAAAAAGACAATTCAGAAGGAGGATGAAGCTACCCGTTCTTCCGGGAAGCGGTTCTGAACTTTAGTGTTTTGAGTCAGCGCCGCCAAAAAGCAACTGACCGCAAATAGCGGCCAGGCAGCTTGATCATCCAGAAAATCTACTTCTTCTGACAGAAAAATTCGTAGATGGGTTTGCGGTTGGCGTAAATGGCAAATGTGCGCTCGGGAATGGCAACGCCGGCCGATTTGCTGGCGTCCTGAATTTGCTTGTAATGGACGTAATCCGGCTTGATGACGGGGGAAATGCCGGCATAGGCGCCGAGCAGGAAAGGCTCAAAGATATAGGGCGTGCCGTCGGCGCTGCCCAGTTCCTTGCACTCGGTTTCAAACCAGCGGGTGAAATTGCTATCGTCCTTGGTTAGCAGGGCGCAGGCCTTGAATTTCAAATCCTTGGTGGCGGCATTGATGCGGATAATCTGTGAGACCTTGCCGCCGTCGATGCTCAATTCGACTTGTTGTTTGGCATCCTGCTTGTAGCCGTCCTTGCCGGCGTCTTTGATCAGGGTGCACTGGTAGGTTTCGGCGGCCAGTGCATTGGTGGCTGCCAGCAGACAGAAAAGCGGCAAGAAACGGCTATGGATCATGGTGTTCTACTCCAGTTAGGCGGTGACTTTGGCAATGGCGTCCGCAACGTATTCCAGATTACCCGAATTGAGCGCTGCCATGCAGATACGTCCGGTGGAAACCGCGTAAATGCCGAATTCACTCTTCAGGCGTTCCACCTGCGCAACGCTCAGGCCGGTGTAGGAGAACATGCCGCGCTGTTGGTTGATGAAGGCGAAATCCTGCGCCGTGCACTTCTTGGTCAGCAGTTCGACCAAGCCCTGACGCATGGCGCGGATGCGATCGCGCATGGCGGCCAGTTCTTCTTCCCACATTTTGCGCAATTCGGGCGAGGACAGCACGGCAGCAACGATGGCGCCGCCGTGGGTCGGCGGGTTGGAGTAATTGGTGCGGATGACGCGCTTGACCTGCGACAGCACGCGCGCTGCTTCGTCCTTGCTGGCGGTGACGATGGACAAGGCGCCAACACGCTCGCCGTAGAGCGAGAAAGATTTGGAGAAGGAACTGGAAACAAAGAAAGGCTGACCCGTGGCGGTCATGGCGCGCAGGGCGACGGCATCGGCGTCGATGCCTTCGGCAAAGCCTTGGTAGGCCATGTCGAGGAAGGGAATCAGGCCGCGTTCGCAGCAGACTGAGGCAATCTCCTGCCATTGCGCGTCACTCAGGTCGGCGCCGGTCGGGTTATGGCAACAGGCGTGCAGCAGGACGATGGCGTTGGCGGGCAGGGCGCTGATAAAGGCTTTCATGGCGGCGAAATTGACGCCGCGCGTGGCAGGGTCGTAATAGGGGTAATTCTCGACCTTGAAACCGGCCGTCTCGAACAGGGCGCGATGGTTTTCCCACGATGGGTCGCTGATGTAAAGGCCGGACTGCGGCAGCAGGCGCCGTAGGTAGTCAGCACCGATCTTCAGGGCGCCGGTGCCACCGATGGCTTCGACGGTAATGACGCGGCCACTGCTGGAAATCTCGGAGCCAGCGCCAAAAAGCAGGTTTTGCACGGCCTGATTGTAGGCAGCCAGGCCTTCGATGGGCTGGTAGCCGCGGGGTGGCGCGGCCTTCATGCGGGCTTCTTCGGCAGCCTTGACGGCGGTGAGCAGCGGAATTTTGCCAGCGTCGTCGAAATAGACGCCAACGCCCAGATTGACCTTGGTGCTGCGGGTATCGGCATTGAACGCTTCATTCAGGCCAAGAATGGGATCGCGGGGGGCCATTTCCACCGCAGCAAAGATCGAAGAGCTCATACCTACTCCGTGAAATAATAGGGGTTTAACGGCCATTTCTTGGCCGGGGCAAAATTTTATCATGACCGATCAGGCCAATCCTGTTTCAAAAGCGAGCTTTCCAGGCAGCCCGTTCTGTTTGCATCAACCTTTTCTGCCAGCCGGCGATCAGCCCGAGGCCATCGACAAACTACTGGAAGGATTGAGCGACGGGCTGGCTTACCAGACCCTGTTGGGCGTGACCGGCTCCGGCAAGACCTTCACCATGGCCAACGTCATTGCCCGTAGCGGCCGTCCGGCGCTGGTGCTGGCGCCCAACAAGACGCTGGCGGCGCAGCTTTATTCCGAGTTCAAGGAGTTTTTTCCCGAAAACGCCGTCGAGTACTTCGTCTCCTATTACGACTACTACCAGCCGGAAGCCTACGTGCCGGCGCGTGACCTGTTCATCGAAAAGGACAGCTCGATCAACGAACACATTGAGCAGATGCGCCTTTCCGCCACCAAAAGCCTGCTCGAACGACGCGATGTCATCATCGTAGCCAGCGTTTCCTGTATCTACGGCATCGGCGACCGCGACGATTACCACAACATGATTCTCACCATGCGAACCGGCGACCGCATGGATCAACGCGCCATCCTGAAGCGTCTGACCGAGATGCAGTACGACAGGAACGATATCGATTTCAAGCGCGGCACTTTCCGGGTGCGCGGCGACAGCATCGACATCTTTCCGGCTGAACATGCCGAACATGCCTTGCGCATCACCCTTTTTGACGACGAAATAGAGGGTTTGCAGTTCTTTGACCCATTGACCGGGCATCTGCTGCACAAAGCGCTGCGCTTCACCGTGTTTCCGGCCTCGCATTACGTCACCCCACGCTCGACTGTGGTGCGCGCCATCGAGGACATCAAGGCGGAACTGCGCGATCGCTCCAAATTTTTCCTTGAAAATGAAAAGCTGGTCGAAGCCCAGCGCATTGAGCAACGTACCCGCTTTGACCTTGAACTGCTCGACCAGATTGGTTTCTGCAAGGGCATCGAGAACTATTCGCGCCACCTGTCGGGTCGCAAACCCGGCGAACCGCCGCCGACTTTGATCGACTATCTGCCGCGCGATGCCATCATGTTCATCGACGAATCGCACGTCACTATCGGCCAGGTTGGCGGTATGTACAAGGGCGACCGCTCGCGCAAGGAAAATCTGGTCAATTACGGCTTCCGCCTGCCTTCGGCCTTGGATAACCGGCCGCTGCAATTTGCTGAATTCGAGGCGCTGACCCGGCAAAGCGTTTTTGTTTCGGCCACGCCTTCCGAATACGAAAAGACACACGCCGGACAGGTGGTCGAACAAGTGGTCAGACCGACCGGCCTGGTCGATCCGGTGGTGATGGTGCGCCCGGCCACCACCCAGGTCGACGATTTACTCTACGAAATCCGCCAGCGCACCGAAGTGGGCGAGCGCGTCCTGGTGACGACGCTGACCAAGCGCATGGCCGAGGAACTGACCGATTTCATGGCCGAAAACGGTATTCGCGTGCGCTACCTGCATTCGGATATCGAGACGGTGGAGCGTGTCGAGATCCTGCGCGACCTCCGGTTGGGTGTTTTTGACGTGCTAATTGGCATTAACTTGTTGCGCGAAGGCATTGATATTCCAGAGGTTTCGCTGGTTGCTATTCTGGATGCGGACAAGGAAGGCTTCCTGCGTTCCGAGCGTTCGCTGATCCAGACCATCGGCCGCGCTGCGCGCCACATCAACGGCAGCGCCATTCTTTACGCCGACCGGGTGACCGACTCGATGCGGCGGGCGCTGGCTGAAACTGAGCGCCGCCGCAACCGGCAGATTGCCTACAACATTGAACATGGCATCACGCCGAAGGGCGTCAGCAAGCGCATCAAGGACATCATCGATGGCATTTACGATTCTGGCGCGGCGCAAATCGAGCGCAAGGCGGCAGAGCAGCAGGCGGTGTACGAAACGATGAGCGAAAAGGCGCTGGCCAAGGAAATCAAACGCCTCGAAAAAGCCATGCAGGAATACGCGAAGAATCTGGAGTTTGAAAAGGCGGCGGCAACACGCGACGAACTGTTCCGGCTGAAGGAGCGGGTGTTCGGCGCCGCGCCGCATGACCATGAGGATTGACAGGTTGGGATAGAATGATGCGCCGGGAATAGGGCTGGGTCAGAAAATCGTGATTGATCGATTATTTGTTGCCACAAATTATGATATTTTGGTTCCGGTACAGGATTTTTCGGCCGAAACCATGCCAGGGAAGGAGTCGCAATGTCGCGAATCGAATTGAACGATGGCTTGAAAACCAGCCACACCGATATTGATCACGATCATCAGGTTCTGGTCGATCTGATCAACCAGCTTCACGATGCCATGGAATCTGGCCAGGACAAGGAAATTTGCGGCAAGACCATTGCCAATCTGCTCAACTACGCGATTACCCATTTTTCCATGGAGGAGCGCCTGATGGTCACCCACAGGTATTCCAACATGGCCGCGCACAAGGCGCAGCACGCCAAG